>JAAYOM010000052.1 GCA_012520315.1 Bacillota bacterium | reverse complement strand
GGTAATTCCCGCCAACATCCAGCCCGTCCTGTCTCAGCAGGGCCTCCTCAGGGGGGACATCTGACTGGGTTGCCTCAACTTCTACAAACAGATCATCACTGAAGAGGTCATCAAAATCAAAATCCATAGCCCAGACTGTACTGCCTAGAAACAAGATTGACAAAAGCGCAGTTAGACAAATAATCCTTTTAGGCATAGTGCACCTCCTATCGATTCACCCGTTCAATATAGGCCTTGGTAAAAACATGATCCGGAATATCATTAGTAGAAATCTCGCTGACCGAAATTTGAGTCTTATTACCCTCGATCAGCTCGTCAATGAAAACCATTTGTACAGGTATGACCACATTACCAACCTTGGTATACTTAGGAAACAAACCTGTCCGCATCAGCCGATAGGTCAGGCTGTATTCTTCTGTTTTCAGGACTAGGTTCGAATCCTTAGTAACCCAAAGCTTGACATAGGGAAAGGGAACGGTATCATCTACGGCCTTAAGATCAATAATGTAGACTTCAAAGCTTCCGAGGGTACCCTCTAGATAACCTTCGATCTCATAAGACGAGGAGTAGGAACTGGATCCAAAGTCAGCGTTGCGGGCATCGGATCCCTGGAAAGTTTCCTTCAATGAGGTATGGGCAAACTGACGGCTCGATGGATCATAAAACCAAAGATTGTCGCCTTCCAGCAGATAGCCCTGTCCCCTTTGGGTTACCGGCTCCTGAATCAAGAGCAGAAAACGTTCTCCATCATCACGCCTAAACTGGCGCACCACCATCTTTTCAATGCCTTGTTCAAGGTCTTCCACAATCATTGTCAGGACCGCAGAAAAATCTGACCCGTCAAAGCGAGACTGGGCATCCAGATTGTCCAAAATCTCCTCTATATGACGTAAATCCTGGGCTTGAGCCACTAAGCTCATTGCCAGTATACACAACAGAACAGCTGCGAGGAAATGCACCTTCTTCATAAAAAAACCTCCTATGTGTGAGAACTAAGTGCCTTGATGGGCGACATTTTCGCGGCAGCCCGTGCCGGCCAGTAGGCGGCTAACAGGCTCGTGAAAATCACTAGCACTACATTCGTAACGATATCTTTGCCGGGCAAGGCAAATGTGATCCTGCTGTTGTCCAGGAAAAACTGCAAGGACGGGTCGGCATTCAAACTGATACTGCCTACGGCCAAGGCAATTAGACCTGCAAGTACCAAGCCGCCCAGACAGCCAAGGAGACCGAGGAACACTGCTTCCCAGAGGAAAATGTTCTTCACCTGCTTCTGATGCATGCCAAAAGCCCGCATCGTGCCGATTTCCTTGGTTCGTTCGATCATGATCATTCTAAACGTGTTAGTGATCCCCACCATCGTTACCACAAGCAATATCAGGAAAATAATCAAACCTACCCGGTTCAAAACGCCCACAACCAACTCGACTGCATCCATAATCTGATTGATGTTCATCACTTGATAGCGGGTACCTTCCCAAGGTGTGACTTCTTCTGTCCGCTGTACAGGATCGATCGGTACACCGGCTACTGTCACCGTCACCTCAGGTTCATCGATTTGCTCTTCTTCTTCATCAGGTGCCATCAATCCCTCACGGAACGTTCGTGCAAATTGCTCAACCTGATCTAAATCGGTGACAAACATATTCAGGATCTGATACTCGTGGGGTTCCATCCCGAGTAAACCGTTAAGATACGCACGACTGGTGTAAGCTGCAGAAAGACCAAGCTCTTCCTGATCTTTGATTAAAGCAGCCACCTGAACCTCACCAACGTTTTGCTGCCCTGTCAAAGTCTCCAATCTGATCAGGACAGTCTCTCCCACCTCTACCCCCAAACGTTCAGCTACGGGTTCGGGCAGAACAATGATGTCATCTCGCTTCCCTACCTCTGCCAGAGAGCCTTCGATAACCACCAAACTATTTACCAAGCGTTCTTCCTCTACGAAATCTACTCCATACAGCATATGCAAGGTCTGCTGCGAACCGAAAATCAACGACGGCATAGCCTGACTGCGCCTGGTAAAGGCTGCAATCTGGCCGGAGTTTTCCTCCAAGAGACGATCCAAATTGGCATCAGGACGGATTTTCATGATCATCTGACCAGCATCAGTCCATTCCCTTCCTGTAATGAAAACATGACCGCCTAAAGCATGGGAGAAATTATCCCGAATATTGATTACCGCACCTCCGGTCAAGGCGTTCATTAACGTAATGATCATCATGCCAAAGGCGATGGCACCTGCCAGGAGGAAGCTGCGCTTCTTCTGCCTGGATATATTGCGAAAGGCGACCTTCATTGTCAAGAACATCTAACTCACCTCGAACTTTCCATGGCCTTGAGGGGCGAAGTCTTCATTACAATCCTGGCGGGATAAGTGCTGGAGACAATACCCACGATTATAATCACCACGAACGATGTAAGGACCGATGAAAGAGACAGTTCGGGGCGCAAAACAGGACCGCCGTAGATGATCTCAAAGAACATATTACTGGCCTCCAGGCCCACTCTATTTAGAATAAACAGGATCAATGCCCCTAAGAGCACTCCTATGGTGCCTGCTGTTCCCGAAAGCAATAAGGTTTCCAGCGTCACCATTTTGCGCACAAAACTCTTTTGGGCGCCAATAGCCCGCATCGTGCCAATCTCGCCCATGCGCTCTGTTACTGAAATTACCAAGGTGTTCATAATGATAATTATGGCCACAACGGCGATGATCAGCACAACTCCGTTGAAAATGCTCTTGATGCCATAGGACAGTCCCGCCATGGCACCTGCAGCCTGCAGCCAATCCCGGGTCTCGGCAGCAAGGTTCTGTTCAGAGAAAAAGTTGGCAAAATCACTCTGAGCCTGTCTCAGATACTTCTCGTCAGTCAGCCTGACTAAAAGATACTGCCAAGCACCCGTGTCCTCCACATTTGAGAGATCCCGAGATTCAGTGTCACCCAGTAAAGACAACCAATATTCTTCATCTAATGTATCTTCCTCTGTTTCTACCGGGGCGAAGAGTGAATCCAAGGAATCAAAGATGCTATCTGCATCAATATCTCCCAGCAGAACTTGTTCTTCCTCAGTGAGCTCGGCAGGTTCTGAATGGCCGACCACCATGCCAGACAGAGCCCTCACATTTGAAATATCCATCAGGCTGACCATATCAAGCTGCACATTGGACTGCTTAAACTGAAAGATCCCGCTGATCTCAACTTCTCTAATGCGCATGCCCGAGATCGTACTCGCGGATGTAAACAGGATCTTATCCCCTGGTTCTAAGGCAAAACCAATGCGCCGCTCCAAGTGTTCGGCTACTGTCTTGTTCAACAATACTCCCTGGCTGCCGGGCTCCCAAAAGCCGCCTTCGAGAATCTCAACATTGTCCGGGAACATTTTCTGATACTGATCCGGAACAATGCCAAAGAGCTGTGAAACGCCCAGCATGTTGTCGCCTCTTGAAATCATCGCTGTTGTTGATACTTGCGGATTGATTGACTCAACATAGGGAAGGGACCTGGCAAATTCCACAATTTCTGCGTACTGGGGTATCCGCGGCACTGCCCTTTCCATGGCAGTCATGTCCTGATAGCCGAACAAGGTCAGCTGACCCCGGGTTCTGCCAGTGATCATAAAGTGGCCGGTGTAGTTTTGGATGTAGTAACGTTCAATACCAGCTGCGGCAGAATCCATAAAGGAGTTACCCACAACTAGAACCATAATGCCAATAATCATGATCAGGCCAATAATTGCTGTCTTCACTTTATGTTCGCGAATGTTTCTCCAAGCAATAGTCAGCAGGATTCTCATGATATACTCCCCGCTTCAGCTTTAGTCTTGCTGTCCTCCACAATCAAGCCGTCAAGGAGCTGAATCACATGGTCTGCAATTTCCATAATGCTCCTGTCATGGGTGGAGAAGATGAATGTAGTGCTGAGCTCTGAGTTCATCCTCTTCATTAACTCAATAATGCTCTGCCCCGTTTTGGAGTCAAGGTTTGCAGTGGGTTCGTCGGCTAGTACGATTTCCGGCTTGGTGGCCAGTGCACGGGCAATAGCCACTCTCTGCCTCTGTCCCCCTGACAGTTCATTTGATTTGTGATGCATATGATCAGCCAGGCCCACCGCTTCTATAAGAAACTCGATCCATTCTCTGGTCTCTTTCTTGCTGCCCTTCTTCTTTCCCAGCAGGAGGGGGAACTCTATGTTTTCGTAGACATTAAGTACAGGAATAAGGTTAAAGGATTGGAAAATAAAGCCTAGGGTCTCATGCCTTAATTGGGTAAGGGCTCTATCCTTTAAGCCGGCAGTAACTGTTCCGTTTATGCTGACGATCCCTTCAGTCGGCTGATCAATGCAGCCGATCAGGTTAAGAATGGTTGATTTTCCTGAACCTGAGGGTCCTACTATGGAGGCAAAATCGCCTTTCTCTATAGAAAAAGTTACACCCCGTACAGCATGCACTTCTGCTTTTCCGAGAGTGTAGACCTTCCTAACATTCTCTAGCTCAACAATGGCCATCTGATCCTCTCCTTTTTTGCCCTAATACAATAAGTATACCCAAGTGTCCAGCCTGATTCAATGTTTCACATTGTTTCCTGCAAGCCCTTGGCAAAATCTACCGCCCCTTGCACATCTCTTTTGTTGGGGCGGCCCCATTTATACAATAAAAAACTTCCTTGGCACAAAAATTCATCGACAATGTCTATGCCCTTTCCTGCCAGGATTTGTCGAACCTTTTCCTGCCGATGTTTCTTCGATGCACAGGATGTGACCAAAGCCGCGTGCTGTACCTTATCTCCGTCTAAATTCCGTACAAAGTCAAGTAGCTCGGGCAGGCTGTCGCCTCCATAAACACCGCCTACTATAAACAGTAGTTCGACTTCTTCTACCCTTGGCCTGTCCGTAACATTGCTGACCTCGGCCTTGAGGGCGCTGCCTATGGCCTCCGCTATTTTCTTGGAGTGCTTTGTCTTTGTCGCATAAACCACTCTGACACTCTCCACTTGCATCGCTTCCCTTCGTGTACCAGTTACCTAGTGCACTAATATCGTATACCATAGCGTCTTCCTTTGTCAATGTTTTCCTGCCTCGCAAAAGAAAAAAACCGGATGATTCCGAGGAATCATCCGGCCGGCCCAACCATCAACCGCCTAACAGCCGAGCTCCGAAGTAATACAAAACCAGAGCAGCAAAGACAGTTAACACTAGAAAGGCATTGGAATTTAGGTTGGAAAAGCTGAGCACCGTGAAAATGCCTCCTCCCTCAAAATCCAAACGCCGGTTAATGACAAGCATGCGCCTGTAGCAACTTCTGAGGCGAAAACCAAACCTTCTGGAAAAGGACTGATAAGTTCTGCTCACATAGCTGTCAGCTGCGACGTAAGCTTTGACAAGCTGACGGCCTGCTGCCTCCAGACTGAGCCACTGTGGCGGCTCATAGTGAAAGAGATTAGTCTTCATGCCGAAAGCAAAAAGGGTTCCGCCAAGGGCTAAGGTAATCAACATATCCCACACAGCAGAACTTGCAAAAAAGTTCACTTGGCTAAGCTGTGCCAAATCTGTAAGCCCCGCACTGTGTGTCGCCGGCTTGATGAAGAGATTCATGATCAAGTCAGGCTGGGTGCCAATAATCAGCATGACTGCAGCTAAAAGCGCCATAGCGATTTTCAGCATAGGTCCTTCTCCTGCGTCTGCCTTGAGTTGAGTCTTCTGCTTTCCGAGGAAAGTCAGTCCAATCAGCTTTACGAAGGAAGCTGCAGTTCCAACTCCGACCAAATTAAAGAAACGCTCAGCCCAAACCATGATCGCATTTCCAGAAAGGGCTACTTCCAGGGCACCGTGATGGAGCAGACTCTTGCTGATAAAACCATTGAGGCCGGGAGTCCCCGTGATGCCGAAGGCCGCAATCAGCATACAAATGGCTGTCCAGGGGTACTTTTTCCACAGACCCCCTAATTTGTTTAGATCCAGTTCATCTGTGCCTAAGACAATTATGCCAACACCTAAAAAGAGTGCCGATTTAAACAGGGCGTGGTTCAAGGAGTGAAAAATAGCGCCGGAAAGACCAAAGCTGCCCTGCCCCTTTAACACCAAAGCAGTGCCGATACCTAAGATAATGTAACCCATCTGGCTTACACTGTGGTATGCCAGGAGGCGCTTGGCATTAGCCTGTAAGAGGGCAAGACCTACTCCGAGCAGCATGGTGACGACACCGAGAATGACTACTAAAGTTCCCAGCCAAGGCACAAGATCTCCCAGGCCCCAATTGACCATCTGTCCCGTGCGAATCAGGCCATAGGCACCCGCTTTGATTAAAATTCCAGAGAGTAGTGCACTGCCTGGAGTTGGCGCCACAGGATGAGCCTTAGGCAGCCAAATGTGGACTGGGGCCATACCAGCTTTAACACCGAAGCCCAGGACAAAAAGGAGAACAGCCCAGCCGAACATGGCGGTATTGCCTGGCACAGCCGCACTTAAACCAATTTTCAAGGTAGTGCCTGCAACCAAGAGCAAAGCAATGCCCCCTGCAATACATAGTCCAGCGGCAATACCCAGGAACAAGTAAAAATAGCCGGCTTGCATAGACTCTCGATCTTGACGATGAATAACCCAAAAGAAGGAAGCCACTGTCATAACTTCAAAAAAGACCAGCAGGGTGACAAAATCCCCGGCTAAAAAGAGTCCTTGTACCGCACCTAAAGTAATTAAATAGAAGGCATAAAAACTGAGGGTCCGCTCCTCATGCTGCATGTAGGTGTACATGTAGATTCCCGTCACCAGCCACACGCCGGCAGAAAACATGCTAAACAGAGCGGAAAGACCATCAAGACGCAAGGAAGGTGCAAAGACACCTGCTCCATTTAACTGCCAGGTCAAAACACCATGGGCACGAAAAGCCAGAAAACTCATAACGCTGGACAGAAGCACTATAGTCCCAACAGCTATACCAATCAAAGATTGGCTTCGCTGATCCCTCAGGTATCCCAACAGAGCCGCACCCAAGAACGGAATCACGATTAATAATAAGCTCCAATGCATAGCAAATCACCTCCTCACAAGCTGAAGAACTGGGCAACGACCGCATCAACCAAAGGCGATGCCAGGCCGGGCCAGAGACCAAAAACTAGGCCCAGGGCGGCTAGGGCCAAAGTTGGCACCAGCATAAACCAAAGGGAGCTGCTCTTTTTCCTGGGCTGTAAGTCAGATTCCCCGCTAAACGCAGTTATGGTAATTGGTAGGAAGTAAAAGGCGTTGAGCAGCCCGCTGAGCAGTAAGACCGCCAAGAGAATCCAAGCGTCAGCGGCGAGACTTCCCTGCAAGAGAAAGTACTTGCTCCAAAAACCGCTGAGAGGGAGCATTCCGATCATACCAAGGCTGATCAGCCCGAAACTTCCCAAAGTCAGGGGTAAAATCCGTCCCACGCCCCTTAGTTCACTGACATTTAAATAACCGGTTTCTGTGGCGACAATTCCGGCGGAGAAAAACAGCACGATTTTCAACGTAGAATGAAAGATCATATGCAAGATGGCACCCTTCAGCGCCAAGGGATGAAGTACAAAGGCACCGAGCAGGATATAAGCCAGCTGACTGATGGTGGAGTAGGCCAAACGCCGCTTGAGAACATCTTGCTTAAGTGCAATTAAGGAACCCATCAGAATCGTAAGCGCGCAAATTCCCAACAATACTGGGCGGATCTTCATATTCTGCACTACATCTACGCCAAAGACAGAATACACCGTTCGCAGGATGCCGAAGACACCGGCATTCACTACTGCCACGGCATGCAAGAGTGCACTCACAGGCGTAGGTGCAACCATTGCCGCAGGCAGCCAGCCGTGCAGGGGCATGATGGCCGCCTTAACTCCAAAGCCTATAAAGAACAGGAAGAACAGCGTAACTAGCTGCCCTGCAGAGGCATTACCTAGTGCTGCAGATATAGCCCCAAAGTCCAAAATCCCGCCTGTCAGACGCCACAGCATCACAATGGCTGCTAAAATTAAGCTAGCACCAACCAAGCTGTAAGTGATATATTTCCTGCCCGCCTTAGCCGCATCCTCACCTCCGCTGTGTACCACCAGGGGATAGGTCGCAAAAGTAAGCAATTCGTAAAAGAGATAGAAGGTAAAAAGATTGCCTGAAAAGGCGATTCCCAGTGTGATACCGGCTGACAGCAGGAAAAATGAAAAGAACTGGCGCTGCTTGCCTTCCTGATCCATATACCCCACCGAGTAGACACTGGCAAAGACCCACAAAGTGGAGGCAATCACAGCGTACGTCAAGCCCAGAGGATCCAGGGCAAACTTGAAGTTCAAAGACGCCACTCCCAGCTCAAATGCGGGAAAGCTGGCAGAGTATAGACCTTGACCTAAGAGCCACCACACGATGAGCGCGCTAACTAGGGAAGCCCCGAAAACCACGAAGTTCCGCTCCGTCCGATCCTCATCTGGAGTGACAGCTGCCCAAACGGCTCCAAAGGCGGTGCCAAAAACTGCGACTAAAATTAAGGGTAGACTCATGGCAATACCTCCAGACCCAAAAGTGTACCTGCGGCCTGTTTTGCCAATTGCAGGACAAAACTGGGGAATGTCCCCACCATAATGATGACAACAGCCAAGAACAGCATAGCAACTAACTGCACATAGGGAACTTCTTTGACAGTCCTGTCTTGGGACCGTTCAAAAAAGGCGGTGCGCAAGACGGGCAGCAAATAAGCGGCGGCCAGCAGGCTGCCTCCCACCAAGACTATCACTGCCAGGAAGTTGCGATTAACCAAACTGCCCAAAAGCAGCTGCCATTTACTCACAAATCCCGAAAACAATGGTATGCCAATCATGGATAAGGAACCCACGGCAAAGACGCCAAGAGTCACCGGCATCTCAAAACCAACCCCGGCCATTTCGCTAATGCGGGTCTTACCGGTCTGCTTAATGATGGCACCAGCCGCTAAGAATAGGAGAGCCTTAGTTGCCCCATGGCTGATAATGTGCATAAAGGTTCCTGTCAGACCGTGAATGTTCCCTAGGCCAATGCCTAAGAAAATGTACCCCACTTGAGACACGGTGGAGAAAGCCAGTCTCCGTTTCAGTTCATCTTGGGCCAGGGCAAAGAGTGCACCTGCAACAATTGCCAGCATACCCAAAAGGGTCATGATGTCAGTTATCGGTAGATTAGTGATAATCTCCGGGCCGACTGCGATGTAAAAGACCTTCAAAAGAGCAATAATATAACCTTTAACCGCTAAAGATGAAAGCATCGCACTGGAGGGGGTTATGGCTGAAGAGTGGGCGTCGGGCAACCAGACATGGAGTGGAAAAAGTGCTGATTTAACGCCAAAACCCACCATAAAAAAGCTTAGACCCACCCAAAGGGCAGTGGGGTAATTCTGCCATGAAGTACTGAGCTCCTGGAAAATGAAGTTCATGTTGAGGTTTCCGGTGAGGACAAAGAGAAAGCCTATCCCGAGAAGAACAAAACCCGAACCGATAGTAGCCAGCATCAAATACTTGAAAGTTGCCTCAACCGAAACAGCGTTACTGCGGGCGGCCACAATTGCGCAACTGGCAATGGTGGCTACTTCCACCATAACATAGACGTTAAACAAATCGCCTGTGACAGCCAACCCGCTCAGGGCCGCTACTAGAAGCAAGTACAGGGTTAGATACCAGGCAGCCCTGGCCCGGCTGCCCACCTCCCGCACCAGATCTACTGAAGCCCAAAGCAGAATTGGCGCGGCCACCAAGCCGATTGTGATCAGAAATAGCCCTGATACCGAATCTACCGCAAGTTCAATGCCCCAGGGTGCAGACCATCCGCCTACAGCATAGGTGAACGCACCATTATGCAAAACCTCCCTTGCCAGATAGAGTCCTCCAGATAAAGCCAGACCGAGCACAAAGACTGCAAAGAACTCTGCCACACGAAAGCGTTTGATCTTCTTGAGAAGGGGCATGACATATCCTGCAGAGAGCAGTGCAACTACAATCAGAACCGCCAGGTTCTCACTAATTACCACCGGCACTGGCCCTCACCTCGCTTCGAATTCTCATGATTTCCCGTGCATCCACCGTGCCATAGAAGCGGTACAGCTTCATAATCAGGGCCAGGGAAAACGCGGTAACGCTGACACTGACCACAATACCCGTCAGCATCAGTGCCTGTGGCAGCGGGTTCACATAAACAAGGCCCGGTTCGCCCATGTCTAAGATAGGTGCAACCCCACCCCGAATGTTACCTGCTGCAATAAAAAAGACATAAATACTGCCTTCCATAATATTAATGCCTATGACCTTCTTGAACAGGTTGGAGTTGGTCAGAATTGTATAAATACCGATGATAAAAAGGGCAAGGGCAAAAACATAAGGATAGTTTTGAATTATTCGACTCCCGATCTCGCCCATCTTATTCCTCCTCTTCCTCCATCAATGATACAAACAAAGTCACCATGGTACTTGCCACCTTTAGGCCAACACCAAGTGTGATTAAGAGAATTAAACCCCCTGAGTACAGCTTACCAGGTTCCCCCAGGGGAATTCCGGCACCCTTGTTCATCAAAAAAGAGGTGCCCCGTAAAATTCCGACCAAGCCCATAGCCCCATACCAAAGGGCACCGAAGGATTCGATCAGGGTCATCATGCGCTCAGAAATTTTCTCCTGGCTGCGATCGAGGCCGAAAACCAGACTAAAGGCGATCATGGACAGCCCTGTGATAATACCGCCAGAGAAGCTGCCGCCAGGAGAGAGGTGGCCATGGAAGATAACGTAAAGACCTAACATCGTAACAAAGGGCAGCACTAAGGCTACCACACGCTTTAAGACAAAGTCCCTCACTTAGGCTCACCCTTTCTGTCAGGTGCCTTTTTCAGCACCATGAACACCGCAATAACGGCCGTAAATAGCACTGTAGTTTCAATCAAGGTATCATAGGCGCGATAGTCGATGACAATGGCAGACACCATATTCAATGCGCCTGTGTCACTGACCGCTCCCTCAATATAGCGCTCAGACACATAATTTTGGGCAGAATTATCCGGCGCTCCATACAAGGGCAGTTCAGAGATGGCCAAGAGCAGGACCAATCCGATACAGACCAAGAGTATGATCGCTATTTTATTGGACATCTTACTCCCCCTTCCGCCCTATTTTACTAATTACCGCAATCATAAGCGTAGTCATGCCGATTCCGGCCGCAGCTTCAGTAATCGCCAAGTCTGGCGCATTCATCAACAGCCAAATCAGGGCAATGACCAGGCTATAAGCCCCCAGGAGGATTGCGGCATAGAGCAAGTCTTTAACATACGACACCGCAATAGCAATCGCTACCAGGGAACTGAGAACCACAACGTTAAGCAAATCCGCAATATGTGCATTCACGCGCTAGCTCCCTCCCTTTCCTGGTCAGACTGATCACGCTTTTCAACAACTACCCAGTTTCCGCGCAGCAAAGCTACCTTGCTCATATAATGGGAAACAGTCGGATTCATAATCCACATAGTCACCAAGACCATGAGCAGCTTGATGATATAGGCCACGCCTGACACATGCAGCAATAGCCCGATTGTAATAAACAAAAAACCAAAAGTATCTCCGAGGGCTGCCGCGTGCAGACGACAGTAGGCATCAGGCATGCGCAAAAGCCCCAGACTGGTCAGGGCAAAGAAAATTATACCAATAAAGAAGAAAATATAGGCAATCGGCATTATTTACTCTCCTCCCGACTCGCATACCGCACTAGCTGGGCAGGGCGTTCAGCTATTTCCTTCACCAGATGATCGGCATCTGCAGGCAAAAGCGATCGCAGCAAAGCCAGCAGCCCCACAAAACCACACAGAGCCAACACTAAAGCCACATCAATGTAAGCCAAATTGCTATCGGCTACAGCTAGCAGCAAAATGATAGCCAAACCCTTTGTTGTAATGGCAGAGGACGCCACCATACGGTCAACCGCGGTTGGCCCAAGTATAGCCCGGATTAGATCGACAAGCGCCAAACAGCCAAGAACAATAATTATGAGTAAAGCTATGCTCATTTCGCTACACTCCCTTCCAGAGCCTTAATGCGCCGAACTAGACGACCATCCTCCAGACCCTCGCGCAACTCCTTAGTCAGGCTGTGCACCATAAAGACCCCGGTGTCAGGGTTTACGTCTACGGTCACGCTTCCGGGGGTAAGGGTGATGGAGTTTGCCAAGATAATTCTGCCCCAAGAGGTTGCCAAATCCGGTTTAAAAGTGACAAAACCAGACTCAATCTTTGACGATTCAGACAACATCGTTTTTGCCACTTCATAGTTACAGACAACTATCTCCCAGAACAAAGCCAGACCGAAGAGAATTGTCGCAGGCAGTTTTCTGACTAGCGACTGGCTGGGTAGCAAGTCAGCAAGGTCACGCCAGAACCAGGTCACCAGCGCCGACAAGACTATGCCAGTGATAATGTGTTGTGCGTCATAATCCGACGATAAAAGCAACCAAAAAAATACCAGTATACTAAAAAGAACAAACTGGCGTTTAAGCACTGCATTTCACCTCATTAATATACAATCACTATTGCCCATAGATCACTATATCGTTTTGTGAAAGTTGTTTCAAGTGGATTTCCCCCTGTATTGATTCTTTTTATTGCAAATTCGTCTCTTTACGGAGGATTGCTCTAAATTACAGGTATATCCGTTTCCGACAGTATTGTGCCAAAAAACGGCCTGTTTTCCCTCAGATGTTAACTATAAGAGGAAATTCAGGCTCTGAGTAGAAATTCTTTAAAAAGAATCCTTTTGCATAAGGGAGGAATATTTATGTGCGATACTATGGTAGCCCTGGGCAACTCAACCAAGAGTGGAAATGTGATTTTTGCAAAAAACAGTGATCGACAGCCGAATGAACCCCTGCTCATGATCAGAGTTCCCCGCAAGAGCTATGCCGCAGGTACCAAGGTAAAGTGCACGTATATTACCATAGATCAGGCCAGAGAAACCTACGAGGTGCTGCTTCTCAAACCTTCCTGGATGTGGGGAGCTGAGATGGGCGCCAATGAGTTTGGACTTAATATCGGCAATGAAGCAGTTTTTACTAAAGTAAAGCAGGGCCCCGACGCATTGCTGGGGATGGATTTAGTACGCCTAGCCCTAGAGCGCTGCAAGACCAGCACGGAAGCACTTCACCTTATTACCGAACTCTTGGAAAGACACGGGCAGGGCGGAAATTGCGGCTATGAGAAGCGATTTGTCTATCATAATTCTTTCTTGATCGCAGACCGTAATTCTGCTTGGGTGTTAGAAACAGCAGGCCCCTATTGGGCAGCTGAACGTGTGAAGGATATCCGGGCCATCTCCAATCGTCTCAGTATAGGCAAGGATTTTGACTTAGCCCACCCAGAATTGATTAACTATGCTATCTCCAAAAGATGGTGCAAGTCAGAAGAGGATTTCGACTTTGCCCGCTGTTACTCCAATCAGCTGATCACCAGGTTTAGCGGATCAGCCAGCCGATACCAGATCTGCTCCGCCCGTTTGCAAGCAGAAAAGGGACAAATTACGGTGGAGACTATGATGGAAATTCTCCGTTCCCACGACGAAAGTCTCGGTGCCAAGAGTCCCTTCAACCAACCTGCCTTAAGCAGCGTCTGCATGCATGGGGGAGGACTGGTTGGAGACCACACCACCGGAAGCTATGTGGCAGAACTCTCTGACCCTTTAGATACCTACTGGCTGACAGGAAGTTCAACGCCCTGCATTTCAATTTTTAAGCCGTATTGGCTGACAGACAATGCCTTTATCTTTAGCGAAGAACAGGAAGAAGAGGCGCTGAGTTTCTGGATGCTCAGGGAAGAGTTCCATCGACTGGTTCTGCAAAACAGAGTGTTTCAACTAGAAAGGCATCTCCAAGCAGGTGCTGAACTGGAAAGGTCCTGTCTGGAAAAGACAGCCTCCCTCGGTGCCACGATGGAACTGTCGGATCTGGATACGATTATGGCTGAGGCCTGGCAGGCAGAGGAAAAAATGTTGAACACAGTCGTAACCCGCAGCAGGCCGAACGCCGAGGAAATAAGAGGAAGCCTGCGCTTTAGACGCTACTGGAAGAAACAGACCGAGAAGCTTGGTTTCTATGATTCAAGGGCACTATAACATCCGCAAGAGGCCTAAGGCCTCTTGTTCTGTCAAGAACACTTCTGAGGTCTCTCCCTTACCGCTCGGCAAAATGAAGGATACTCGGCGAGCTCTATTTTTTTTGTCCTTCAGCATACTCCTGATAAGCCTTTCCAAGGGGACCTCAAACTTAACATCAATGCCCGTCTTTTGGACGAGATCCAAAATCTCATTGCAGTAGTCTTCGTCAATCAGACCGATCTTCTCTGCCATGAGAGTTTCTACATACAGACCTATTAGCACAGCTTCTCCATGAGTATACTGCCGATACTTTCGGGCAGCTTCCAAGGCATGGCCTACGGTGTGTCCGCAGTTTAGGATTTTTCGCAAACCCTGCTCCTTCTCATCCTTAGCCACAACCTCTGCCTTAATCTCACAGCAGCGCCTGATGACATTTTTTATGACAGCCTCCTCTAAATTAAGAATGTCTGCCATGTGGCTGCCTAGATAGCCTAAGAACTCATAGTCATAAATCACCCCGTATTTGATCACCTCACCCATACCGCTGATTAGGTGCCGCTTAGGCAATGTGCTTAGGGTCTGGGTATCAATGAACACCCCCTGGGGCTGATAAAAGCTCCCCATAATGTTCTTGCCCTGCGGCAGGTTGACCCCTGTCTTGCCCCCAACAGAGCTGTCTACCTGGGCCAGTAAAGTGGTTGGAACTTGTATGTAACGAATGCCTCTCATATAAATGGAAGCACAAAAGCCTGCCACATCGCCCACCACACCCCCACCAAGGGCAAGGACTGCTGAGTGCCTGGTCATACCAAGCTCCAGCATCTTGCCTGCAACCTCCTCCACAGTTTGGAGACTCTTTACAGCTTCGCCCACCGGGAGCATGATCATATGCACCAGATCACTGGGCCAGTTCTCCAGAAGGGACTGCCCATAAAGACTGTTTACCATTTCATCTGTGATCACAGCCCAGGAGTCTGCGGGATCCAACAGGGTTGGAATCCTAGCTAAGAGATTACTTTCGATATGGATGGAATAGCCTTTGTTGTCTAGATCTATAGAAATTGTCTCCATGGCAGAAACCACTCTCCTCAGTACTTGATTATCTGACCGAGAACCTTCTCAAATCCCGGAAATGATACATCTATACACTCACTGCCCCGCACTTTAACTGGCTCACGGGAGAACAGTCCTAAAACAGCCAAGGCCATGGCCAGACGATGATCTCCGTGGCTGTGGACTTCGGCTCCCTGGATCGCACAAGGTCCCTTGATCTGCATACCATCGGCAAGTTCCTGAATATCAACGCCCAGCTTGCCCAGTTCTTGTACCAGCACACTAATGCGGTCTGACTCTTTAACCCGAAGTTCTTCTGCACCTGTAATGGTTGTAGTTCCTTCCGCCTGACTCGCCACAACCGCCAGAACTGGGATTTCATCGATTAACCTGGGAATCATCTCGCCGGTTATTACCGTCCCACGGAGCCTTCCACCCCTGACTACGACATCCCCTCGCAGCTCCCCGCCCAGCTTTGTCACATTTTCCAAACTGATGCCGGCACCCATATCCTTCAGCACATCTATAATCCCCGTCCGGCTTGGGTTGAGGCCTACATCCTTGACGATCAGATGAGAACCGGGCATAGCTGCCGCAGGAGTAATGAAAAAGGCTGCCGAGGAAATATCTCCCGGCACTTGCAGATCACAGGCCTGGAGCTCACTGCTCCTTAGCCGGATTTCATAAGTTTTTGATTCTATTTCAGCCCCTAAAGCTGCGAGCATGAGTTCTGTGTGGTTCCGGGAAGGCTTGGGTTCTCTGACAACTGTCTCTCCCTCAGCATACAGACCGGCTAGCAAAATTGCTGATTTTACCTGGGCGCTGGCTACCGGAAGGGTGTAGTCAATACCCTGCAGGTTCCGTCCTTGAATCAGAAGCGGTGCCAAGTCCCTGCCGGCTTTCCCCTCGATTACCGCACCCATCATTCTCAGGGGAATGGCAATTCTGTCCATAGGCCTTGTCTGGATGGAATGATCTCCCGTGATTGCTGCGGGAAACTTCTGCCCGGCCAAGATCCCGCTCAGCAGCCTCATTGTCGTTCCTGAATTGCCCACATCCAAAGCCCGGTGCGGCCTCCTTAAGCCGTGAAGACCCTGACCGTAAACGACAAGCTCACTCCCTAAGTCTTCGATCTCAAGACCTAATTGTTCCAGGCAAGCCATGGTGCTGAGGCAATCTGCACCACGCAGAAAGCCGCTGATCCTCCCCTTGCCCCTGCTGATGGCAAGGAGCATTAATGCCCTGTGGGAAATAGATTTATCGCCCGGTACAGAAATTCGCCCCTGAATTTTCCCGATCTTACTTGTAGTCAGCAAGCCAGTCGACCCCCTCAATTAATTAAAGAAGTGCAAATACATGTTTGTCAAGTCTTTTAGCAAATTTGTCCCTTGACAAAGCAGCTAAAGAGAATTATTCTTATAGCAATAGAAAAAACGATGATTAGGAAGAGTAACCTCAACTAACCTGACAGAAAAAGGAGCTGTTGCAGTAAATTTCTTTAGTGCAATAGGCTGAGAGCTCCCCAGGGGTTGTTTTGGTGAAAACCACCTAGGAGTTGCCAGCTGAACCAGAACTCGCTGTTCTGCGAAGTAAGCCAGGCCGGCTGCACCGTTATCTGCAAGCATAAGTGGACTTGCTTGGCAAAAAAGATGCCTAAGCCAGTCAATTTGGGTGGAACCGCGATAACCTCGTCCCATGTGGCTGAGGTTTTTTTATTTTCCCAAAGAAAGGAGCGAGCAATCGTGGATGAAAACATTGGAGCAATTAATCAAGAGGAGGTCATGCGCCATACAGCAGCCCACATCATGGCACAGGCTGTGCTAAGGCTCTGGCCCGAAACGAAGATAGCGATTGGACCAGTCATCAAAAACGGCTTTTACTATGACTTTGATCTGGAGCATCGGTTTACTCCAGAGGATTTGGAGAAGATCGAAGCCGAAATGGAAAAAATCATTGCTGAGGATCTGCCGATCGTGAGGGAAGAACTCACCAATAGCGAAGCTGTGGAAATGTTCGCAGCCCAAAACCAGGATTACAAACTGGAACTCTTGGAGGGACTCGATGAAGACGTCAGCATCTATCGGCAGGGAGAGTTTGTTGACCTATGCAGAGGACCCCATTTGGAGTCTACTGCGAAAGTAAAGCACTTCAAGCTGCAAAGCATAGCCGGTGCGTATTGGCGCGGCGATTCAAAAAGGCAAATGTTGCAGAGGATCTATGGCGTGGCATTTTTAAGCCGCAAAGACTTAAGGGCACATTTACGCATGTTAGAAGAAGCGGCCAAAAGGGATCACCGAGTCCTTGGCAGACAGCTGGATCTTTTCAGTCTGCAGGAAGAAGGCCCTGGTTTCCCCTTCTTCCATCCAAAGGGTATGGTACTCCGCAATATTTTGGAGGACTATTGGCGAGAAGAGCATCGCAAACACGGTTATGTCGAGATTAAGACCCCGATCATGCTCCATGAGGATCTCTGGCATCGTTCGGGCCACTGGGACAATTATCAAGACAACATGTACTTCTCCACCATCGATGAGCAGACCTTCGCAATCAAGCCCATGAACTGCCCAGGGGCGATGCTGGTTTACAAACGAAAACTCCATTCCTATCGCGATCTTCCCATTCGCATGGCCGAAATGGGTCTCGTGCATCGCCATGAGTTATCTGGTACGCTCCACGGTCTAATGCGTGTCCGTGCTTTTACGCAGGATGATGCCCACATTTTCATGCGTCCGTCTCAGATTCAGGAAGAGCTGGAAAGGGTAATCGACTTTGTGGACGAAGTCTATACCACTTTCGGTTTCAACTATCATGTTGAGCTTTCCACTAAGCCCGAAAATGCCATCGGTGAAGACCATATGTGGGATACTGCAATTGACGCTTTGAAAAAAGCTTTGGAGGCTAAGGATCTTGACTATGTAATTAACGAAGGCGATGGAGCTTTCTATGGTCCCAAGATCGACTTCCACTTAGAAGACAGCATTGGACGTACTTGGCAATGCGCAACCATCCAACTGGACTTTGCCATGCCCGAACGTTTCGATCTCAGCTATACCGACGAAGACAATGAACGGAAACGTCCGGTAATGATTCACCGTGTGCTCTATGGGGCCCTGGAACGTTTCATGGCCATCTTGGTGGAACACACTGCAGGTGCCTTTCCCACCTGGCTTGCCCCAGTGCAGGTTCAGATCATCCCAGTTGGCGATGACTATCTGGATTATGCGGCCCAAGTGGAAAAAGCGCTGTTCAACGCCGGCATCAGGGTCGAAGTGGATCGCAGGGCAGAGAAGCTCGGCAAGAAAATTCGGGAAGCTCAGCTGCAGCAAATCCCCTACATGCTGGTGGTGGGACAAAAGGAACAAGACGCTGGAGAGGTTTCCGTCCGTCACCGCCGTCAGGGAGACTTGGGCTCCCTAGGGGTACAGGAGTTTTTGAGCAAAATCGATGCTGAAATTGCTGAAAAAAAGAACGATTAAATGCAAGGACCGATTCGCCTCAGGCAAATCGGTCCTGTCTTTTACCAGACAACCCTTAAAGAGTATTTCTTAAACTGATTGTGCTGGCCCACAAGCAACACACCAAAAACCATTAGAACTCGCAACTCCTGCAGCAGAGGATGATCATCGCCAACTCCTTCGGCCAGCAACAGAGGGACATCCAACGCTCGTTCCAATATGTTCAGCTGTGCATCTGTAAATCCGGTTAAAAAACGCAGTTCTCGGGCGGGGACTAGGTTGCGCAAATCTTCCGGCACCCTTGCAATGTCGCCTTCCTGGAAGTTTTTGTAGAACTCCTTCCACCTTCCAATACTTAGGCCGAGAAAATCAGCAACCTGACTATGGGTCGCATAACCCTTTTCCACTGAATCAACTGCGATTTTCACCCGCAAGTGAGGGGATCGTTTACAACCCTCACTTAGAAGTTCAAACGACGACCGTACAAACGAAGGATCTAAACGATTAATAAGCACACCTCCTTAAGCCTCCCAAATACTGTGTTAGTGTAATTCGAGGGGGAATCGGGAAGTCCTGCTTATGTTTTATATTTTTATTAATTTTTATACACCGTGTCTGACAATTCTGTTATCTATTTGTTGGGTCAGATGGAACACGTAAAACGCTGCCTACCCTAAGCGAACCAGGATTTGAAATGCCGTTCTCTTCAGCAATAATGCGGTACAAACTTGAGTCGCCCCACAGCTTGCCGGCAATCGACCAAAGGGTGTCCCCGGTCTGAACCACATATTCTACGTAGCGGGGCACCGTTGACGGTGGTGCAATCGTCACTGCTCCCGCCTCAGACTGCGGTTGGGAGGGTTCCGGAGGAACAGGCGGACTTGAATCTGAAGCGCTGTCCCCCTCCAGCTCCGGCTGGATGGCGGTACCCGCCATGTCCGTCTGCAACTCCGCTTCTGGATCTAGCTGGGAAACAGCCTGGTTAGCGGGCCATAATTTAACAAACATATCCCGTGCAATGGGATAACCCAAGGCTGCACCTGCACCAAGCAGCAGAAGAACAAAAATAGCGGTGACAAGACGATGCCGGCGCTTAGCACGGCTAGACACGGCAATCCCAACCTCGTTTTGGGCCATATCCCTTAGAACGTAGTATCCTCCCAAGCGCTCCCACTGGTCATTAACCACACGATAGACCGCCCGTTCGCGAGCCTGATTGTCCATTACATAGGCTATCTGCCAGGGAGACGGGAAGTACCTTTGGTGCTGTTCTTTGTCAAAATCTGATAGAAATACCCCAAAACCAGGATGTGTATGGGCCCAACCTACAATTTCTTCACCCGGCTTCAGTGCCAACTCTACCGTTTTGTAATGATCAGGACGCACCACAAGGCGCGTAGCGTCACTTCTTTGGGGAATAGGGACAAAGCGTTCCACAATGATCTCGTACTCTTCGGCTGTCTTAAGCTGCTGGCTCTTTCCAATTAAAAACCCGCCATGCTCGCCTTGGGAATTCAGATGGGAGAACTGATCTAACGCAAGCATCACTTCCTCCCGAAAAACCAGGCGCGGGAAAGGACCTGCCTTACCCACCAAAAACCTTCTCGTAGAAAAAGTTGTGCGTTCGGTGCCCATTATACTCTCCCCTAAAATATGCTGAAGTCTAAGACCTCCGATAGGCGCTTCAAGACACTGATACCAACCACACTATTGCCCTTGCGATCTAAAGCCGGCCCGAAAGTAGCCACTCCACACTGCCCAGGAACCACGCCGAGAATTCCGCCTGAGACTCCGCTTTTGGCTGGAATGCCCACTTGAATAGCAAACTCGCCTGAACCATTATACATGCCGCAGGTGACCATGAACGTAGAAACCAGGCGAACAGCATTGGCCGATACGATCGGAGTTCCTGCTTCCCCTATACCTTTCGCAGCCAGAAACATGCCTATGCGGGCAAGATCGGCACAATCTACCAATATTGAGCATTGGCGAAAATAAAGATCCAATACTTCTTCCACATCCCCCTCGAGCCCGCCAATATCCTTAAGGAAGTACGCTAAAGCGCGATTGCGATGTCCTGTTTCCCGTTCAGAGTTATAAACCGCTTGATCAATCCCTATAGGGCGTCCCAGCACTTTTTCCAGCAGATCAGTGATCTGGGCAAACCGCTCCTCAACGGAGGATCCGGGTATCAGCGAGCAGACAGCAATGGCCCCGGCATTAATCATCGGGTTAAGCGGCTTTTGCTCAGAGGTTTCCAGCTTGACAATGCTGTTAAAAGAGTCACCTGTAGGTTCCGAACCCACTTTGGCAAACACAGCCTCAGCACCGCGCTCCTCTAGGGCAACCAACAGACTGAACACTTTGGAAATGCTTTGCAGCGTAAACCGCACGCGGGTGTCTCCAGCTTCAAACAACCCCCTTGTTGTCATCAAGGCAACCCCGGCCATTTTTGGATCTGCCTTCTTCAACTCCGGGATGTAACTGGCTACCTGACCACGCTCGGTATGATGTTTACACTCCTGTAAAGTCTCCTCTAACAGCCTGCCATAATCAAAAACGGTATGCATTCTTCGGCCCTCCCAGTGCAAACTCCCTATGCGCGAAAAACCTGCCCCAAACTAGGAGACAATCAGTCATCTCACATGCAGAAAATCTCAAGCATGATCATTTATTGTATTCCAGATGCAGATCGTATTCTTGCGGGCGTTTTTGGCTTCATACATTGCCTGATCCGCATACAGCAGGAGCTGTCTCTTGTCTGTAGCATGTTGCGGTGACGCTGCAATGCCCAGGGAAACAGTAAGGGGCTCCTTCCACGAAGTACTTTCTAAAGAAGCCAAACGCTCCCTAATCCGTTCAGCCACGCGTTTTGCCCCAACAATATCCATATCCTTCAAGAACACTACAAACTCATCGCCGCCATAACGGACAACCCGATCCTCGGCCCTGATGATCTGCCGAATTGTCTCGACCACATTCCTAAGCACCAAATCTCCTTCAGCATGGCCATAGGAATTGTTAAAGGCAGCAAAGTCATCAATATCCATAAACAACAGGGCGACATGCTCTTCTGAGGGTTCGCTGAGCCACTTATTCAGATAGCGAAAATTAAACGCACCAGTCATATCATCTATGACCAATTCTTCTTCGATTTCCTGCCTAAGAGCCCGCTCAGCGCTTACCTCCGCGGCGGATTTTAAGAGTCCCGAAATGATTATCATAAACGCTGCAAATGCTAGCAGGCCCCAGAGCCCATAGCCTATGACGAAAAAAGTAAACATGATGCCGAGAAACCCACTACAAAAATAGCTGAACACACTCCTGCCCAGCACCTCTTTAACCTGTGTCCACCAGGGAATGCCCCTCCCTAGAGCAACGACGTAACAGACAAGTCCATTGTTCATAAGGATGTAAACCATTGTCGCAACGATGGAGGCGGCTAACAGACCAAGCCCTGACGTACCGAGCCAGGCGGTCGCAAACTCCAGGGTCAGCCCCGCGGTCAGTGACGAGAGGGCAAACTGAGCAGAGTTATACATGGCGCGGTGCCATACTTTCTTATGCCGCACCCCATCATAAATCCCTAAGACCACGGACGTCAGCATCGCCGGTGTGATTCCGGCCAGGTATATTGTGGGAAGAACCGCTGCAGTACCCAGTGAAAGGACTGTCCTCTCACTGATGCGCACTGAAAAGCCCTGCAGATGCAGGCGCACAACAAAAAGGACGAGTATAGCAGGGAGACTGCCCTCGCGAAATCCGCTGTAAAAAACAACTCCTAAGGCGATAGCGATAATAGTCACAAATTGGATCACGCGGTAAATTCGTCGTTCAACATCCTTGGATATCAAGCCCACACCTCCCAACCACACCTGGTTATCGTTGGGATTCCTCGGAACGTCCCTCCTATCTTGCTTTGCGCTCTGCACATGCTAGGCAGAATCTTTGCCTGCCCGATAGATCTGGATATTGTTCTTGCCTGAGTTCTTGGCGTTATACATTGCTTGATCAGCAAATAGCAGCAGTTGGCGCTTATCCCGGGAGTGCTGAGGTCTGGCTGCAATGCCCAAAGATACGGTGACCGGATCATCCCATTTGGGATCTTTCAGTTTGGCCAGATTCTCCATAATTCGCTCTGCCACATGCTTCGCTTTCTCAGCATCCATCCCCCGCAAAAACACTACAAATTCGTCACCACCGTAACGAACTATCTGATCTCCCTCTCGAATACTCCCTTCGATCGTCTCCACCAACAGCCGCAAAACCCTGTCGCCTTCTGCATGCCCATAGGTATCATTAAACACTGCAAAATTGTCTATATCCATAAACAGGAGACTGACTTCCTCATCTGTAGGTTCACTCAGCCAGTTGTTCAAATGGCGAAATTTGTAAGCGCCCGTCATCTCGTCAATGATCAGCTCTTCCTCCAACTCTTTTCTAAGTGCACGCTCAGCCCCAACTTCAGCAGTGGCCTGCAACAACCATGACAATATGATCAAAAGAGCTGAAAAGGCCAGCAGCCCAAACAACTCGTAGCGCAAGACAAAAAAAGCGAATATGATGCCTATAAACCCGCTGCTCCAGCTACTAAGAAAATTCACCTGCAGTGATGTCTTAAACTCGCTCCACCAAGTGACTCCTTTAATCATGGCCACTAGATAGCGCACCAAGCCGATATTACAGACGACATAGGCGACCGTAGCAGCCCCGCTGGCGACTATCAGCCCCAATCCAGTCGAACCTGCCAAGCGGCTAACCTTGTTAAAGCACAGGCTCGCTGCAAGGGTAGAGAGGGCAAATTGCCCGGCATTAAACAGAGTGCGACGCCAGGCCTTTCTATTTTTAAGTCCGTCATAAATCCCTTTAAACGCCGAAATCAGCATGGAAGGTGTAGTGCCGCACAGTAAAATCATGGGAAGGATCGCAGAAGTGCCCAAGGAAATGTATGAACGATCATCAATACTTACCGAGCCGCTGTGCAAATAGATTTGCAGCACAGCAAGGACCACTATATAGGGCCAACTTCCCGAACGGTACCCACTATAAAAGATAATCCCCAGAATCATAGCAACAATCGCTACGATTTCTGTATAACGATTCATTCGCTGTTCGAGCCTTTCAAGCAAGTGATCACCCCCGAAACCCGCTTGACTCTTATTGGTTATTTCTGTGTGAATATCCAATATCCTTCTCATAAGGGCTATGTTGCCTGCAACTTGGGAATTGTCTGTAACACAAAAAAGGCCCCAGCCTTAGGCAGAGAGCCCTTCAATCGGATATTAAATTTTTAACTAGGCTGAACTTTTGGATCCGCTCCACATACGGATCCTATTTTTCCCTGCGTCCTTGGCCAGGTACATTGCATGGTCCGCAAACAAGAGAAGCTCTCTTTTATCTGTGGTCTGCTCCGGTTTTGCAGCAATACCGATGGAAACGGTAATGGGCTCTTTCCAAGTGGGGCTGTCCAAGGCAACCAAGCTTTGTACAATTCGCTCCGCTACTTGTCTAGCTCCTGCAGAGTCCATATCCTGCAAGAACACGACAAACTCATCACCGCCATAACGGATCACATGATCCCCTTCCCGCACATTAGCAGAAATTGTCTCCACTAGCTGCTGCAGCACTTTATCGCCTTCGGCATGTCCATAAGTATTGTTGAATACAGAAAAATCATCAATGTCCAAGAAAAGCAGACTGATCTTTTCGTCTGACGGTCTGCTCAGCCAGTTGTTCAAAAAGCGGCAATTATAGGCACCAGTCATCTCATCAATGACCAGTTCCTTTTCCAACTCCTGCCTTAGAGCCCGCTCAGCACTGATTTCTGCTGCTGCCTTTAATAGCCCGGAAAGATTTACTAGCAGCAGCGAAAAAGCTGCCAGGCCCCAAAAGCCGAAGCCCTTGACAAAAAAAGTGAAGATAATGCCAATAAATCCACTGCTCAAACTGCTGTAAATGCCCCTCATGATTACAGTCCGAAACTGGGTCCACCAGGAGACACCCTTCCAAACGGCTCCAATCCGACAGACGA
This sequence comes from Bacillota bacterium, assembly GCA_012520315.1. Lineage (GTDB taxonomy): Bacteria > Bacillota > Limnochordia > Darwinibacteriales > Darwinibacteriaceae > UBA5420. The sequence goes on along the minus strand of JAAYOM010000052.1, from coordinate 17,816 downwards.
GTGCGATATTTAAAGTTATGTAAACCATGATCGCAACGGTGGCCACTGCAATCTGCCACAACCCAATGCTTTCTGAAAGGCCGCCCAAATACCTAAAGGTCAATGCCCCCCCTAGGCTGGAAAGGGCCAGTTGGGCACTGTTGAACGCAGTACGCCGCCAATCCTTCTTACTCCTGACCCCGTCAGAAATCCCCAGTATCACAGACGCCAGCATAGCTGGGGTCGCGCCGGTAAGATAAATCGTAGGCAGAACCGCAGCAGTTCCCAATGAAATCACAGTTCGTTCGTCGATGTTGACAGAAACACCCTGCAGATAAACCTGAAGCGCCAGCAGAACAAGAAAGTAGGGCCAAGTGCCTGCTGGAAAGCCACTATAAAAAATGACCCCCAGAACCGCGGCCACTAAAATAACAACTTCCATGTTGCGCTTTAGGCGGCACTGAACATCCCTAGCTTGCATGGTAGCACCCCCAACCTCTGCAGATTTGATATAGGTATTTTCTGTATGAAGCCGGAATATCCTGCTTGACACAGGTAGGCCGAAAAAAAGAGCACTGCAGTCCTTGGGGGAATGATCTTCCCCCAAGGACCTTTGCTTAAGCCATCATCTGCTGGATAAGGGTGAGAATCTGCTCCCTCCCTTGGCGAGTCTCTGCCGAAAAAAGCACTGGTTCAATCCCAAGAGCCTCCCGAATCACCTTGACATGCCGTCCATATTTTCCCCGGCTGATCTTATCAGCTTTGGTAGCAATCAAGACATAGGGCATGTCCATCTCCCTGAGCCAAGAGTTCATGGTTTGATCATCTGCCGTGGGCTTGTGCCTCACATCAACAAGATGCAGTATGCCGATCAGATTAGAACGGCTGCTCAGGTAATTCTCGATCATGGGTCCCCACTTTTCCCGTACGCCTGCCGGAACCTTGGCGTACCCATATCCCGGCAGATCCACTAGGCACAGGGTATCTACCTGGTAGAAGTTGATCGTCTGGGTCCTCCCCGGCTGATTCGAGGTGCGAGCAAACTTTCTGCGTCCCACCAGAGTGTTGATGAGCGAAGACTTGCCTACGTTAGAACGACCCACAAGGGCGATCTCCTTCAAGTCATGATCAGGGTAACCTTTGGCATTGACAGCACTGGTCAAAAATTCCGCCTTGTGCAGGTTCAGTGCCATACTACCTTTCTCCCATCCACGATTCATCGCTCGCTGGAGGTTCCATTTCCGGGACAATGAAGGGCAATGAATCCTCGGTTACTGGTTCTGAGTAAAGAGCACGGCTCAAAACCTCATCCATGTGTTCTACCAAGGTTATCTGCATTTTCCCGAGGACACTGGCAGGGATTTCTTCCAAATCCTTCTCATTGTCCGTAGGAAGCAAGACATGTGTGATCCCTGCTCGATGTGCTGCCAAGAGTTTTTCTTTCACACCGCCAATGGGCAGCACTCTTCCCCGCAGTGTGATCTCACCTGTCATAGACAGGTCATGACGTACTGGGCGATTCGTCAGAGCGCTGGCTAAGGCCGTGGCGATAGTAATTCCGGCTGAAGGACCATCCTTGGGAATCGCCCCTTCTGGTATATGCATGTGAATGTCACAGGACTCATGGAACTTGGGATCGATACCGAGTTCACCTGCCCGGGAGCGGAGATAGCTTAAGGCAGCCTGGGCAGACTCTTGCATCACATCACCAAGTTTTCCGGTCAGGGTCAGCTTTCCTTTGCCATCAACCACGGTAACCTCAATTGTCAGGGTCTCCCCACCCACCTGGGTAAAGGCTAGGCCGGTCGCTACCCCAACCCTATCCTCTTCGTTAACCTGGCTTTGCTGATAGCGAGGTACACCTAGATACTTGTGGAGATTGCTCACGCTAACCCGGGCGCTTTGAATCTGACCTTTGACAATCTCTGTGGCCACCTTACGGCATACTGTCCCTAAGCGTCGCTCGAGGGTACGTACCCCAGCTTCCCTGGTATACTCATTAATGATCTTATAGATCGTGTTGTCGGAAATCTGGATCTGCTCTTCTTTTAGTCCGTTATTCTGCAGCTGCTTCGGCCACAGATGACGCTTGGCAATCTCAAATTTTTCGTATTCTGTGTAGCCAGGAATTTCGATGACTTCCATCCTGTCCCTCAACGCAGGGGGAATGGAGTGCAGGACATTGGCTGTCGTGATAAAAAGCACCTCAGACAAGTTAAAGGGCACCTCTAGGTAATGGTCTCCAAAGCGGTGGTTTTGTTCAGGGTCAAGCACTTCCAGGAGGGCTGAAGCGGGATCACCCCGAAAATCGGATGCCAGTTTGTCGATCTCGTCCAAAACGATAACTGGGTTAAGGCTGTTCACATTTTTCATCGTCTGAATTATTCGGCCCGGCAAAGAGCCGATATAAGTGCGTCGATGGCCCCGAATTTCCGCTTCATCGCGTACGCCGCCCAAGGAGAGGCGGGAAAAGTTGCGATTCAACGCCTTGCCTACAGACTGGGCTAAAGAAGTCTTGCCGACCCCAGGCGGACCAACCAGGCACAAGATGGGACCTTTTGTCGATTTCGTCAGTTGGCGAACGGCCAAGAACTCCAAGATTCGCTCTTTAACTTTCTCGAGACCATAATGGTCGCGATCCAAGAGCTCCTCAGCCAGGTTCAGATCCAGCCGATCCTTTGTCCGCTTAGACCAAGGCAAGGAAAGCATCCAATCGATATAATTCCGAACTACTGTGGCTTCAGCAGCCATCGGAGCCATACGCTCCAGGCGATGGATCTCATGGAGAACCTTGGCTTTGGCTTCCTTCGGCAACTTAGCTTTTTCAAGCTTTGCTTTGAGTTCTTCAGCCTCAGTGTTACCCTTCTCATCCCGTTCGCCCAGTTCCACCTGGATTGCTTTGATTTGCTCCCGGAGGTAGTACTCCCGCTGTGCCTTTTCCATTTGTTTGCGCACCCGCTGCTGAATAGTCCTTTCCAGCCCCAAAATTTCACCTTCCCGGTAAAGCAGGCCTAAGATACCCTCCAGGCGTTGATCTACAGGAAAGACCTCCAGGAGTCTCTGTTTTTCGTCAAAGGACACATTCAACTGACTGGCAATGGTGTCAGCGAAACGATGCGGATCCTCAATACTGCTCACAGTCATTAGCACTTCTGCCGGAATCTTCTTGCTGAGCCGAACATATTTCTCAAATTCATCGCGAGTTGTGCGCATTAACGCCTCAAGTTCAAAGTTATCCACTTCCCCGTTTGTCTCAGGAACTACGGTGACAAAAGCTTCGTAGTAACCGTCAGCATCCTCGATGTGCTCTAAGGTAACTCTAGAAAGCCCCTCAACCAAAACTCGGATTTGGCCTTCTGGCACTCTGAGCAGTTGCTTAATCTCACACAAAGTACCAACGCCATGAATATCTTCAGGCTGCGGATTTTCCACAGCCAACTGATGCTGTGCTGCTAAGACAATGCGCCCGTCCTTGAGCATACTTTGCTCGACGGCTTCTATGGAGCGTTCTCGCCCCACCTCGAGCGGCGTCACCATATAAGGAAACACCAGCGTTCCACGGAGAGGTAGCAACGGAAGCATTTTTGACGTAGTTGGTTGTACCATTTCTACACCCCCAGTTTCATAGTTCAAGTTCATTGTATCATAGTTTGGTAAATCAGGGAATTATCCCCGGGGAGATTTTAGGAGAGGCTCCTAATAACTCGCTAGGGGAACGGACAGGGGCAGAATTGGCAGTTTTACTCAGAACCGGAGTGAGCAGCACTTGTTCCAGTACTTCTGAAATCTTGTTGACAGGCACAACTTCAATCCCTTCCTGTTCTGCAAAGATTTCTTGCCAGTTTTCCGAGGGGATCAGCACTTTAGTAATGCCGGATTCTTTGGCGGCTCGAACTTTCGGTACAACCCCGCCCACCGGTTTTACTAAACCATGGATCGACACTTCGCCAGTCATGGCAACGCGGCTTGTAACCGGCCGATTTGTTAGGGCTGAAGCAACCGCAGTAACCATGCTGATTCCCGCCGAGGGACCGTCTACCGGAACTCCCCCAGGAAAGTTGATATGAATATCATAGTCCTGGGGTCTAAGTCCCAAACAACACTTCAAGACAGTAAGTACATTATCCACCGAACTGCGGGCCTGAGAACGCCTCCGCATGGTGCGGCCGAGACGTCCAAATTCTTCTTCTTCCATCACGCCTGTGACTTGCAGGCTGCCTCGATCGCGCTCTGTCAAAATGGCGGTTGCCTCGACTTCAATAACCGTGCCAATGTTCGGTCCATACATGGCCAGGCCGTTTACTACTCCCACAGTCGGCTGCGGGCGAATAAGCGTCTGGGGTCTGGGGGTATATTGGCCGCAGCTGAGTACCCATTCTATGTCAGCTTTTTCAATGGAATCACGACCCTCGCTGGTGACGACACCGGCCGCAATCTGCACTATGTTCACTGCATCCCTGCCATTGCTGGCAAAGCGTTTAATCTCTTCAAGGGCTTCTGCACTCATGGGATGGTTGACCTTCCGTGCAGCATTTTCGGCGATTTTTCCAATTTCCTCGGGACTTAGGATACGAAAGTACACCTCTAGGCAGCGTGAACGCAAAGCTGGCGGAAGCTCTGCGGCGGTTCTGGTCGTGGCGCCTATGAGTCGAAAGTCAGCGGGCAAACCATTCTCGAAGATATCATGGATATGAGCAGGAATATTTGTATCCTCCGAAGAGTAATAGGCACTGTCCAAAAAAACCTTCCGGTCTTCAAGAACTTTGAGCAGCTTGTTTAGTTGGGTGGGATGAAGCTCTCCAATTTCATCAATGAAAAGAACCCCCCCATGGGCCTTAGTCACAGCCCCCGGCTTAGGCTGGGGAATCCCTGCCACCCCTAGGGGGCCTGCCCCTTGATAAATAGGATCATGAACCGAGCCAAGCAGAGGATCAGCAATGCCTCGCTCATCAAAACGGGCGGTTGTGGCATCGACTTCTACGAAGACGGCGTCTTTTCTAAAAGGAGACAAAGGGTTGCCTTTGGCTTCCTCCAGGACAACGCGGGCTGCAGCGGTCTTGCCCACCCCCGGAGGACCGTAAACAATGACATGCTGGGGATTGGGTCCGCACAAAGCAGCCCGCAATGCTTTAAGCCCATCGTCTTGGCCAATAATCTCGTGAAAATCTCGCGGCCTGGTCATTTCAGATAAGGGCACCGTGAGGGAGATGTCTTTCATGCGGTTTAGTTTATCCATTTCCTTTCTGGATTCTCGCACAACCGCGGACTTGTTGCCCTGCTGCTGCCGGAGCAAATTCCAAAAATACAGGCCGATGACAATAGCAAAAAACAGATTGATCAATCCGAGAACTCCCATTATTGTCACTCCTCTCGAGACTTACACCTTATTATGCCCGAGGGATAGAAAAAGGATAAGTCAGAAAATCCGACTTATCCTTTGTAAAATTCTCTAGACGCACCGCCTTAGGCGCTTTCTTCTTTCCCTTTGCCCTTAGACTTACTTCTTACAATCAAGGGCTGTTCTGCCTTTTCAACAGCCGCCTGCGTAATCACGCACTTGGAGACATGCCCTTCTGACGGAACATCATACATTACATCGAGCATGATTCCCTCCACAACGGTACGCAGACCCCGGGCACCTGTCTTTTGCTTGAGAGCCTTAGCTGCGATTGAACGCAGGGCTTCCGGTTCGAACTCCAAAGCCACTCCGTCCATATGCAAAAGCTTCTGGAACTGCTTAACCAATGCATTTTTGGGCTCGGTCAATATCTGCACTAGAGCCTCTTCATCCAGGGCATCAAGGGTACATACAACCGGTACGCGCCCGATAAACTCTGGAATCAAGCCATAGCGAAGCAGGTCCTCCGGCATGATCTTCCGCAAAATGTCACCAAGCTTCTTTTCCTCGCGGGTTAGAACCTCAGCTCCGAAACCGATGCTCTTGTGGCCGATCCGGCGCTCGATTATTTTCTCAAGGCCGTCAAAGGCGCCGCCGCAAATGAAAAGAATGTTAGTTGTGTCTATCTGGATAAATTCTTGATGGGGGTGTTTGCGCCCACCTTGGGGAGGAACGCTTGCCACCGTACCCTCCAAAATCTTCAAGAGTGCCTGCTGCACACCTTCCCCAGATACATCCCTCGTGATGGAGGGGTTTTCAGACTTGCGGGCAATTTTGTCAATCTCGTCAACATAAATTATGCCCATCTCAGCCCGTTCCACGTCATAATCGGCTGCCTGAATCAACTTCAGCAGAATATTCTCTACATCTTCTCCCACATAGCCCGCCTCAGTCAAACTTGTCGCATCAGCTATGGCAAAGGGCACGTTGAGAATTCTAGCTAAAGTCTGTGCCAAAAAAGTCTTGCCGCTGCCAGTGGGACCAAGCATGAGAATGTTGCTCTTTTGCAGCTCAACATCATCAGACTTTTCGTTGCTGTTAATACGCTTGTAGTGGTTGTAAACAGCCACAGCCAACGTTTTCTTGGCTTCTTCCTGTCCAATCACATACTCATCCAGCGAGTCCTTGATTTCTTTAGGCTTGGGAATACTGTCCAGTTCAATGTCATGTTCTTCGGTGAACTCTTCTTCTATAATCTCGTTGCAGAGTTCTATACATTCATCACAAATGTAAACCCCCGGTCCAGCGATGAGCTTCTTTACCTGCTCCTGCATTTTTCCGCAAAAAGAGCACTTCAGCTGTCCTTTTTCATCGCCAAATTTGAACATCTAATCACCCCACTCACTCATCACTTGCCGCCGTTAACTGTCTTGGCCCTGGAGCTGATGCTGAGTAAGCACACCATCGATCAAACCATATTCCACAGCACTTTCGGCCGACATGTAGTAATCCCGATCTGTGTCTCGCTCAATTCTCTCCAAAGACTGACCCGTGTGTTTTTGCAGGATCCTGTTAGCCTGGCTCTTCAACAGCAGGATCTCTTTAGCCTGAATCTCTATCTGGCTGGCTTGGCCTTGGGCCCCGCCTAAAGGCTGATGAATCATAATGCGCGAATTAGGCAAAGCATAGCGCTTCCCCTTGGTTCCCGCAGTCAGCAACAGAGCAGCCATACTAGCGGCCATGCCCACACAAATGGTGGAAACATCGGCCTTGATATACTGCATCGTATCGTAAATCGCCAATCCCGAATAGATTACCCCGCCTGGACTGTTAATATACAGGTGGATATCTTTATCGGGATCCTCCGATTCCAAAAACAGCAACTGGGCTATGACCAAATTGGCCATCTGATCGTTAATGGGGCCGCCGATGAAAATAATGCGATCCTTGAGGAGCCGGGAGTAAATGTCAAAAGCCCGTTCTCCTCTATTTGTTTGTTCTACGACCATAGGGACTAAAACACTCAATTGTCTCCCGCCTTTCTATGCGTTGACTTCCCCTTCCTCCGCAGGTGCACTGGCAGGCTCAACCTCAGTTATTGCAGCACTTTCCACAATCAGCTGCATCGTCTTGTCTCGCATTAGAGACATTTCTACATTGTGCCTTTGACTATTCCAGTATTCCCGCATACGCTCTTCCAATTCAGGAGTTAACTCACCAGCGGAGTTTAGGTATTCTTGGATCTTTTCCTCAATTTCTTCTTCGCTAACGACAATACCTTCCTTTTCCTGAATGGCTTCCAGGATCAGATCATATGTTATCTGAGTCTTGGCTTGAGGTTCAAACTGGACTCGCATTTCTTCTCTGCTTTGCCCTGTCATCTCCAGGTACATTTCCTCATTGAGACCTTGGCTCCGCATATTTTGGAAGAAGAAATCTACAAGATGCTCTGCCTGATGTTCAATCATTGCTTGGGGAATTTCGACAGAGCTGTCTTCAGCAATAAGCTCTAATAGTTTATTCTCCATTTGCTCAGTGGTTCTGCGGGTAGCCTCGTCCTCTAAGTTTTTTCGAATCTCAGCTTTCAGTTCATCAAGGGTACCATGCTCGCTGATATCCTTGGCAAACTCGTCATCAATTTCTGGCAGGAACTTCTCTTTTAACTCATTGACTGTAACTGTAAAGGTGGCTTCTTGGCCCGCTAAATGTTCAGCATGGTAATTCTCAGGGAAAGTAACCTGAATATCCTTGGTTTCGCCAACTGAGACACCTACCAGCTGTTCTTCAAAGCCAGGGATAAACTGGCCTGAGCCAATTTCTAACGTCTGATTCTCGGCTGCTCCGCCGCTAAAGGGCTTGCCGTCTACATAACCAATAAAATCTATAACAGCGAAATCACCTTCCTGCACTGCGGTATGTTCTGCAACCACAAGTTCGGAGGCGCGCTGCTGCTCTTGCTTAAGTATATTTTCGACATCTTCATCCGAAACTTGAACAATTTCCCGTTCTACTTCCAGTCCCTGATAATTGCCCAGTTGAAGTTCGGGATAGACATCTACTGTGAAGACAAATGTAGCTCCCTCTTGACGATCAATTTGCTCAATATCGACCTCAGGCTGATCTACCGGCTGAATCTCCGTCTCTTCAACGGCCTGTTGATACAAGCGTGGCAGAAGGATTTCCACCGCATCTTCCACAAAAACATCCGGACCAAAGTTCAACTCGATAATCTTCCGCGGTGCCTTGCCTTTTCTAAAGCCTGGAATATTAATGTGCTTTACATTTTTCCGATAGGCCTCTTCCATAGCACTTTCAAGGGTTTCTGCGTCTATTTCCACCGTCAACTTGACTCTGCTGTTCTCCAGCTTCTCCATTATTGCCGCCATATCGTCTATTATTCTCCTTTCGATCCCATAACGCAAAAAAAGTACACTAGATAGTGTAACTAGACTACGTACATGAAAAAAATGGTGCAGGCGGAGAGAGTCGAACTCTCACGGGGGTTGCCCACTAGATCCTAAGTCTAGCGCGTCTGCCAATTCCGCCACGCCTGCACTGTATCTATATAAATGGTGAGCCATCCGCGACTCGAACGCGGGACACCCGGATTAAAAGTCCGGTGCTCTACCGACTGAGCTAATGGCTCATCCTTATCACGCTATTGTATTATAACAGAGTCGAAAATACGGGTCAACTGATTTTTGCACTCTTGTCCAGTTTATCTGGAAAAAGGGCTGAAAATCTGTATAATTAAAGCTAGGAGGGAACGTATGTGAGAATACCTCGCCGCTATTGGCGCAACCTAGATTGGCCCTTGATTTTGGCTGTACTGGCATTGACTTTCATCGGCCTTGTTGTTATTTATTCTGCTTCCCATTCCCAGCTGACTGCCCAAGGTGCGAGCCCTTGGCACTATGTACAGACGCAGCTTGTGGCCTTCGGTTTAGGCCTGATTGCCTCAATCATTATTGTGTCCATCGACTACAGGGCCTGGGCACGCTGGGCGAAGCTTATTTATCTTGCCACAATGGCACTCTTAGCTTCGGTACTCCTGCTCGGTCCGGCAATCTTCGGTTCCCAGCGCTGGGTAAAGCTGGGACCAATGAGCCTGCAGCCGTCAGAATTGGCCAAGATTGCAATAGTCTTAGTGTTGGCAAAGTTCTTCGAAAAAGAGGAAAATGCCCAAACTATCCAGGGGGTTGCCAAGGCCCTCTTGTTGGTACTGTTCCCGGCAGCTTTGATCCTAAGGCAGCCAGATCTAGGTACTGCAGCAATTTTTATTGGTCTCTTTTTCACCATGTGGTATGTGGCCCATGGCAGGACTAAACATATTTTGATCTCAGTGGGAGCATTAATTCTACTATCCACCGCCATAGTTTTCATGTCGCTGAAAGGTTGGGTTAGTATCATCAAACCCTACCAACTCACGCGTATCTTGGTTTTCCTAGATCCTTATTCAGATCCAAGCGGTGCCGGCTGGAACATAATTCAATCAATTATTGCCATCGGCTCTGGAGGTTTTTTTGGAAAAGGCTTGTTAAACGGCACCCAAAGTTCACTGCATTTCTTGCCAGCCAACCATACGGATTTCGTTTTTTCGGTCATCGCTGAAGAGTTTGGTTTTCTTGGTTCATTGCTGGTACTCTCCCTGTTTGTAGTCGTTATATGGCGTGGGCTGCGGATTGCGGCAGTAGCCAAGGATACTTTTGGCACACTGTTGGCAACAGGGGCAACAGGCATCTTCTTCTTTCACCTAGTCATCAACGTCGGAATGACTTTAGGGTTTATGCCCATAACCGGCCTGCCCCTCCCATTTATTACAGCTGGCGGCAGCATTATGCTCACGAGTTTAATGGCTGTGGCCATCATCCTCAACGTAGGCCTGCGGCGCAGCAAGATTATGTTTTAACTCTAGCGCCAGGATCAGCAAAGATGAAGAAGCGAAGCTGAGACAGGTTGCCGCGGCAACCACACCTGAGTCATTAAAGAAAAAGGCTGCCATAGACCCAATGACCACCCCCACTATGCCTCCGGCGATCAAGGGGTGGTTTTCTTTTAGCCAGTAGATATACCTAGAGGGCCAGATAAAAGACGCCCCGATCCCCGCCATAGCCACAACTAAGGCATTGCTCCACATGCTGTAGCGCAGCAGCCGAAGATTCATGTTCAGCTTGCGGACTATAATCAGGAGGATCGCACTAAGGCCATCTCGCCGAATCAGCTTCACAGTCTGGCCAATATGGGATTGTTCTCCCTGGGAATTGGCATCATCTACGATCATCAAGGCAGTGAGAACAACCACAGTGGCCAGTACCAAGGCAAGGACAGTACGCAAGTTTAGCCGCTTGCCTGCCAAGGCCAGCAAAGTTGAGCCAAAACCGAAGACAGCGCTGATAGAACCTCCCACATTAGTGCCCAAGTTTGGTGCGCCAATTACAACGGTAAAGAATCCAAAGACAATCAGTCCGCAAACCTCTTTCTGGCGGTCGGATAGTTTCAGCCGTTCCAATGTTACAACCCATCCCATGATCGCAGAACCGATCAAAACACCCATATACTCGTTGCCTATACCATAAAAACGGGCACCGGCGATTGGGTCGTAGCCTAGGAAAGAATAACGCATTAGCCAGCTGCCAAATAGTACATCTACGCTGATGGCCAAGGCTGTACCTAAGGAGATTAGGCCAATGAGCCTGACTGTAGAAACACCCTTCCACTTGAGGGCAGAAACTCCGATCAACAGTCCTAGGGCCGCAAGGGGAGCCCGATCCCACAGCAGTAGGCCAAGGGGCGCTGCCAACAAAACTAGAATTGCCAGCTGGAGAGTCCGCACAGCCCAGCGGGGTGCAATCGAGTTGACAATGAGCGAAATCAGCACTGCCGTGTAGGTAATTATCTGACCGACTACTAAGGTGCGGAGAACATGCCCACGATATTGGGCATGAAACCCGACTTTGTCCGCCATTGCCTCCATCCAGACTTTACCTTCGGCTTCTGCAACAGGCCTGACGGATATAGGTCGGCCGATAAAGGGCTGTGAGTGTTCTACTCCCAGCATCTCCAAAACCGCAGGCGCGATATCCATATTGGTAATGAGGCCTGGCCAGCGGGTGGTGGCAGAAGTCAAGAGGCCTTCCCCTAAGCCCCAGCACACAACAGGCGTCAGCCAGAAGTTGCGGTTTGCCAAAGGCTGTGAGGGGTAAGGACTTAGCAATAAGACCGCTGTTTGAGCCGGAGTGCCCTCAATAATCCCCTCCAAAAAATCCTTAGCCTCGCCGGTTATCAGACTTTCTAGCTTTTCCTGCTGCGCCTGTACAAGATTACTGCGGTACTGGTCATAGCGGAATGGATCGCCTAGATCAACTATGACAAGCGCGTCTTTAGACTCACGCACCTCCTGTGACAATTTTTGGTAGTCTGTACGGATGCCGTATGGATAGTCGGAATCCTGAATGAGAAACTCTGTTCCTACACTGCCCTCCCATACCCTTCCCCAACCGTCCATGCCCACTAGGGCAGCCCAATTAAAAGGTTCATGTGCATCGCTGGTGCCCAAAACTCGCGGGGACCTTCCTATCTGGGACAAGGCGCTTCCCAAGGCACCCACCTCTAATTTGTACTGTACGGTCTGGGCTGCCCGAATCTGGGCAATGCGCGGCTGTACGAGGGGTGTCGGTTCCAAACCTGTATGCCTTCTGTATAAATCCCGCCCCGCCTCAGTTTGATAAAAATGCGCTGAACCATTAAGACCAACAGCCCGTGCTCCAGCACCTAAGCTGAGGTAAGATGCAGTTACTGATTCTCCTCCCCCAACTCTAGTGTTTAGGAGACCTATGGCCCGAGGCGTTGCGAAGTGCAGGCTGTCCAACTGCGCCCATTCTAAGCCATGCCAGAGAACCAGAACAACTTGTTCGACCTTTACTCTGTCTGCCACGGCAGGCAGAGTAAAGGATAGAGTCAGAAGCAGGCTTAACAGGATAACGGGCAATTGGTTTTTCATGTCATCAGGCCCTCATAGAGCGCCTTGATACAGCGTACCATCCGTTCTTCTCCGAAATAGGCATCTACCCGAGACCGGTTGAATTCGCCCATTGCTTTGGCCCTTTCGGGCGCCTTCAAAACATGGAGCAAGGCTGCAGCTAAGTCAGGTGCACTGCCGGGACGAACCAAGAGGCCCCCCCGGCCTGGAACAACTGCTTCACGCAGCGCAGGCAGATCTGAGACTACCACAGGCAGCCGGCTGGCCATAGCCTCCAGCACACTGAGATTGAAGCCCTCGCTCAGGCTTGGCAAGGCAAAACAGTTCCAGCCCGCCATCAAAGTTGGAACATCCTCTCTCCAACCGAGAAACTGAACCCTGCCGTCTAAGCCTAGGCCCGAGGCGTACTGCTCCAGTCTTACACGCTCAGGCCCGTCTCCCACCACTATAAGATGGGATCTAGGTACAATCCGGGCAATAAGTGACATCGCCTCCAAAAGGGTGCCCACTCCCTTCTCTGGAATCAGGCGAGCCACTGTACCCACTATTTGATCGTCTGCACTGAGACCTAAAGCTGTCCGCGACGCATCTGCGACATGGTTGTCGAAGTCGCTGGCTGCAATACCGTTGTAAATCGTGAGCACCTTGCGTTCCGGCACATGGCAAATAATCTGGGAACGTACTGCATCTGAAACACTAATGATTGTGTTCATGCAGCCAAACATCCAGCGCTGTACAACATTGGCCCCCCACTGGGTAACTCTGGAAGATGCCTGGGGCAAAGAGTTATGTGCCGTAAACAAAAAGCGGGGGTGGCGGACGGGGGCCAAAGCTGCAGCCGTAACTAGAGCTGCCTTGAGACCATGTGCATGGATAACGCTGCCCTTTTCCTGGCGCAAGAACTTTCTCAGTTTCCTCACTGCCCCTAAGTCTCGCCGCGGCTTAAGCCCATCCACTAAGTCCAGGGGAATAAATCGCCTTTCACCAGCCAATTCCTGCAGTTCTAGCGGTGCCACGACCACGATGTCAAAATCGGGAATACCTTTTAGCAATCGCTTAAGGTGCTGAACGATGCCCCCCTCAGCTGGACGAACCACCCAGATTATCCTCATACAACTCTCCCCCCTATGTCTCCATTTATTGTGGTCAAAATTTATCAATCAATACGGGGTATGCTATAAACAGAAGGGGGGGATCAAATGCGCCGTACGACCTTTTTGATGCTGGTTGCAGTAGGGATTTTAGCCCTAGGCTTAAGTTTCTTTGCCAGCCAGAAACTAACCAGTGAAAAACCTCCTGAGCTGGAAATTGAGCTGTTTGAATACAACACTTCAAACGATCTCGCTATCTCCGATTCGCCCTTGGCAGAACTCCAAACTTTGGTTGATCGCCTGTCCCAAGCTGCCATGGACGAGAAATGGGCCATAGCATATTCGACTGTACAAGAACTCGGGGCTGCTTGGCGCCGTCTCACTCCTGACGTTACTTTATCACTAGAAACTGACAGGGAAGTTGAGACTGCCCTTCAGAATCTGCAATACCAAATCTGGAGTCAAGATCAGCAGGCTCTCCTGGAAACCGCGCAAAAGCTGTCCATTCTCCTTAACCAGTTGTCTAGTTAGAAAAAGGGAGCAGCCGCTCCCTTTCTTCTATTTTGTCATTGTGGTTCTTCGCTCTCCGGATTGGGATTTTCATTTACCGGCCGAACCTGTTGACTGCTGCGCCTTGGGTTTTGCTCCTGGGCCTGCCGTTTCTGCTGCTGCCGGTGCTGCTGTAAGTGGCGGTTGGCAAGCTCTTCTGCTGTTTCATAAAAATGATTGGCATTTACCAATCCTGCTGCCCTTTGATTGTGCGGCCTGTTTTGCTGCCTTTTCTTCTTTTTGTCTTGCGACACTGCGCAGAACACCTCCTTCCTGCCTAGTATTAACGGAGGAGTTTTCATTTATGATGGCGAATTTTAGCTGTAACGGAGGAGGCGGAGAAATGAGCATAGCCATCATAGCCAACCCCTTGGCCGGCAGAGGGCGGGGACAAAAAGTTGCACAATTCACAAAAAATTTCTTGACGGAGCAAGGAGTAGACTTTCAGCTCATGTACACTAGATCTGCGGGACATGCCATTGAACTGGCCCAAAGGGCAAGCGAGAGCCACGAAACTGTCGCCGCCCTAGGCGGAGATGGTACAATTCGTGAGGTGCTAGAAGGAATTTGGCGGAGTCCTGCAGCACTGGGAATTATTCCGGGCGGCACAGGCAATGACTATGCCAGGGGCCTAGGCATCCCCCGCGAAGCTGAACTGGCGATCCAGACTCTGCTCCATGGGCAGGAAGTCCTCTTTGACATAGGCTTGGAAAACGATGTGGTGTTTGGGCAAATGGCGTCCATCGGATTTTCGGCAGACGTTCTAGAATATGTCAACAGCCATCGCAAAGGCTTTTGGAAAGGCTCGGCGGCTTTTCTCGCCGGAATTGTAGCTACTATCCGCAGCCTAAGGAGCTTCCCGGTGAAGATTATCATCGACGGGCAGGCAATTGAGAAAAAAATCATAGCCCTGTTCGCCTTAAACATGCCCTACGGAGGGGGAGGCATGCAGTTTGCTCCCGAGGCTAGGTACGACAGCGGTCATTTCCATATACTTTTGATAGAAGAGATTGGAAAACTGGACTTCACCCTCACTCTGCCCAAGATTTACTCAGGAAAACATGTAACCCATCCTGCGGTGACTATTTTAACAGGAAAGGAGGTCACCATCGAGGGTGACCCCCTGCCTATCATGATTGACGGCGACATCTTTCCCGCGCAACCTTTTCATACGAAAATCAGGCCCAAAGCTATGCGAGTTATTGCGCCAAAAACCCCGCTCCTTTAAGGACCGGGGTTTTTCTTCCTAGATTATCTCAAGCCTTCTGCCAACCTTGGCAAAGGCGTCCAGGGCAAACTGCAAATCTTCCCTGGTGTGGGCTGCCGTAACGATTGTGCGCACCCGTGCTGTTCCCCTAGGCACTGTCGGGAAAGCGAGCGCTTGGGCGAATACCCCTTCCTCAAACAAATCATCGGCTAATTGTGCCGCTTTCCGCTCATCACCGACAATAACTGGAATAATCGGAGTTACGCTCATGCCTGTGTCAAAGCCAAGTTCCTTGAGTCCCTCTCGGAAAAATTCGGCGTTGCTCCACAGCGTGTCTATGAGTTCAGGCTGCTCTATCAGCATATCGACGGCTTCCATCCCCGCCGCAGTTACGGCAGGGGGCAGGGAGGTGCTGAACAGAACAGGCCTTGCCCGCTGGACCAGATAATCGATGAGCTTCTTGGGACCTGCGACATACCCGCCAAGAACTCCTATCGCCTTCGACAAAGTGCCTACTTGAATATCAACCTGACCATGGAGATCGTAATGGTCTACTGTTCCCCGGCCATTACGCCCCATCACACCGCTGGCATGGGCATCGTCGACCATGACAATGGCATCGAATTCTTTGGCCAGTTTGACTACTTCCGGCAAGGGGGCAACGTCTCCATCCATGGAAAACACACCGTCAGTCACCACGATTTTCCGCCGGCCTTCCGCCTCTTTGAGAGTGGTGCGCAGCCCATCCATATCGGCATGGGGATAAACTTTAATCTGGGCCCGGCTCAGCCTGGATCCATCAATAATGCTGGCGTGATTAAGTTCGTCGCTGATAATTACATCTTCCCGCCCCATAATGCAGCTTACTGTGCCAGAATTGGCAGTAAAGCCCGATTGGAAAAGCAGGCAGGCTTCGACGTTCTTAAACTTAGCCAGTTTTTCTTCGAATTCCCTGTGCAAATCCATTTGACCTGCAATAGTACGCACTGCACCAGGACCCACGCCAAGTTTTTCAGTAGCCTTGACCGCTGCCTCGATTAGCCGAGGGTGATTGGCCAAGCCCAAATAGTTGTTGGAAGACAGGTTCACCACAGACTTACCGTCATAGACAGCCTTTGGCATCTGCTCTCCAGTGAGGGTACGCGGCTCACGATACAAGCCTTGCTCCTTAAGGTTTTGCAGTTCCTGCTCTAAGAAACTCAGTGCATCCACTACACAACACTCCCATCTACATTAATGATAATCTTTCCGCATTGACCAGCCTTCATCAGTTCGAACCCCTCGCCAATGCGCTCCAGAGGCAGGCGATGGGTAATTAGGGGTGATAGGTCCAGACCACTTTGCAGCAATGCCTGGCCTTGATACCATGTTTCGAACATTTTGCGCCCGTTAATACCGATCACGGTCGCGCCTTTGAACACAATAGCTGTAGCAAGATCCATTTTAATTGGCTCAGAAGGGATGCCGAGCAAAGAGGCAGTTCCACCGTTAGCAAGACACCTAAAGGCATCATTGATCGCTGCCTGGCTACCGGACATCTCCAAGAGAACTTCGACTCCCTTGTTGCCGGTAGCGCTCCTTACCACAGAGCAAAGATCTTCGGTCCGCACATCAACGACGTAATCGGCGCCAAACTCTCGGGCCAAGTCTAAACGATAAGGGCTCACATCTGAGCAGATTATTTTCTTGGCACCTGCTTGTCTGGCGATGGGGATGGCAGCTAGACCAATAGGACCGACGCCTGTGATTAGAACATCTGCCCCCACCAGGTCGCAAGCTAAAGCTGTGTGCACAGCGTTTCCGTAAGGATCCTGTATGGCGGCGATCTCAGGATCGATGTCATAATCCCACACCCAGAGGTTTTCATACGGAACTGTTACATACTCCGCAAAACAACCGTCACGATCCACCCCCACAATTTCCACAGTTTCACAAATATGGCCCCGCCCGGTGCGGCAGAAACGGCAGACTCCGCAAGTAAAGTGCGTTTCTACAGAAACAAAGTCGCCCTCTTTGACGCCCTTGACACCTTGGCCGAGTTCGACAACATCTCCGCAGAACTCATGGCCGAAAATCAAAGGCGGGTTAACGCGACTTTGAGCCCACTGATCCCAGCTGTAAATGTGTACATCAGTACCGCAAATGGCACTGACCCGAACTTTGACCAATACCTCCCCGGGCCCAGGCGTTGGTATGGGGGCTTCAATAATCTCAAACCCCTTGGCAGCCTCCGTTTTGGCTACGGCCTTCATTGTCTTCGACATGTAGCTACCCCTCCAGAATCAAACAAATTTCCTTCGCATAATTGTTCCATTCTTCTTACGAGTTATCCTGCCATACAATAGAGGAATTTTTTCACGAGGAAAAAAGGGGACAAAAATAAGCAGCTCTGACGGCTGCTTGATTTTTTGTAAATGGGGTGAGTAACCGGATTCGAACCGGCGACCTCCAGGGCCACAACCTGGCGCTCTAACCAACTGAGCTATACCCACCATGTTTATGGCGCGCCTGGCAGGAATCGAACCTGCGGCACTCGGATTAGAAGTCCGATGCTCTATCCCCTGAGCTACAGGCGCCTGTAAAGGCTAAAATGGAGCGGGTGATGAGAATCGAACTCACATAGCCGGCTTGGAAGGCCGGTGCTCTACCATTGAGCTACACCCGCAGAAAAAT
>JAAYOM010000051.1 GCA_012520315.1 Bacillota bacterium | reverse complement strand
CTCTATGGTATGGCCGAACCGGCCCTAATCGAAGTGGCTAAGCGTTTGGAACAAGGGATAGCCATTCAAAGAATCACCAATGTGCCTGGTACGGTAGTACGTCTTTTTGCTTTGCCCCAGGGAGAGATCACGGTCTTGCCCCATTATGACAAGATCACGTCTTCCAAAAGGGCCTTCGCCGAGAGCTTTATGCTGCAGTACGAAAACACAGATCATCAGACTGGAAGCGCCTTAGCAGAACCCTATGGTGACTTTTTTGTCCTTCAAAATCCACCGGCCCCGCCCTTAAGCGAAAAGGAGCTCGATGGGGTCTATGCTTTGCCCTTCACCCGTAACTACCATCCCATGTACGAAGATAGGGGAGGGGTACCGGCCATTAACGAGGTGAAGTTTAGTCTGATTAGTAATCGAGGCTGCTTCGGCGGATGCCATTTCTGTGCCTTAAGTTTCCATCAAGGCCGGGTGGTACAAGCCCGCAGTACCGAATCGTTGGTGCAAGAGGCTGAGCTTTTTCTTGGCGATCCAGACTTTAAAGGTTATATCCATGACGTGGGAGGACCCACGGCCAACTTTCAGAATCGGGCCTGCGTAAGGCAAGAGACATATGGGGTATGTAAGAAGAGGCAGTGCATGGTACCACGGCGCTGCCAGAACCTTGTTGTGGACCACCAACGATACTTGCGCACCCTACGGAGTCTACGGAACATTCCTGGGGTAAAGAAGGTCTTTATTCGCTCAGGGATTCGTTATGACTATTTGAGCTATGATCGGAATCCGGAGTTCTTTCGAGAGCTTTGTGCTCACCATATTAGCGGGCAACTAAAAGTGGCCCCAGAACACGTATCGCCAAGGGTTCTGGAAAAGATGGGCAAACCGCAAAGAACAGTCTATGATCGGTTCAGGGGGCAGTATGCTAAGTACAATAGGGAGCTTGGTAAGAATCAACACCTAGTACCCTACTTTATGTCCAGCCATCCCGGTTCTGATCTAAATTCCGCCATTGAACTTGCGGAATACATAAGGGATACCAAGCAGATGCCCGAGCAAGTTCAGGACTTCTACCCAACTCCCGGAACTCTGTCTACGTGCATGTACTACACCGAACTTGATCCCCGTACCATGGAGTCTGTTTATGTGGCGAAAGATCCACAGGAAAAAGCAATGCAAAGGGCGTTGATTCACTACTCACACCCACGAAACTATAAACTGGTCTTTACTGCCTTAACCAAGGCGAG
The DNA here is from genome assembly GCA_012520315.1 of Bacillota bacterium. Lineage (GTDB taxonomy): Bacteria > Bacillota > Limnochordia > Darwinibacteriales > Darwinibacteriaceae > UBA5420. The sequence goes on along the minus strand of JAAYOM010000051.1, from coordinate 20,482 downwards.
ACGAACGGATCTGATTGGTAATGGGGCAAAGTGCTTGATACGTCCTCAGGGGAGCAGAAAGAAACGCAGGAGAAGGTGAAGGGGGTCAGACGACTCGGAACCATGCTAGGGATCACAATTGTCGCTTCGAATGCGGGCTGCCCAAGTGTCTAACCCTGCCTATTATTTCCACTCAATGCTTTGGAGATGTCGATGCACAAGGTTCAAATTGAGGAGGCCTCTGAAGCTGCTTCAACCGTTGCGGCATGGATTGATTCTCTTATGGCAATGGCCAGCAAAACAAGACCTAGTGCGGGCGTCATTGAATCGGCCACAGGCTGTGCCCATAGCAGGCCAATATCCTCAGCCAATAACTGTTCAGCAGCCTGGCCAGGGAGAGCTGGGCAACTTTCGGGATCCCTTTGTCTGGAAGGAAGGGGAGATTTGGTATCAGCTGGTCGGTGCCGGCCTGGAAAACCGAGGGGGTACGGCTTTGGTTTATACCTCCCGGGACATGTATACCTGGGAGTATCAAGGACCGCTTTATATCAGCAATTATGAGAAATATCCTGAGCTTGGAGTGATGTGGGAACTGCCCGTACTGCTCCCCTTAGGCGAGAAACATATTTTTCTAATCCTCCCTTGGGGGCCTGGCAGTTCAATTGATGTCTTTTACTGGATCGGGCGCTGGGATGCTTCGAGCTGCCGCTTTGTTCCAGATCATGAAGAGCCGCGCCTAATTGATTTGGGGGATAATCACTTTACCGGCCCTAGCGGCTTGGTTACCCCCGATGGACGCAGCGTGCTATTTTCTATTGCCCAAGGACATCGTTCTGCTGAAGACGAATACAGATCGGGTTGGGCCCATAATGGAGGACTGCCCCTGGAGCTCTCTCTCCGTCCCGATCAGAGACTGGGGATCAGTCCCCTTCGGGAACTTAAGTCGCTCCGGACAGCAAAACTGCTCAGTCTGGAAAATCTGGGGCTAAGGGCAGTCAATAACAAGCTGCAGGCGTTTTCCGGAGATATGCTGGAAATTCTGCTTGAGTTTGCACCGCAAACGGCCCAAAACTTAGGGCTCTGGCTTCGTCAGACTCCGGATCGGTCAGAAGAAACCCTGCTGCACTACTCTGTAGAGACTGGGGAATTTACCATAGACCGCACTCGGACCAGCCTGGATCCAAAAGCCCTCTGTAAGGGCGTCCAGGGAGGAGCTGCGGACTTAGCTGGCGAGAATCCTCGCTTGCACATTTTCTTGGATAAATCCATGCTGGAAGTTTACCTCAACAATCTCTACAGCTTAACCAGCCGTCTCTATCCTACCAGGCCCGATGCGGAGCGCCTTGCACTCTGGGCCGATGGGGAGGTTTTGATTCGGAAATTGAAAATCTGGCGTCTGCGTTCCGCCTACTAAATGTTAGGCGCTTGAAGGCAGACTCGGCGGATACCAAGAAGAAAGTCTTCCGGAAGCCAGCAGAACGAATTTACCCAGTTTGCCAACTTTGCCGGCCCTGGTCACCAGGCTAATGACGCCAGGCAATGTTGGAGGAAATAGAGGTTTAGAAAGGAAAATAGGTATGACTGAATTTAGCAAGCCCTACGGGGAGAAGTATAGACCGCAGTTTCATTTTTCACCGCCGGCTAAGTGGATGAACGATCCCAACGGTCTAGTCTATTACCAAGGAGAATATCACCTATTTTACCAGCACAATCCGGATGACATCGTTTGGGGTCCCATGCATTGGGGCCATGCTGTGAGCAAGGATCTGATGCACTGGGAGCATCTGCCCATTGCCCTGGCCCCCAATGAACACGGCACCATCTTTTCGGGAAGTGCGGTAGTGGACTGGCACGACACTTCCGGTTTATTTTCCGGCGGCCATGGTTTGGTAGCGATCTTTACCCATGCTGATGAGTGTCTGGAAACTAAACAGCATCGGCAGCGCCAAAGCATCGCCTACAGCCTAGATAAGGGCAGATCCTGGCGGTTTTACGATGAGAATCCGGTCTTGGCGGATCCCAATGAACCGGACTTTCGCGATCCTAAGGTTTTCTGGCACGAGGACAGTGAGAAGTGGGTGATGGTTTTGGCGGTGGGTACCAGGATCCGGTTTTATGGTTCGCCGAACCTGAAAGAATGGGAGTTTCTCAGTGAGTTCACCGGCGGCTGCACCGCCTCGGTGTGGGAATGCCCCGATATGTTTCCTTTAGCGGTTGATGGTAATCCAGAGAACCTCCACTGGGTACTTTTGGTAGATGTCCAGGACGGAGGACCTACTGGCGGTGCATCCCCCATGTACTTCATCGGTGATTTCGACGGGGTTACCTTCACACCTCACAAGCAGCAGGCAGACAATTTGTGGCTGGATTACGGAAGGGATGTGTATGCCGGGGTCACCTGGTCCGATATCCCCGCAGAAGACGGCCGACGGATCTTTATCGCTTGGATGAACAGCTGGCAGTATGCGAATGAGATTCCAGCCCCAAGCTGGCGCGGTGCCATGACTGTCCCCCGTACTCTTGAGCTGCGCAGTTCTGCCCAGGGGCTTTCTGTTGTGCAAAACCCAGTTCAGGAGCTGGAGAGCCTGCGTAAAGGGCGGACAACCATCCCGGCTCAAGCCGTGGAGGGGCGGCTTGAGCTGGAACAAGAGTTTAGTGAGTGTCTTGATCTGGAGCTGGAATTTGTCGCTAACGGAGCGGAGGAGTTTAGGCTCCAGCTCGTCAGCGGTGATCAGGAGGCCACCGTGGTGGGGTACAACTTCACTACGCAGCAGCTCTTTGTGGATCGCAGACGGTCTGGGGAAGTTGACTTTAGTCCTGCATTTGCCGGAGTTCACCAGGCTCCGTTAGTCACAGAGGATGGCAAGATCAGCCTCCGTATTTTACTGGACAAATCATCCATCGAAGTGTTCGCTAACGGCGGTCAAGCAGCCATCACCGATCTCATCTTCCCAAGAGAGGGCAGCCGCAGAATAAACCTCACCAGCGAAGGCGGCAGCACTCAGGTTAGGAAACTAAATATCTATCCACTGGCAAGTGTATGGTAATAAAGCGCGGGTCCTCTAGGGCCCGTTTTTTTACGAGGTTCCAGACGGGTGTTGGCCGGAGACACCATCAAAAGGCCTGTTAAGCAAGGTGGGGAAGTATCAGAATTGTGCCTTAAAAATGTTGGCTTGGTATCTTGGTCATGATAGGATTAATTTAAGCCCAGGGCAAGGAAAGACAATTTTGAAATCGAAAGATAGATAGTGAGTTCCCTTGGCCTCCTATCTGCAGATATGTTTCGATCACAGTTAAATAAAGGCTATAAACTTGCCTGCATGCATAATTAAGCCGCTCGCCATTATCTAGAGCTGCCAGTTGAGAAACAGACTCAAGGCCGGTGGGAAAACCCGCTGGTCTTTTTTTGTGTACCTCGAATTTTTGCCTGCAATGGCTTGGAGAAGTCAAAGGGCATAATTATGAGCGTCTAATCCCGAATATCAAGCTTGAAACGCCTCAGGGCAAAGGAGTCTGCCAACCCTTGGAGAAGTTTAGTTAAAAAGCAACGCTCGTAGAACGAAATTAACTCTTTGGAATGCAACCAACTAAAAGAACATGTAGAAGAGATGGAGGCAGAGCATGGGGAGCTATTTTTGTGAAAGCTGTTTGAAGCTTCATACCGGGGATGAAATGTGCCCGAAAATCCAGGAGCAACTCAAAGAATCGCCTGAACTGCTGGCAGGGGCAGCCAGTTTTGCCAATGTGGCAGCCCAGTACCGGCTGGTGACATCGGAGGATCTAAAACCAGTCTATGACATTGTCAATGGCGCAATTGGGACAAACCTCGAAGGTACACATCAGTTCGCCAGAGATATTCAGGTCTTTCAAAGGCTCGATGTCGAGAACTTTAAGCACGTTGGGTACTTTCGCACACCTGAAGCTGCAGCCGAATACCTAAAATATTTGGAGGCCGCAGGCGAGAAAAATATCACCATGCTCGACAGACAGATCACAGGTGCAGCCCAGGAAGTGGACTGGCTGCGCTTTAAACAAGCCCAGCTGTCCAGCCTGTGGGGGGAAAGCACCCTCCTTGAAGGCCGTGCGCCGGGAGTTGACGGTGTAACTGTCAATCGATTTACCGGAAAACAGATCAGCAGAACTACTGTGAAGGCAACGGTTGACAATCCTGCCGGGAACATCAGCAAGATAAAGCAGTCCATTGAAGATGGATATACAAGCAGTGAAGATATCATTTTCGGGGTGAAAGGCACACGCCAAGCTGCAGAAAAGGCGGGACTTGAAAACAAGGTCATTGAAAAAAACACCATGGAGCAGGTCAAAGAATCCAACCAGCGGCTCAGAGACAAAATGGCTGCCGGAGAAGCTGTTACTTCAGTAACTGGTGAACAGCTCCGCCAGAAGATGGTGCAAGGCGCAGTGATTGGGGCTGCTGTCAGCCTCACAATTAGTTCCTTGACCCAGTACATCAGGTACAAGAACGGAGAAATCACCCTGCAAGAAGCCTTTGCCAATGTAAGTGAACAAACTGCCAAAGGCACCCTAATTGGAGGGGCGATGGCCGGCATCACCATCTTCCTGCCGGCAGGTCTTGTGGGTTTCCTGGGAGGAATGGCCATTGGCATGTATTTCAATGCGATATTAACGAATATCTTAGCTGAAATTTGGGGCAAAGGTCTGCACAGGCATATTCTCCTCTCTGCGGGGCATATCATGGGTACGAGCCTTAGTGTAGCAGATGTGCTAGCTGAGATCCGTACTAACGTCAATTACATAGACGCTGCCAACGAGAACGCAAGGCAGAAAAGTCGCAAGAGCAGAGAAAAGCTCGATCAGACCAGAAACATTCTAGGGGGATTGTGATGAAGAACAGCATGCTTAGAATCGAGCTGGAGGCAGCCTTTGATTGCGCGGATGATGTAAGCGTCTTAGTGGAAGCCGCCCAGGATGTGTTTAATGCCACTGAAGCAGACTTTACCCGCATGAAAGAAAAGACCTGGTACAAAAGGATTTGGGGAATGATCACTTTCTCCAAGGAAAACCAGAAAGTGGTGGCCAATGGCGTAACAAGTCTGGCCAAGATGCAGGATATCCTGGCTAAAGTCCTTCTTATCCTGTCAGAAAAGAGTAGGGACGCAGCATCTATTGTAGAGGAGCACGCAGACGAAATTCTTCAACTGTCAGAAAACCAGCTCTTTATAGCTAAAAAACTTAAGGAAATCTCAGATCAGCGGAAATTCGGCTATGAAGCAGTATCAGATATCCGGGATTTGGACCCAGCAAAGAAATTTGCCCTCTTGAGCGCCCTGGCCTACATTGGGCAAGGATTTGATTCCCTTGAAACTAGCCGCCGCAGTCAAGACTTTTTTGCCAGTATCACCAGGTATATCCGCTCCCGAGACTTCACCAGCGATTTTAATCCAGAGATGACTGGCCACCTCGACAAAAGCGAAGCTCAAGCCCTTTACCGGCTCATGATGGAATATGTATATTGTGTTACAGGACAGTTCGAGTATACCCCAGAAATGGGAGTGGTTGCCGAATCACTGGCCGTAAGCAAGAAAGCACAGGCAGAAACTCTGGCGGGCATCCAGACATACGCCCAGTTGGTTGGGGGGGATAATGTCCAGGATTGGTATGGTGCCGATGAGTATGGAGAGGCAGATCTCTACTATTTCGACGCAGAAGCCCTTGAGCTTGAGCCTTATGAGGCTGCCGGTGCGGATCAAATTCCAGATCTGTTTCCTGATGATACCGCAGAGGGGTACCCCCAAATTCGCGCCGTGATCACACGTAATTTCCAGGAACTGGCCGGATCTAGCCGTGCCAAGGCAACCGCTGACAGAGAGAAAATCAAGAATTTCATTGAAAAGAATGGGCTTCCAGTTGAAGTTGACACTGCTGCAGGCCTGGTTGAATTCGGTGAGATCAAAGTCAAAGCCACCATTAAAGGCTATAAAGCAGGTCTGCTCTTAACTGCAGCCGGCCTTCATTATCTGGACAGAGCAGGGGAGCTCACATCCATCTTTTATAAAGACATCAAGGCCATATCCATCGACTTTTTTAGCGAGGAAGATAAAGCACTAAACATTGAACTAGTTGACGGTCAGACAGTAACAATTAGAGACCGCAGGCTGCAGGAATCGGTGCTCCTTGACATTCTTTCCGAAGCAGCCGCCCTTGCCAAAGCAGGCCTGGTTCCAAGGAAAGATTATCCAGTTTCCCTTAGAGAGATGCCCTGGGAGGTACAGTTTGCCTATTGTAAGTTGCTGGTCAAGGTCGAATCCAGGGGGGAGAACAAGGACTATGGCGAGATCTTCAACTATGCCTGCAGCCTGAATCTAGACCCTCAGCAAAGGGCGTGGCTGCTGAACTTCATGGAAGACCCCAACCAGTCTGTGGAGAAAATCCTGCTGGAAATTGAACGGGAGGTTCCCTATGCCTCCAAGCAAAGCCTGAGACTGGCCCTGATTCAAGACCTGGCAGCCTTAATCTATACCAGCCACCAGACCATAACTGATCAGCAGTGGACAGCCATGAAAGAAATAGCCAGGCGATATCAGATCTCAACTAAGCTCTTGGATTGCCTCATTCCCTTTGGGCAGATCGAAGCAAAAATTGTGGACGGTTCCATTACACAGGAAGAAATCCAGAGACTATCTGGCAGTGTTGCCTCGGCGCTGGAAGAGAACCAATTATCACTAGCTTCGGTTCTGGCAGCCAAAACCAGAGGCATCCCGCTCTATCTGTCCTTCCTGCCCATGGCTTTAGTACTGCCCCAGGCATTGCTGCTGGCTGGATTGGGAGCACTCGGGGGCAAATTGATTCTAGGTCGCTTAGCCAAGAAGAGCTTTATAGAAAAACGTCTGGCTGTTATAGCAGACGAACTGGATAACTACAAGCAGTCGCTGGAAAAAGCCAGGCGGCATCAAGCATTAGCGAGGAGGGGGGAAGCAAAGGATAAAGAGCATGTCGCTGATAAAATCTGCAACTCCCTGCAAAACCGCATTGAAACCCTCACAGGCTATCAGACTGAGATAGGGGCTGCCCTGCAAAAATCTCCTGCAGAGGTGGCGCAGAAGGAACTGACAAAAGTGTGGGAGCAAGGTAAGAAGTATGCTGAAGGATTGAAGTTTGGCTTCGGGGAAAAAACCAAGTCCTAAGCTTTAGCTTGGTTGATTCGCATAACTGTTTTGGATACATTAAACGCTTGAAAAAGCAGATATGAGCAATGTGACGGCGCGCAGTAAAACCTTTAGAAAGAGGGATATTGATGACGTTTAACGGCTTTGGTCTGAACAACCTGTCTTTATTGTCTAGTGCGAAGAGCCGCTCCATTAGCCCTGAGAACTTTACTGGAGAAAAAGGCAGGGGCGGCATGGCCACAGAGGGAACCGGCAAGGAGTGTGCCAGAGACTTGGGGCAGGGCTGGAAGGTATCTCCTTCAGTGATCATTCCGCCCCAGACACCCTTCACACTTGGGGAGATAGAGGGCCCTGGGGTAATTCAGCACATCTGGCTGACCTGCTTTCCCCCACACTGGCGCAGTCTCATTTTGCGCATCTACTGGGACGGGGAAGAGGAAGCATCGGTAGAAACCCCCATCGGCGACTTTTTCTGCAACGGCTGGGGCGAAAGGTGCAACGTCAATTCTCTGCCCATTGCAGTCAATCCTGCCGGCGGCATGAACTCCTATTGGGAGATGCCCTTCCGCAAGTCGGCCAAGCTTGTGGTGGAGAATATCGGTGAGGAAGAGGCAGTGTTGTACTATCAGATCGACTACAGCTTGGTTGATATTCCTGATCATGCGGCCTATTTCCACGCCCAGTTTCGCCGGAGCAACCCCTTGCCATACAAAGAAGTGCACACCCTGATTGACGGAGTTAAGGGCCAGGGCCACTACGTCGGCACCTATATTGCCTGGGGCGTGAATAATAACGGTTGGTGGGGCGAGGGTGAAGTTAAGTTTTATCTAGACGGTGATCGGGACTTTCCCACAATCTGCGGAACCGGCACAGAAGACTACTTCGGAGGCGCCTGGAACTGGGAACATCCCAAGGGTGAGTATGGTACGTATTCTACACCTTTCTTAGGCCTGCCGCAGGTAATAAAGCCTGACGGTCTCTACCGCAGCCAGCAGCGTTTTGGCATGTATCGCTGGCATATTATGGATCCAATTCGCTTTGAGAAAGATTTGCGCGTAACGATTCAAGCCCTGGGCTGGCGTTCGGGACGCAGGTACCTGCCGCTGCAGGATGATATAGCATCAGTCGTTTACTGGTATCAAACAGAACCCCATGCTTCCTTCCCGCAACTTCCTGGCAGGGATGGACTGGAAGTTATCTAGCCCGCATGATGTAAAGCTTCATGGATCAAAAACTGCCAGGCTTCCGCCTGGCAGTTTAGTTATTCTCTTTGCGCACAACCAACCCAGCATATTGTTCACTTTCGACAAAACGGAAAAACGGCAAAAGTAAGGCGCTCGGGCAGCGGCCTTTTTTTTTGAGCACTCGTCTTAGAGTGCCCATTAGTAAATGTTTTTGGAAGAATGGTGCCAAGAGAGCAAGAAAGTTTTATTAAAAATATACTTTTCAAGAAGGAAAAACAAAAGAAACGTTGAAACATAGCTTTGGGTAAGTTTGGAATGTGTACAAACTAACTTGAAAAATGCGGCGGAAGTTAGTACAATTGTAGTGAACAGTATTAAGAACTGGAAGGTGAACGTCCAATGGCAATAAGCAAATCAGCAACAAAGTCTTCGGTAAGAGAGTTTGTTGGCAGGCGGGAAGTAGGACTTTTTCTAATCATCGTAGCAGCATCTGCCATACTATCCCTGCTTACACCGCAGTTTCTCAATCTCAACAACTTCATATCCATTGCAACTGGGATGAGCTATGACGTTATCGTTGCTATCGGCCTCACTTTGGTGTTGACGGTGGGAGGCATTGACCTCTCGGTTGGTTCAATACTTGGACTAACAGGCGTGGTAACGACCATGCTGCTGAGGGCAGGGGTGGCAATTCCCCTGGCGGTACTGGCAGGACTGTCGCTGGGAGCGCTGCTGGGTGCACTCAACGGAACCTTTATCGCTAAGTTCAAAATCAATCCCTTTATTGTGACGCTGGGCATGATGGCAGTAGCCCGCGGTGCGTCGGTGGTTTTGACTTCGGGGTATTTCCTGAGCAATCTGCCCGCCGGATATCTGGCGATAGGACAGGGCAAGTGGTTTGGGATTCCCATTCCAATTTACGCCACCATCATCCTTGTCATCATTTTCGACTACCTGCTCAGAAACTGGGAACCGCTGCATTCAATATTCTTTATTGGCACTAATCCTGATGCCGCGGAACTTTCCGGAATTAAGGTTGGAAAGATGCTGATTGTCAGTTACATCCTCAGTGGGGTACTGGCAGCTGCAGCCGGAGTGTTTATGACATCTAGACTGGCTATGGGCTATGCCCAATTTGGGCTAGGTGCTGAGCAGCGGGCGATTGCCGCCTCTGTAATCGGCGGCGCCAGCATGTCGGGGGGCGAAGGCAGCATCTTTGGAACATTTCTAGGCGTTCTGCTGCTTGCTATTATCAATAACGGTTTTGTACTCCTGGGTCTTTCTGTCTACTGGCAGGGTGTGGTAAATGGATTAATTCTTGTTATCGCAGTTGGTGTTGATGCGATTCGCCGCATGAGAAGGGGCGAAGATCGGGACTGACAATCACCGGGATAAAGAAAAGAGGGGAGCAGTTATATGGTTGCTTCAGTTCTAAAAATAAAAGGAATAAGCAAAAGTTTTGGAGTGCACAAGGTTCTCCACGACATTGACCTGGAGATAGCCAAAGGTGAAGTGCATGCACTCATTGGGGAAAACGGGGCGGGAAAGTCGACTCTGATGAAGATTATCGGAGGCATTCATCGTCCTGATACAGGGAGTATCGAGGTGGACGGAGAGAGCGTTGCGTTTTCGAATCCCCAAGCTGCTATGGCTAAGGGAATCAGCCTGGTTCACCAGGAACTCAGCCTTGTACCTAATCTAAGCATTGCACAAAATGTCTTCAGCCAAAGGGAACCAACAAACTGGCTGGGCTTTGTGAAGTGGGACGAGCTGCATAAGCGAACCCGCGAACTGATGGAACGTCTTGGAGTTGACATTGATCCTGCTACCATGGTTGCAGAGCTCAGTGTAGGCATCCGCCAGCTGGTGGAAATTGCCAAAGCCCTCTCCATGGACGCAAAAATATTGGTGCTTGATGAACCAACCTCAGCCTTGTCTGAAAAAGAGGTCGAAACGCTGTACCGGATTGTTGACGATCTTAAGGCTGCCGGAGTTTCCATCATATTTATCTCACACAAGCTGCCCGAAGTATTTCGCATTTCGGACAGAATCAGCGTTTTGCGCGACGGCAGGATGATCGGCACAGTAAAGGCTGAGGATACAGATACTGACGAGATCATTCACATGATGGTAGGACGCAGCATCGAGGAAATGTATCCACCCCGGGCGTCCTCTGTGGGCGAGACAGTACTTTCAGTCGAAGGTCTAAGTCGCGGTGATGAACTAAGTGATCTCAGCTTTGAACTGAAAAAGGGAGAAATCTTAGGTTTCGCCGGTCTGGTCGGTTCGGGCCGTACCGAAACAGCCAGGGCAATCTTTGGTGCGGATCCTGTAGATGCAGGCACAATTACTCTGCACGGCAGGACTGTAAAGTTCAAATCTGCGCTGGATGCCATTAACCACGGGGTCTGTTATTTGACAGAGGACAGGAAAGATTTAGGTCTCTTTTTGACTAAGAACGTCCGCACGAACATTGTATCTTCGTCTCTAAAGAAATTTGCCTCGCAGCTTGGTCTGCTGCAGCACTCTGGCATTGAGGATACAGCTAAGTACTATGTTCAGCATGTAAAATTGCGTCCTGCCGACGATAAGCCGCTTGTGATGAATCTAAGCGGAGGCAATCAGCAAAAGGCACTCTTAGCCAAGTGGCTCTGTGCCGATCCGCAAGTGCTGATTGTGGATGAACCTACCCGCGGCGTGGATGTAGGCGCAAAGACCGAAATTCACAGTCATCTGCGGCAATTGGCGAACAGCGGGGTTGGAGTCATTGTTATCTCGTCTGAACTGCCCGAAATCTTAGGGCTCTGTGACAGAGTTGCCGTGTTTAATGAGGGTCGGATCACCGCTGTCCTAGACGGTGAGGGAACGACGCAAGAAGATGTGATGAAATACGCTACCATGTAAGGGGGGAGAGTTATGAGGAGTCTAGGTACCGTTCTGAAGAAATTGACAAAAAAAGGCAACATCGGTTTAATCGCATCCGTTGCTCTGCTCACTGTTGTTATGAGCCTTGCCTATCCGAACTTTTTGACACTCTTTAACATTGAAATTACCGCAATGGGCTTTATCCAAGAAGCGCTAATGGCTTTAGGCATGACACTGGTGATTATCTCAGGCGGCATTGATCTTTCTGTCGCTGCTGTCCTGCCCTTCACTGCGATTATTGTAGGGCTGCTCTTGAAGACATCTCTTGGAGTATGGCCGTCCATTGCCATTGCTCTAGGTGTGGCAGTATTGATTGGATTTATCAACGCTTTGATGATTAACAAGCTGCGTGTTTTTCCTTTCATTGCCACACTGGCCACAGCAACCATGCTGCGGGGTGTTGCTTTGGTGATAACGGAAGGCGCGACAATTTCAGGCTTTCCAACGGCCTTTTATGAAATTGGCCATGGCAGAGTCTACGGAATACCCGTGCCTGTGATTATCTTTCTGGTTCTGGCCGTACTTTTTGCACTGCTTTTGAAGAACCATTCCTACTTTCAGCAGGTCTATTTTGTCGGGGGCAATGCTAAGGCTGCGCAGCTGTCTGGGATCAAGGTCAACAGACTGCGTTATGTAATTTATGGCATCAGTGCTTTTATGGCAGGCTTGGCCGGCATTATCACCGCTTCACAATATGTAAGTGCCAGTACCGGTTTCGGTCTCAACTCAGATATGAGGGTGATTACCTCCGTGATTATTGGTGGGGCAAGTCTGAGCGGGGGCAAAGGCTCAATTGGCGGCACTATTTGGGGAGTCATCTTTTTAGCGATTATCTCTAACGCTTTTGTGCAATCAGGTGCGCCAACCTATTGGCAGGATGTAGTCTACGGCGGGATGCTTCTAGCAGCTGTGTTCCTGGAAGAATATCTGCGGGCTCGCGGCCGCAAGGCCAAGATGAAGAGCTGGCGGGAATTCCTAACCAGCGGTTAGAGGTTCAGATTTAGAGGGAGGGGTGGTGCTGCAGAGAAGAGCTTAAGAGTTTTAACCTTTAAACCAAACCCAAAAAAAGGAGTGTTTATTAATGAGAAAGATGCTCATATTGTCATTGGTTATGGTATTTGTACTTTCGCTGGGTTTTAATACACTTGCAGCTGGCGAACATTACGGTATGGTTGTTTTCCTCAAGGGTTCCGAGTTCTTTAACTGGGCTTACGCCGGCATGATTGATGCAGCCAAACTTCTTGGCGACGACATCACAGTTGAACTGCAAGGTCCTGCCGAATGGGATGCTTCCTTGGAAGCCAGGGCAATCGAACAGCTCATTGCCAAGAGAGTTGACGGTATTGTGGTCACAGCCGGGGAAGCGAATGCAATGATTCCTGCAATCAATAGAGCAGTTGGGGCAGGCATTCCTGTAGTCACCTTTGACTCTGACGCTCCAGACAGCAATCGCCTCAGCTTTGTAGGCACCAACAACTACAATGCCGGCTATGCTGCAGGTAAGGCTATGGCAGAATGGCTCGAAGGCGAAGGTAAAGTAGGTATCTCTACCTTCCCAGGTCCCTCTCACTTAGCTGACCGCGTCAATGGCTTTAGAGATGCACTGGCCGAGTATGGTCCAAACATTGAAATTGCCGCCATTGTTAACGACGAAGGCGACGTAGCTAAAGCTGAAACACAGATCACAGCGATGCTGCAGGCTAACCCTGATATCACAGGCATCTTCGCCGCCCATGGCAACCCTGGACCAGGCGCCGCTGCCGCTGTCCGTAACTTGAACATGGTTGGTCAAGTTCAAATCATGGGCTTTGACTTCGGTACTCCTGTTCTGGAACTCATCGAAAAAGGCGAGATCCGCGGTACAGTTGGTCAAGACCCATACCTGATGGGTTATATGGCCATGATGATGGCCTACAGTGCCAACCATCCAACCGAGGTCGTTGCACAGAATCCGAATTTTGGACATGTCCCTCCGGGCATTGACACAGGAGTAACCATTATCTATAAAGAAGATGTAGAGAAGTACAAGAATACTCCACAGTTCTAAGGAAGATTTCCTTGTCAGCCGGGACTTTAGATCCCGGCTGACATCTCCTGACTGTGGGAAATTCTCAGGATGGGGGAAATACTATTGAGTGTTACCAAACGACAACAAGCAGCTGACCTGACTATGGTCAAAAGAGCCAACACATCATTGATTGCCAATACGCTGCGAACTCAAGGTCCCTTGTCCAAGGCTCAACTTTCACGTATCACAAACTTGACAAAATCTACTGTATCTAGCATCGTAAACGAACTAATTGCACAGGGTATTGTTAGGGAGGCCGGTATAGGCAGCGCCGGATCAACTGGAGGCAGGCGCCCTGTCATGCTGGAGTTAAACGAACATGCCTTTTACGTAGTTGGCCTTGACATCGGCACGACTGCCATTCACGCGATTGTAACCAACTTAACCGGAGTCGTTTTAAACGAAAAGCGGATTCTGTCCCTGCCCCGGGATGGACTTCACTCCCTGATTCACAGAACGGTACAGCTCATTCAGGCAACTGTCCAGGAATCTGGCGTTGAGATGCAGGCCATTTTGGGAGTTGGCGTAGCCGCGGCAGGACTTGTCGATCACCAGCAGGGCCTGATCCGTTTCTCTCCTAACTTCGGCTGGCGCAATGTCCCCTTGGGAAGCCTGCTGCAAGAGGTTTTGAATGTCCCTGTCTGGGTGGATAACTGTACCAGGGTTATGGCCCGGGGCGAAATGTGGTTTGGCAGCGGCAAGGATGTCTCCAACTTATTATACGTAAACGTAGGTTATGGGATTGGTTCAGCACTGGTAATTGATGGGGAGCTTCTCGGCCGTGACAGCGAAATGGGGCATGTGACTGTGCAGGATGACGGACCTCTGTGCGGCTGCGGTAAACATGGCTGTGTTGAAGCGATCTCATCGGGGTCGGCAATTGAAGCCAGGGCCCGTGAGGCCGCGGTTCAGCAGCACTCCACCCTTTTGCTCGAGCTATGTCAGGGCGATGTTACCGCCATTTCAGGCGAGATGGTTGCCTCCGCTGCAGAGGCTGGCGATCTGGTCAGCCAGAAGATCATCTCTGAAGCCGGTGAGTACCTGGGCAGGGCGATCGCGGCAGTAGTTAACGCCTACAATCCTGAGCTCGTAATTGTGGGCGGAGGAGTATCACAGGCTGGCAAGCTGTTCTTAGAACCGGTAAGAAGAGGTTTTCAAAAACATGTGATGCCAGATTTCTATGCTGAAAATAAGATCGTAGGCAGCAGGCTGGGCACCCGGGGAGGAGTTCTCGGAGGTGCCGGACTTGTTCTGGGCAAGGGTTCAGAGCTTGATGTCGATCTCTTTTTTGAACAGGATGAACGAGCTTGATTTGCCAGATACGGTATAACATAGGAGGGAATTCAAAATGAAACAGGCAGTTATGACAGCTCCAGGTAAAATAGAATTCCAGCAGGTAGAACGTCCAGTTCCCGGCCCGGGCCAGATCTTGGTGAAGATCATGCGCATTGGTGTCTGCGGATCGGACATTCACGTTTATCATGGTCTCCACCCCTACACTTCCTATCCAGTAGTACAGGGGCACGAGGTTGCGGGAACTATAGCAGAGCTCGGAAGCGGTGTAGAGGGTTTCGAGATCGGCGACAAGGTCACCGTCCAGCCCCAGGTCAGCTGCGGCCAGTGCTATTCCTGCCGGCATGGTAATTATCATATTTGTGATGACCTTAAAGTCATGGGCTTTCAGACAACGGGCATGGCGGCAGAATACTTTGCAGTAGATGCCGAAAAGGTGCTCAAGCTGCCCGATGATATGGACTATGATGAGGCTGCCATGGTAGAGCCTTTGGCAGTTGCTGTACATGCCATTCGCAAGGCCGGTTCTGTGGAAGGCAAGAAAGTTGTTGTCCTTGGCGCGGGACCCATCGGCAATCTGGTAGCCCAGGCGGCCAAGGGCATGGGCGCCCACTTGGTCTTGATGACAGATATTAGTGACTATCGGCTGGATATTGGCCGCCAATGTGGGATAAAACATTGTATAGACACCTCAAAAGTGGATCTCAATGAGCAAATCAGCGAAGTTTTTGGCCCGGATCGTGCTGACATCATCTTTGAGTGTGTTGGCGTCCAGGCCACCATCGAACAGGCGGTAGAAAACGCCCGCAAGGGTTCAGATATTATCGTTGTCGGCGTTTTCGGCGATAAACCCCAAGTCGATATGGGACTTGTGCAGGATCGGGAGCTTAGCCTCATAGGCACGTTAATGTACAAGGAAGAAGATTACATCAAAGCGATTGAACTGATTGACGCAGGCAAAATCGCCCTAAGACCTTTAATTACAGACAGCTTTGCCTTTGAAGACTATCTGGCAGCCTATGAACACATCGAAGAGGTTAAGGGTCACAGCATGAAAGTTATGATTAGAGTTCAGGAGGATTAACAGATGAAAGATTTTAGCTACTACCAGCCCACTGAGATTCATTTCGGCTGGGGAAAGTCAGGCGAGGTGGGCTCTTTTGTGGCCCGTTTCGGAACAAAGTGCCTGATCGTAACCCCCAGTCTTTGGCCTGAGCTGGAAAAAGCCCTTGCCAAAATGACAGAGAGCATGCGCCAAAACGGTGTGGAAGTGTTCCACTTTTCCGGCGTAGTTCCCAATCCCACCACAGACAGCGTAGATGCAGGAGTTGAGATGGCCAAAGCGAACGGTGTCGATGTGGTGCTGGGCGTCGGGGGCGGTTCGGCTATGGATACAGCCAAAGCGATTGCGGTTGGTGCAACCCATCCAGGACGGGCTTGGGACTATCGGCTCTTTACCGGCAATGAGATTACAGACAAGGTACTTCCCATCATCACAGTTTCCACCACGTCCGGCACCGGCTCTCAGGTAACACCTGTCTCGGTAGTTACTAACCCGGAGGATAAGTCGAAGTTTGCACTGGTGGATACTTTGCTCTGCCCCAGGGTGAGCATTGTCGATCCTGAGCTGATGCTGACGGTGCCTTCCCATATCACTGCTTCAACAGGCTTTGACGTCTTCGCGCATGCCTTCGAAAGCTATATCCACAAAAACGCTTCGCCTTATACGGATCTGCTTGCCCTAGAGGCCATCCGCCTGGTTGTCGAAAATCTGCCCACCGCAGTTAACGACGGCCTAAGCAGAGAAGCACGGGAAAAGATGGCTTGGGCCGATACACTGGCTGGTCTTTGCATTGCCAACGCCGGTACAACTTTGCCCCATGGCATTGGCATGGCCATCGGCGGACATGCGCCCCATGTTATGCATGGTGAGGCTTTGGCCGCAGTTTACCCTGAGTTTATGGACTATACCTGGGCCAGTGCGGTTGAAAAGTTTGCAGCTGTTGCCCGCATTTTAGATCCCGCTCTGGCAGGGGTATCAGACAAAGAGGCTGCAGAAAAATCGACAGCTGCTATAACTGAATTTCTCAAAAAGATTGGCATGTGGCTGGACTTGGCCGGACTGAAGGTTCCCGAATCTGAGCTGGAAGCAATTGCCGATGATTCAGTCAAGCTGCCTGACTATGAAGTCAACCCTAGGGTGGCAACACGGGATGAGATTTTGGAGATGCTCAAAGTCAGTTACAGTCGCTAGCACCCATTTGTCCAGAGAGAGAGGTCGTTTGCATGAAAGAAACTGGAATTCTCAATGCGGAGATCGCTTCTGCTATTTCCCGCCTTGGGCACATGGATGAAATGATCATTTCAGACGCAGGATTCGCTGCACCCCGGGATGTGCCGGTAATTGACATTTCCCTGACAGTAAACAAGCCGACGGTCCTGGAGGTAATGGATGAACTGCTTAAGCATTTTTCAGTAGAAAAGGCGGTTTTGGCAGAAGAAACGAGGCAGACAGGGCCGACTAGGTTTGCTGACATTGTTGGCCTATTCCCAGAGGATGTAGAAGTCGAAGTTATCCCCCATACAGAACTAAAACGCAGAAGCCGGGAAGTCAAAGTAATTGTTCGCACCGGTGACTTTACATCTTATTCAAACGTCCTCCTTGTCTCTGGTGCCGGTCCGCGCTGGTATTCTGAAGTAAGGTGATAGCTATGGATGTTGTGGCACTAGGTGAATTACTCGTTGATTTTACCCTGGCTGGCAAATCAGCGGGGGAAAACAATCTTTTTGAACAAAACCCCGGAGGAGCTCCGGCCAATGTTTTGGCAGCGCTGACGCGCTTAGGCGGCAGCGGCGCTTTTATAGGCAAGGTGGGCAGGGATCAGTTCGGCGCCGGACTGGGACAAGTGTTAAGCGAGCACGGCATAGAAACTAAAGGGCTGGTGAGCGGCGATGAAGCCCATACCACGCTGGCCTTTGTCCACTTGGACGCTACAGGTGACCGCAGCTTTAGCTTTTGCAGAAAGCCAGGTGCTGACACGCTGTTAAGGCCGGAAGAAGTTGATTTTGGGCTGATTGACAGCGCACGGATCTTTCACTTCGGTTCTTTGTCCCTAACGGATGAACCCTCCCGCTCAGCTACGCTTTGTGCTGTGGAGCATGCTCAGAAAAAGGGCAAGATAATATCTTACGATCCAAACTGGCGCCCACCCCTTTGGAAGAGCGACAGTGCCGCCAGAGAGGGCATGTCCCTTGGACTTAAGTACGCAGATATCGTTAAACTCTCGGAGGAGGAGCTGTTTTTCCTGACCGGCACTGATGATTTGCCAAGCGGGGCGGAACAGCTCTACGCCTCGGGCAAGAGCCTTGTAGTAGTCACTTTAGGTGCAAAGGGCTGCTATTATCACTGTTCCGCCGGATATGGATCTGTACCAGGTTACGCGGTGCGCACTTTAGATACCACAGGTGCAGGGGACGGATTTGTAGGAGCAATGCTCTACCACCTGAGCCGCATGGACCACTCTCTAGATCAGGCTCCGAAGGAATTGATAGAAGAAATCCTTTCGTTTGCTAATGCTGTTGGTGCCCTTGTGACCACTAAGCCCGGGGCTATACCGGCTATGCCGACTATGGCAGAAGTTCTGAGTTTTATGGAAGAAATGAGGCAGCAAAGCTGACACCCCTTTCCCTCCTTCCCTAGCTAGAGAAACCACACCCTTCCCATACCGGAACAGGTATCGGAAGGGTTTTTAGTTAGTTGACTCAGAAACTGGGCCCGGTATCCTCCCGGGCGAATCATTCATCTTGGAGGGTTTTTCCAACCAACGTCAAAGTAAAGAGAACACCCTGCTAGGTTCCTTAAGAGTGAGCAGGGAGCTAACTCGGCTTCGGGGAAATAGGGGATATTGTCGGCGTATCGAACGCTTAGGGGAGGGGTTGGCCCTGGCTCGAAAGATAGATCGTAAGCTTGTCTTAGACTTCTTAGCCATGTTCGTTCTGCTGTCGTTCTTGCTTGCCTGCGGCACTGCCGCTGCATTTAGGCGTGCAGAGGAATCACTTCTGTTTTTGGTCAACGCGAACATTATGCCTATTGGTTATGAGGAAAACGGGGCCGCCAAGGGCGTGGTTGTGGATATCGCCCAAGCCCTGGGTAAAAAGATCGGTCGTCCCGTCGAAATTGCAGCCATGGACTGGACAGAGGCCCAACGCAAGGTGCAGGCAGGTGAGGCAGATGCACTGCTGCAGATTAACAGAACGGATGCCCGGGAAGGGTTTCTGGCCTTTTCCGTCCCGCTGCTCCCCTCGGAGTTTGTAATTATTAGGCGGCTGGAGGAAATTGGTATCCAGAGAGAGATTGACTTGGAGGGCAAACGGGTGGGCGTAGAGGCGGGAGGCTACGCCTACGATTTGATTGGTCAAAATGAGCGTATTGAAAGGGTTTTAGTTCAAGACACCCTGCAAGGCTTAGAGCTTGTCCAAGCCAAAGAACTGGATGCCTTTGTAGTAGATCGCTGGGTTGGCGAGTATGTTCTGGCTCAAAACAGGATTGCAGGGCTGCATATTGCCAGAGAACCGCTGGATACTACTTTTTCCCACATCGCTGTGGGAAAAGGAAACGATGAACTGTTAGGCCAGATTAATTCTGCTTTGCAGAAAATGGGCAGCGACGGTACTCTAACTAAAATCTTAAATGACTGGCGCGGTAAGAACGTCATCTATATTACACAGGAAAGCATGGTAAAGATTATCTTGCTGGCGGTGATTGCCATGCTTCTGATTGTTTTGTCCGGCGCGCTCTTCTTTGTTGTCAAGTTAAAGAAACTGAACAGGGCCTTGGAGCAAAAGGTGGCCGAGAGAACCCAGGAGCTGGGGCAGGTGAATGAACGCCTGCAGATTGCCAATGCAGAGCTTAAAGAGCAGTCTGTGCTGGATCAGCTGACCCAGATTCCGAACAGAAGGGGCTTTGATTCGCTCTTTCGGGAGGCTTGGAAAACCGCCCGAAAGACCCAGAAGCCCCTGGCCCTGATTATTCTTGATATCGATAACTTCAAATCTATCAACGACAGTTTTGGACATTTGATGGGAGATCAATGCCTAAAAGAACTGGCGCAACTGCTGCAGAATGCAGCTCGGCACCTGGATGCCCAGGCGGCACGACTTTCTGGTGATGAGTTTGCCTGCATTTTTCCCGGTGCTACGGAAGATCAGGCGATCCAGGCAGCTGAGTCTATCAGGGCCAGGTTGGAAAAGCTTGTAATCGACCATGAAGGGATCCAAGCAAAGATTTCGGCCAGCTTTGGCGCAGCCTCCCTGGTACCAAGTGAGGCAATGGCGCGCAAAAGACTCTTTCGGCTGGCTGATCAAGCGCTCTACAAGGCCAAGGAATGCGGGAGAAACACCGTAGTTGGCGCAGAAGCGGTAGGTAGGAACAGATGGAATTAATTCTAGAGAAGCCACTTTCCATAATCAAAAGTGAGTGTACTCAATGTTAAAGTAAGAGTCCGGGTTCTCTAAATCCGGGCATTTTCAATGGAGGATACGGGCTCCCCTCCATTTAGAATGCCGATTGCTGGCAGGCGTCTCTGTTTGCGGCGGCGATTCGCATCAGGCCATCTTGATATTTCAAGATGGTCTTTTTCGATCACTTAGGCTGGATCGATTCACTGGTGGCTACCGATCTGCTCTAGTCAGGATTGTTGATATAGTTCATTTGGTTTCGTTTTTATGCTTACAAGTTCCCTCTAATTCGCCTTAACTTCGTCGAAAATTGCCGGCGCAATACTAAATCCCGAGGGCGGTCTCATCCATGCGAGAGAAGTGCCTACAAATGCCGAGCTGGGACCTGAGGCGGTATACAGAAACCTTCTGGACCAGGTTCGCAAGCTGAT
>JAAYOM010000050.1 GCA_012520315.1 Bacillota bacterium | reverse complement strand
TCCAGAGTGTGCTGGAAGTGAAGCTCGGCGGAATTCTAAACACTTCCCCCATGGTCTTGAACGAAGTGGCTACCATCCAGAGAAATGGGAATATCGTCAGGGAGCCCACAAAAATCAGGAGAATGTACAAAAGTAATTTTTGATATCTCTTCACGCTTCCCACCTCCTAATCTACCGTCTCGACCCAGTATTTTCGGGCCCTGAAATTGACGAAGGTGATGATTCCAACAATGATTAGCAGAACAAAGGACATGGCGGCAGCATAGCCCATTCTAAAGTGCACAAAGGCGTTGATATAGGTAAAGAAGCTAAGCGTCGCCGAGGCATAGTTCGGTCCGCCTTCTGTCATGGCCATGGTAATGTCAAAGCTCTGCAGGGACTGGATGAGTGCGATAATACCGATAAAAAATGTAGTTGATGACAAAAGGGGCAGGGTAATATGGCGCAGGCTCTGCCAGCGTGTGGCTCCGTCAATTTTGGCGGCCTCATAGTACTCCTCCGGGATATTCTGCAAACCGGCCAAAAAGAGAATCATATGGTAGCCCGACATTTTCCAGATATAGACCACTACTAAGGTCAGCAAGGCATAGCGGCCGTCCCCTAAAAAGGAGGGAACATTGTAAATGCCAAAATTAGCCAAGAGGTTGGGAAAGACACCAAAACGGGCGCTTAAAATCCAGCTCCAAACGGCCCCAATGGCTACTGTGGATGTAATGACCGGCAAATAGTAAAGGCCTCTGAAAAAGGTGATGGCCCTGAGGCGATTATTGACCAAGACAGCTAAGAATAGGCCGACCACCATAACCCCCGCGACATAAAACACACTAAAGACCAGTGTGTTACGGAGAATCAGCCAGAAGGTTGATGAGTTAAAGAGCTCCACATAATTAGCCGTGCCAATCCACTCCGGCGGAGAAAAGACATTCCAGTCGGTGAAACTGGCTAAAAACGCGCCAATAATCGGACCAAGCCGAAAGAAGACCAGCCCTAAGATGGTGGGAGTAATAAACAGCCATGGAGAAACCTTGGAGTAGTACCTCATGCTCCCCCTCCTTACCATAAAAACGTGGGTATTGCGTGCAGGCGAAGGGGAGGGAAACCCTCCCCTTCTTCAAGTTTACGGTTCTGGATAGTATCTTTCCAGAACGACGTTTCCGTCTCTTGTAATCTTCTCGATTGCTTCATCTACCGTCTGCTGACCATTGGTTACTGCATCAAGTTCACCGTTCATGCCGGCGCCGCCTGTGGAAGCATAGCCTCTCCATTCGCTCCAGCCCATGTTAAAGGTGGTGCGTACAGGGGTGTCGCCGAGCTCGAGAATAATCTCCATGTTGCCGGGCTGCTGATCCTTAGACAGCCACTCTTCGGAGTAGGCGGTAGCTCTGTAAATGGGCACCTTGCCAGGCATAAAGGTTTCTACCGGGCGATTGGCACCAATCAGGTACTGAATGAAGGCCCAGGCTTCTTCAGGATGCTTGGTGGTAGCAGCGATAGCCACTGAATCGGGCCAGTAGTAAGAACGCTCTTCACCGGCTTCCAGGGATGGTCCCTGCGGTACATGGGCGATACCCCATCTGAAGGAGTCACCGGCGGTATTGCGCACATGGTCAACCATCCAGGAACCGTCCACCCACATGGCCACTTGCTGCAGCGGGAAGAGATCCTGCTGGCGCATTCCGGCCAGATCGCGGTGGGGCAAGGAAACGCCATCTACATTTGTCAGATCAGACAAGAATTGCAGAGCTTCTCTGGCTTTCTCGTCAATGGCAATTCTGGTTTTGTTTTCATTGAGAATACGTCCGCCGTTGGCATAGACCCAGGGTTCAACTTGGGCGTAACGTCCATACCAGAAGAAACCATACTGCTCAGGCGGTCTGTTCGGATTGCTCTGGATGGTGAGGGCTTTAGCAGCCGCTCTGAACTCGTCCCAAGTCCAGTCAGCATCTGGGTATTCCAGACCTGCGGCATCAAACATATCTTTGTTGTAGAACAGAACAGAGCCAACCCAGGCATAGGGAATGGCGTACATATCACTGGTTTCCTTGTTGGGGAAACGATCTTCAGCAAAGACATTGTAGAAGTACTTCTCGGGATCTACATCACGATCTACCAAGTGCTGAATGTTCATCAAAAGACCATCTCTGGCCCAGGTGTCAATATAACCTGTGGACATGGAGAATACATCAGGCAGTTCACCGGCTGCAGCCATGGCAGCGAGGCGTGGCCAGAAGTTGTTAGGATCAAGTGCTGTCATTTCTACCTTGATGTGGGGATTTTCTGCTTCAAAACCCTTAATCAGTTCCGCTTCAATGTCTTGAAACTCAGGATCCCACATAAAGTAACGGAGTGTTACCTGTTCTGCCATTACTAAAGCAGACAGGCCGGCTACCATAAGGGCAGCTAGAGTTAAGATTACTAGATTGCGTTTCACCTTTTCATCCTCCTTTATTTTTCACGAATCACACCAACACTAGGAACGAAACGTTCATACATTACGCCGGGCAAACCCCTCCGGTCCGCTCCTTTGACGAGCTGACCATAGAAATACTGGATATTTGCAGAACCACCTCCATCCAAGTTCAAAGCATGCTTGTATCCCTTCTCTTTGAGCACCAGCGCAAGTTCACTTAAACTAGCGCCGGAGGACTCTCCAGTTGCTTCTGCCATGCCGGCATTGACAGACTCTACTGCAAGGATGCGAAAACGCCCCTCAAAATCAACGCCAATGGCCATCCGAGCTGCCAGCGCAGCATCAATATCCTCCGCATAGTCGGTGGGAACAACGCCAAGTTCGACAAGTCTGCCGCCAGCATACTTTTTGCGGAAAAACTGCTCTCTCTTTAAAGTATGTTCGTCTAAGATAATCTTGCCATCCTGCAAAAGACCGGGTCCGCACTGAATGCCGGCTGTATACTCCTGATCCGACAGGAAGGAGTAACTTACCTCATTGCTAAAGACACCGGTTCCTAACTCCTGTTTTGGCAGGGAAAGCACAAAGCCGTTGTGGGGAATCTCAGTCTGACCGCCCCGCTTGAAGCCGACAATGGATCGGTCGATGATAATAAATTCGATCTTGTCTGCATCCTTGGGGGTGTGGGTATGGGTTCTGCCCGCCCCTTCCACCCCAAACCAGCGGGTATACAGGGCATGTTCCCCTGCCTGGTTGAGGGCAAAGGCCGAGAGGTCGAATTCCCCGCCTAGTGCCTCAAGCTTGAGATCCTGCAGCGAGATTTGCTGCAAACGCCCTTCGCCGTCTGCCGTCAAGAGCAGGGCAGAACGGTTAAAGAGCGGCGGACTTTCTATAGTACCGTCTCGAATCTGCAGGCTGTAGGCATCGCCTAGGATGGAAAACTCACTTATATAATCCTCCTCTTCAAAGAGGAAGTATGAGGTGTTGAAGACAACGGGATAATCCCCGAGCCGACCATGGTGTGAAGGCAGCCCAATTTTGCCTACTGCGACCACATCTTTCAGCGGATCGAAGCTGCCATATACTTCTTCTAAGGGCTGGGAAGGATCTCCTTGATACAGTTTTATCCTTTCTTCCGCATAGAGCAGATCCAAAAGCTTTTGCGCCCAAACATCCCTGTCTGCGGCCAAGTGCTTGACCTGGAGGCGTCCGTCGCAAATCACATAATTGCGGGTCTCTGC
This sequence comes from Bacillota bacterium, assembly GCA_012520315.1. Classification (GTDB taxonomy): domain Bacteria; phylum Bacillota; class Limnochordia; order Darwinibacteriales; family Darwinibacteriaceae; genus UBA5420. The sequence continues at coordinate 3,639 of JAAYOM010000050.1, read as the reverse complement.
CAGATAGCGGAGATGATGTGTAATAAAAGAATTCTTGCTGACAAGGACAGTGTCGGTACCTTGGGCCTGATCAGCCAGATCGATTTTCGCTGCGGCCTGGTCATGGCTGTAGGCATCCCACACCAGCACCACAGGATCTTTGACACCCCGAGTTAACGCCTTTAACATTCTAAGCTGGGCAATATCATCAAGTTTAAATTGGGCTCCTGAGCTGATTCCCTTGTGGAACTCCACCTTGGTTGGATCTGGAGCAATGACTTCAACTACATCGAAAAAGCTGCCGTCTTGTCTGGGAATTCTAGTGCGCGCATACTGGAGTTCAGATTTTGGGAAAAGCATAACAGACCCCCTTTGGTACTCTTCATTCTACACTGTTTTCCTGATAGAACAATCAATTTCAAGAAAAAACCAACTGAGGAAAGGGATTCCCTATAACAATGCTTTTGTCATAGGGAATCTTTATAACGCCTGTTAAGCAAAGCGAGGAAGTATCTCCCCGTGTGCTTCAATTAGATCATCGCATAAATTCCTGATTTCATCAATGGTCAGCTCTGCAGAAGTATGGGGATCCAAGAAGGCGGCATGGTAGATGTGTTCCTTCTTCTTGGTTACAAAGGCTTCAATGGTCAGAAGATGCACATTGATATTGGTCCGGTTCAAAGCCGCCAGCTGAGGCGGAAGATCCCCTACATAACAAGGCTGCACACCGGAGGCATCCACCAAACAGGGCACCTCGACGCAGGCTTCCTGGGGCAGGTTAGGAATTAAACCGGTATTAAGCACATTCCCGCCGATCTTGTAAGGAATATTAGTCTCCATAGCCTCCATAATCCTTGCCCCGTACTCATGGCTGATGTTGTGCACCAGATCCTTGTTTTCCACAAGCTCTTTGCGCATCTGCTCCCACTGGGCAATCTGGTTTACGCAGCGCCTGGGGTATTCATCTAAGGGAATGTTAAAACGCTCGATCAGCTCAGGATTTCTGGTTTTTATAAAGTAGGGCAGGTATTCCGCCAGATGCTCGCTGGATTCGGTTACATAATAGCCAAACTGTTTCATCAGCTCGTAACGGACGAGATCATGGTGATCCGCAGGGCGCTCCAGGGCACGGCGCTTGATTTCCGGATAAAGATCCTGTCCGTACCTTGTGATCGAGAGCAGCCAGGCCATATGATTAATACCGGCAATCGTCCATTGAATACCCTCTGTAGACATGCCCAGACCCTCCAAAAGATGGGGCGCACAAACCTGGACGCTATGACAGAGGCCAACTGTCTTTACCCCGGTATAGCGGAGCATGTAACCGGTGAGAATGGACATGGGATTGGTGTAGTTCAAAAACCAGGCGCCAGGACAAAGCTCTTCCATATCACGGGCGAAATCATCCATGACCGGCAATGTGCGCAGGGCCCTAAAGATCCCGCCAATACCGATGGTATCTGCAATGGTCTGGCGCAGCCCGTACTTTTTCGGCACTTCAAAGTCAATGACAGTGCTCGGTTCATAGCCCCCCACCTGGATGGCATTGATTACATAGTCTGCACCCTGCAGCGCCTCCCTGCGATCATGGTAGGATGCAATCCGGCCATGGCCTCCTGCATTGCGGTTGATGGTTTCCAGCATGGTGTGGGACTCCTGCAGGCGCTTGGGGTCTATATCAAAGAGTGCAAACTCCGAGTCGCGGAGCGATTCAATTAACAAGCAGTCACCTAGAATATTTTTGGCAAACACCGTGCTGCCAGCACCTAAGAACGCTATTTTCGGCATAAATCCACCTCTTCCTAAAATGGTTCCTCATCTTCCTCATCGTCCACTATGCCCCAGGCAAGATACATCAGCTGCTCCTGGTTCAGGATCAAAGGCGTACCGGTGATTGACCGGGATAAAGTTCCTACCAACTGGGAAAACTCACCCAGAACTGGATAACAGGTTTCTTCGATGAGCTCACCCAGATCAGGGGAGCCGTCCCCTTCCGCATAAACAACGCTCATATACACCGCCCGCATCCTCATCAGGGGCCGGGCATCTAAGAGCAAATCCCACACCACATGGAGCAAATCGTCTTCCTCTGCAAGAATTTCCACATGGCCTGTGACGTCTAAACCTGGCTCCTCTGGACCATCTTCTACGAAAGCATCATACTCCACCTTCATAAGCTGGATGCCGCGTTCGTCAATTGAGTACTCCATTGCACTCCACCTTTCTTTGGCTCTCATGGTTATATTCTCCTTCTCAACCCCCACTCCTTTTGCAGGGCGCTTCAGGTATTACCATCCCAGGTAGGAGAGGAGAATTACTAGGGGGAAGGCGGCAGCGGCAGCTGCCAAGGGAATGGTCAGGGTGTCACTGCCTCGTTTGGAGACAAGCTCCACTACGCCACAGATCGGGGCTACAACCAGGGACACGATCAAGCAGATGTACCAGGAGAGATCGCTCAAGAACAGCAAGGTGAAAAAGACTGCAGCCAGAGCTGCCAGCATCATCGCCGCCAGTCCCTCGTGGGTCTTGGCCCCATCCACCCAGCGGTGGAAGATGATCCTTTTTCCAAAAAACTTGCCTACCAGTGCTGCGGCAGCATCGCCAAATCCCCAGGCCATCACCGCCGCGGCCACAATGTACTGCCAATTGGCACCAAGCAGGCCCCAAAATAGGAAGATCAGAATAGCAAAGGAAAGCTGCACATAGAGCAATTGTTTGCGCAGCTCACCACCTCGCTCCTTCCGATCGACAAAGAGCTTCTTGTAGATGGCGGTTTTCTCCAGGAGATAAAGGGCAGGGTAGGCTAAAACAACCAGCAAAAAGGCCCCTGCCACCGCCATGTACCAAGTACTGAACAGGCGGAGCAAAATAAAGACTGAGAGGCTGTAAGTAACATGCTGCAGCTTGCGAATCACCTCATGGGGCACTTTGGACCAGGCCTTCAGCATCAGGGGAATGGGCACAAGGCCCACTATATAGTAAGCGATTAATACAACACCGGCCAATAGATCACTTTGCAACATGGCAAGCCCTCCTTTCAGGCTGCCTTGGGGTCAAGGGCAGCCTGCCTTTATAGATAACCTTTGTAGATAGCCTTTCCACATAGAGAAGATCAAAATACTGTCTAGACTCCTCAATTATTGGATGATAGAACTGATACCGGCAAAGTCGCTTGCCTATGACCAGATCGCAACTGATGAGACAATCGTCGTATAAAGCAGCAGGGAAAGATAAAAAGACACCGCGACAAGCAGTTTAGATTACCTAAATGAGTGCCGGGTGCCTTTTAGTGCTTAGATTATTTGTTTGCGTCCGAAAGTGTTTTAGTTAGCTTTTTGCAGGCGCCGGTACAGGTAGGCAAGAGCCAAGGATGTTACCGGTATGGTAATTAAAAGGCCGATCCTAAAAAGGGCTGCGCCGAGTAGGTTCAAAAGCCCGGCAACCAGCAGGAAGCCGACAATGGGCCAAAACGAACCCTGCACTAGGCGAAAGCTCGCTCCGATAGCACCTATAGGGCCAAGCCTTCTGTCTATAACCAGTAAGAACGTAAAGGATAAATAGACGTAGAGAATCAGGCCCGGGATGACCAGCATCATGGTTCCTAGACCTACGATTAGGCCTGTTAAGATGGAGACACCTAAAAAGGCCCAAAAGCGATCT
>JAAYOM010000009.1 GCA_012520315.1 Bacillota bacterium | reverse complement strand
TTTCAACCTTCTAGGAGGTGTGCAGAAGATTAAGCTGTCCGGGGCGGAGAAAAGGGCTTTTGCCAGGTGGGCAAGGCAGTACAAGGAGATTGGCAGATTAAGGTATGCCCCGCCCGTCTTTTTGCGCATCAGCAGCGCTGTGTCCCGGGCTCTGCTTTTTGGCGGCGCTTTGCTGCTGTACTATGTGGCGGGCATCAAACAGCTCTCTCCTTCTGACTACATTGCCTTTAACGTTGCCTATGGTACGGTCAGCGGCGCCATTCTAGGCCTAGGCGGTACCGCCATGGCGTTGGCAAATGTCAAACCCCTGCTTGAGCTGGTGGAACCGATTTTAGAGACAGTTCCAGAGGTTGATGAGAACAAGATTCAGGTCACTGACCTGTCCGGCCAGATTGAAGTTTCCAGCGTCACTTTCGGCTATGACGACGCTGGGCCTCTCGTTCTAAGCAAAGTGAACTTCAAGGTGGAGCCGGGGGAGTATGTGGCGATTGTGGGCAGGTCAGGCTCGGGCAAATCAACGTTGATGCGAATACTCTTAGGACTTGAACAGCCCAGCTCCGGAGCAGTGTATTATGACGGCCATGACCTGCGGACCCTGGATGTACGGAGCGTCAGGCAGTGCATTGGCGTGGATCTGCAAAATGGCAAGCTGTTTGCAGGTGATATCTTCTCGAACATTGTTATAACTGCTCCTTGGAGCACCCTGGACGATGCCTGGGAAGCAGCCCGTCTGGCCGGAATCGATGATGATATCCGTGCCATGCCCATGGGAATGCACACCATAATTAGCGAAGGAAACGGAGGCATCTCCGGCGGACAGAAACAGAGGATTCTTATTGCCCGGGCGCTGATCTCCAAGCCCAAGATTCTGCTTTTTGACGAAGCCACATCTGCTCTGGATAATATCACCCAGCAGCACGTTGCGAAAAGCCTTTCTTCTCTGGGGTGCACCAGGATTGTCATTGCCCACAGACTTTCCACTGTCAAGGACTGTGATCGGATCGTTGTTCTTGATCAGGGTGAGATTGTAGAAGAGGGCAGCTATGAAGAACTTATGGCTGCAAAAGGATTGTTTTACGACTTTGCAGCTAGGCAGATAGTTTGAGGCAAACAAAGGGGGGAGACAGAATGGCACGCTTGAGAAGAGGATGCAGAAAGGGACCTGTATTGCTGCTCCTTCTAGCCTTGGGACTGTCCTTGACGGGATGCGAGGGACAGGATCAGGCCCTTCAAAAGGTGATCTATGTACCGATTTTAGCTGATGCCGGCTGGCTCTTAGAAGACGGCTCCTTTCTGAAGGGCGTAGAGCTGGCTGTTGAAGAACTCAATGCCGAATATGGAGAGCGGGGGTTTGTAATTGAAACCGCTGTCATTGATGATCAGGCCCGCTATGAACTGGGAGTGGCAAAGGCGATGGAACTGGCTGCTGACCCTTCGGTAACGGCCGTCTTGAATCTTCAGAACTTTGATGTGAGTAAGACTGCCGCCGATATCCTGGCCCGCAGCCAGCGGCCCATACTCTTTCCTTACGGCGCTTATGACAGCCTTTTTACCAAAGGCAATCACTATTTGTTTTGTGGAGTACCTTCCTTTTCCGATCTTGGGCAAGCGATGGCTATGTTTGTAAAAGAACATGGCTACCGGCGCATTGCCGTTTACTATAATGGGGTGCAAAGCCAAAATGAACTGGTTACCGCCTTTGAACTGGCATTAATGGACAGCCAGGCTAAGATTGTAGACTATGTTTCCTCCATTGTCTCCAGCAGTCACTTTGATCCAATTTATAATCGGTGGGAAGCCCTTGGGGTAGATGCGGTTGTGATCGCCCAGTATGGACTGCCTGAGGCCTTTGCAGTTCTTGAGATTATCCGGGAAAGGGATCAGCGGCTGGCAATCATCGGGGAGCCCATCTTTAACCGGGCCAATGTTTTGGCGCAGCACAAAGAAGCTGCTGAAGGCATGGTGGTTCCTTCCACCTTAGTTCTGGAGGAGAGCAGCCGGCTAACCGATTTTCACATCCGCTACAGCAGAAAGTATGGCGAGGAGGCTGACACCTGGGCGGTTCAGGGTTATGATATGATGCGCCTTGTGGCGGATAACTTTGTTGCTCTGGAAAGCCCCGATCCAGAGCTTCTAGCTTCCGTTTTGCACAGTGAAGAGGGCTACCAAGGGGCAGGGCGGAGGATCCGGTTTGCAGCAGGGGGTGCATTAGCTGTGGATATTGGGAAATTGCCGATGTTAACAAGCCGTAATGGCCGGTTTGAATAAAGCTGTATCTCCGGCAAAAGGGGGGGAGTGTATGACAAACAGACGAATATTAGCTGCAGTTCTCATTCTGTTTACAGCAGCCTTTGCTCTCACCGTTTTTTGGGCAAGCGGCGAAGGGGGCACAGTCAAATATACTTTGTATATAGGCCTAAATGACAAGGACAGCTACCGGCAGGAAATCCCCACAGAAGAGGCGGAGGCCCTTGTAGAGGGAATCATCTTAAAGTACGCCGACGGGTTCACCAGAATTTTGGCCAAGGGCGCCTACACGGATGGCGCAGGGGTAGTTACCTTCGAGGACAGCCTGATTTATGAACTGCTTTTTACAACGGAAGAACAGGTGAGCAAAATCATAGATGAGGTGCTGGCCGCTTTAAACCAAGATTCGGTTCTGGTGGAGAGGCAAAGGGTAGGGGCAGGTTTCATCGGACTGTGAAACCATGATTTAAGGGCAAGGTGTCTAGACTCCTTGCCAGGCAGAGACCTCTGTGCTATCATAATCCTTATACCCCTAGGGGGTATAAGGATGAGAAAAGCAGGAGGTTTCGTTTTATGGTGTCATTTTCTTCAAGTACTAGGACTGGCGTGGCCAAGCTGCAAAAATACACCTGGCCCTTTACGCTCTTGGTGGCAATTGGAGGCTTATGGCAGCCGAGGTTAGGATTGTTAGTTGTTCCCGTAATGCTGACCCTTGTGGTGATGTCGTTTTTCCGGGGCAGGTTTTGGTGCGGTAATGTCTGTTCCCACGGCAGCCTCTTTGATCATGTACTGGGACCATTCAGCAGGAAGCGGAACATACCTAAGTTCCTCAAATCTCCCTATATGGTCTGGGGATTCTTCGCCTTTTTCGGCTACAACTTTACAAGGCGTGTTTTAGCTGCGGCGAAACTGTGGGGAGCGAGCCAGTTTTGGGATCGCTTAGGCTTTATTTTTGCAGCCAGCTATCTAATGGTTCTGGCCGTAGGCGGGGTGCTTGCGCTTTTGATTCGGCCCCGCACCTGGTGTACTTTTTGCCCAATGGGCACCATGGAAAAACTGTCTTATAAACTGGGCCAACTCTCTCTTGTCACCAAACGCACAGACATCCAGGTGACTATTTCAGATCCGGACACATGCAAGGCTTGCGGCAGGTGTGCAAAAGCATGTCCTATGGAATTAAGTCCGCATTTATTCTTTAACAGTTCCAACCAGTTTGCGAGCGAAGACTGCATTCGCTGCGGAGAATGCGTCGAGGCTTGCCCGTTTAAACTGCTGAGCCTTGCCCAGACACCTTCTCAGCAGGAAGGTGCTCCGGCAGCCTAATA
>JAAYOM010000008.1 GCA_012520315.1 Bacillota bacterium | reverse complement strand
GCAGGCAAGGTCGTTCTTGCTTTTCCTGAAAACAGCTGATATAATTACTTTGTTCAAACGCGCCTATAGCTCAGAGGATAGAGCACCGGCCTCCGGAGCCGGGTGCGCAGGTTCGAGTCCTGCTAGGCGCGCCAAATCAATCCTATGCCGAGTCTTTTGCCGCTTTAGTTCCTGCGGCAAGGGGTCGGTTTTTGTTTTCTAGTTCTCGTTTTCGATACGCTCGATCCTTTAGATTTACATTCGCTACTTGCACATCATTGGGCAGGAATTGCTAATTTGTTGTCTAAGTACATAGAGGTACTAATATGAAAGGAGCCGTGACTTATTATGAAGATAGGCGTTTTTGCTGTATTGTATGGAAGGCTTTCTCTGCCTGACATGCTGGAAAAAGTAAAGAGTTTCGGTTTGTCCACCGTGGAAATTGGCTGCGGCGGATTTCCAGGAAAAGCCCATTGTGATCCGGAGGTGCTCTTGGCTGATCCGAAAAAACTGGATGAGTTCAAGAAGGCTTTTCAAGACGCCGGTGTTGAGATCAGCGGTCTGAGTGTACATGGCAACGCACTGCATCCGAATCCTGAAATTGCCAAAAGTTTTCACGAAGATTGGCGCAACGCCTGCCGTCTAGCAGAAAAACTTGATATTTCCATTATTAATACTTTCTCCGGCTGCCCGGGCGACAGCGAGCACTCAAAATATCCTAACTGGGTTACCTGCTCGTGGCCGACAGACTTCTTAGATATTCTCAAGTGGCAATGGGAAGAAAAGATTATTCCCTATTGGCAAGAGGAGAGCAAGTTTGCTCTTGAGCATGGCGTAGATAAGATTGCTTTCGAAATGCACCCAGGCTTTTCAGTATATAACGTAGATACGCTGCTCAAATTGAGAGAAGCAGTTGGAGAGACCATTGGTGCCAACTTCGATCCGTCCCACCTTGTCTGGCAAGGTGTACAGCCTGTAGCCGCCATTAGGGAGCTGGGCAAACATAATGCGATTTACCACTTCCACGCTAAAGACACCCATATCGATCCTTACAACACTGCCGTTAATGGTGTGCTGGATACCAAACAATATGATCGTCTGCCTGAGCGTTCCTGGCTGTTTAGGTCGGTAGGCTACGGCAATGATTATAAGTATTGGAAGGATATTGTCAGCGAGCTGCGCTTAATCGGCTATGACCACGTCTTAAGTATTGAGCACGAAGATGCGCTCGCTTCTATTGATGAAGGATTTGGCAAAGCTGTAAAATTCTTGCAGGACGTCATCTTGGACGAACCAATGCCCAAGGCATGGTGGGTTGACTAAACACGCGAGGAGGAAGATTATGTCGGCACAAATTATTGATGGAAAGGGAACTGCAGCAGAAATCCGGCGCGAGCTGGCGGAACAGGTGGCTGAGCTGACGGCTCAAGGCAAGACCCCCGGCTTAGATGTAATTTTGGTCGGTGAAGATCCGGCTTCGAAGGTCTATGTACGCAACAAGGAAAGGACGTCTAAGGAAATCGGGATCAACTCCACCGTCCATCGTCTGCCGGAAGAAACGACACGGGAAGAGCTCCTTGGCCTGATTGAGAAGCTTAACAATGATCCTGCCGTTCACGGCATCTTGGTGCAGCTGCCCCTGCCGGACCATTTGGATGAAGAAGAGGTAATTAACACCATTTCTCCTAATAAGGACGTGGACGGCTTCCATCCAATTAATGCGGGCAAGCTTCTGATCGGTGATGAAGATGCTTTTGTGGCATGTACCCCTGCAGGCGTCTTAGAACTGGTAAAACGTACCGGCGTGCCCATCCAAGGCAAGAATGTGGTAGTCGTCGGCCGCAGCAATATTGTAGGAAAACCGGCCGCCGTTTTGTTCCTGCGTGAACATGCCACAGTCACAGTGTGCCACTCCCGGACTCAGGATTTACCGGCGGAGTGCCGCCGTGCTGATATCCTGATTGCGGCAGTAGGGCGTCCTGAAATGATTAAAAAAGACTGGGTGAAACCAGGAGCGATTGTGATTGACGTTGGCATCAACCGGGTCGATGGCAAGCTTGTCGGTGACGTTGATTTTGAGAACGTCAAGGAAGTAGCCGGTTACATCACTCCTGTCCCAGGCGGAGTTGGCCCCATGACTATTGCCATGCTGCTGAAGGCCACAGTCCAGGCGGCTGCTAGGGCCTAAAGGGCAGTGCGAACTGGCGCATTACAGTATAGAGGTGGCGCGCATCCTCAATGTTGCCTGTGACCGGTATCGCCCAGCCGTAGGTTTTATAAAACGGCTGCGCTGCCCAAAAGGGAGCAAAGCAGTTGTCCCAGGCTGTGCCGTCGATTTTGTCCAAGAGCGGTGCCAAGGCTTGACCGCGGTACAGCTCGCCGGCAAAATCCTCTTCAATGATTAAGAGATCTCCATGCCCGATGCGCAGTAGATCTACCAGGTCGTATTTATTGGCAATATGGGCTATTGTCCATTCCAATTCATTGGCTAGAATCTCAGGTTCTAGCCAATTTTTTATTGCCAGATATTCTTCTTCAGGGCCAAGGATCCAAACTGTTAAACCTTCCTCGGTGGCCTGGGCCGGCAGCAGAGCGTTAGGCAGCACCAGGAATATGGTCAGGATGGGCACAAGCAAGAGACAGACTGCCAGGGCAACCAGCCACCGGCTGGCACCGGCCGGGGGCGGATCCACCCTCGGCGGACGGGGATTGCGCTGACGGTCTCTTTTGGCTTCCAGTGCTTCCTTTTTTGTGCGGATGTACTTTCTTTGGGCTTCTAAATGGTCGCGATAGCTCAAGGACACTCCCCTTTCCCTTTCTTTTTTTAGTATTGCCGGAAGAGGAGCAGGATATTGCCGGGCGGAGTAGAATGTATAAAGTAACTGAATAGACGATCTAGGTCCGTTCTGTCCAGCACAGTCTTGGCAGAATGGATAATAGGGAAGTTGGGCTCATCTAGGGTGTCACCCTGATTGAGAAACCACGCGGTCCCGCCACTGTATCCAAGGAGCAGCTCATAGAGGCCACTCAGATTTTTGGGGAAGGCATGAGCTTGCAATGATTTGGGAGCCAGGAGACCTGCCTAGATCGATTTGGAGGGCCATCTTGCGAGGAACGGGAGGTGCTTTTTGCTTTGTTTTTCCCCTAGAGACGCTGTCCTAGGGTATTATTTTTTAGGAGAGGTTTATATGACGAAACGTTGGATTTTAGCTTTAGTGCTGCTATTTGTGCTGCAGGCAGGTGTGGTGCAGGCTGCACCAGAGCGCATTGTCTCCCTAGCCCCCAGTATTACGGAAAATCTCTTTGCCCTTGGTGCAGGCGAACGGGTAGTGGGTGTGACAAGCTGGTGCGACTATCCCGAACAAGCGCGCCAGAAAACCGTCATTGGCGATGCCATGAATCTGAACATTGAACTTTTGCTCAGTCTGGAACCGGATCTGGTGATTGGCGATTCTACCTTAGTTGCCAGTCACATCGAAACCCTTGAAAGCCTGGGTATTCCTGTCTTTGTGATCGGACCATCCACTGTTGCCGAGGTGCAGGCATCCCTAGTTGAGCTGGGGGAAGCTGTAGGTGAAAAGGAAAATGGTCAAAGGCTGGCAGAGGCTATGGAACTTCGCCTGGCTGAACTTGCAGCCGGGGTTCGGCGCACCGAAAAGACCAGGGTGTTTATGGAGATCTGGAATGAACCCTTAATGACTGTGGGACCAGGCAGCTTTATGCATGAACTGATTGTCCTGGCTGGGGGCCGGAATATCGCGGAAGATTCACCAACCCCATGGCCTGTCTACAGCGAGGAGCTGGTAATCGAGCGCGATCCCGAGGTAGTAATCCTAACCAGCTATAACCTAGCAGAGGCCTTAAGCCGCTCAGCCTGGCAGGTAACGACTGCGATGAAAAATGGTGATGTCTACGAGGTAAACCCAGATCTGTATTCCCGAACTACCCCGCGGCTTTTGGATGCTTTGGCAGAGTTAATCGACATCCTGGATAGGGCGGGTAACTGAGGGTGAGACTGCGGCCGGTAGCATTAGTGTTAATATTTATTGCGGCTGCAGTTTTGACAGCTGCAGCCTTGGGCTCCGTGCCGATTCCTCTGCGGGAAGTCCTAGGCATTCTGGCAAACCGGATTTTTGGCCTGGAGGGAACTATAGCGGGCGAATGGTCTCGAGCCCGCGAAGCAATTGTACTTGAGGTGAGATTGCCCCGGGTGCTCTTGGCCTTGGTTGTAGGCGGAGGGCTGTCAGTTTCTGGTGTCCTCTTTCAGGGAAGCCTGCGCAATCCCTTAGCCGATCCCTATATCATCGGGGTTTCTTCCGGCGCCTCCCTCGGGGCCGCTGCCGGCTTGTTGTTCTTCATCCCCCAAGGAATAACAGGCTTTGGCGCCCTGCCCATCTTCGCCTTTGCAGGAGCTGTGTTTGCCACCTGGATCGTCTCCAGGCTCGGCCGGCAGCGGGGACGACTCGAGCCGACAACCCTGATCTTGGCGGGGGTCGCAGTCAGCGCGGTGCTGACTGCTATGGTTTCGCTCCTTATGGTGCTCAGGATTCAAAACCTGCAGGATGTTTATCTCTGGCTGATGGGAAGCCTTTCGGGCCGGGGGTGGAAACACTTGGCTGTCGCAGCGCCCTACGTCTTTTTGGGAGTGCTCGCCGCCCTATGGCTAGCTAAGGATTTAAACGTCTACTTGCTCGGGGAGGAAGCAGCCCATAGCCTAGGCATTGACGTACAGCGTCTGCAGCGCTGGGTTTTGATCATCGGTTCACTTGTGGCAGCCGCCTGTGTATCAGTGTCGGGAGTGATTGGTTTTGTGGGTCTGATGGTTCCCCATGCCCTTCGCTTGATCTTAGGGGCTGAACATAGACGTCTCATTTTGCATTCCCTGTGGGTAGGGGCTGTCTTTTTGCTGGTCGCGGATACGCTGGCCCGTACCATACTCTCCCCGACCGAGCTCCCTGTGGGCATTATTACTGCCTTTGTCGGCGGACCTTTTTTTATTTATCTGATGAAGCGAGGTTCTGGATATCATGGTTGATCGTATGCGTGTAGAGGCAGTTACCTACGCTTATGAAGCAAAGCCCGTGCTGGAGGATCTCACTTTGACCTTGCGCCCATCCTTGTTCTATGGCGTGGTGGGGCCGAATGGGGCAGGCAAATCAACTTTGCTGAAACTGCTCGACGGCTATCTGAGCCCGCAGGCAGGTGCAGTTTTCCTTGATGATCTGCCTTTGAGCTCCTATAGTCTTGCTGATTTGGCCAAAGAAATTGCCATGGTTCCCCAACACTCCCACTATTTCCCCTTCACGGTAGAAGAGATGGTCCTGCTTGGCCGCACTCCTTTTTATTCTCGGCTTGGGAAGCCCGGCGATAAGGATATGAAAATCGCCAGAGAGGCGATGGAAACTGCAGGTGTCACACATCTGTCGGGCCGCTTGGTCAGTGACTTGAGCGGAGGGGAGCGGCAGCGGGTGACTTTAGCCCGGGCCTTTGCCCAGCGTACAAAGGTTCTTCTGCTGGATGAACCTACAACCCATTTGGATCTGGAACATCAAATCAACACTTGCCGCCTTTTAAAGGCCAAGAGTGAAGAGGGTGCAACCTGCGTTGCTGTACTGCACGATTTGAACCTGGTTGCAGGCTTTTGTGACTATGTCTTTGTTTTAGACAGTGGAGGTCTGGTAAAAGAAGGAGTCCCGGCAGAGGTCTTTACACCAGAACTGATCCACAAGGTCTTTCGGGTCTCGGTTCCCAGGCTTAACCATCCTGTCACCGGGCGGCCTGTGATTGCGCCATAAAACCCTTCCTTCCCGGTTATACTAGGGACAGGTTACAGCCAAAGGAGGAGAGTTATGAGGTGGCGCGCGAGTTTGGGAATTACAATCTTGCTCCTGGCCCTGGTTATGGTTTGGTCCATCTTAAGCCCGGCGGAGGCCCCCTTAAGTGAGACCCCTGTAGAGTCCCAAGAGCCCCCAGGCAACTGGGAAGAACCCATTGTCCAGGCGGTGAGCAAAGTGGGGCCTGCTACGGTGAGAATTGAGACAACCCGTGAGATAATCGTAGATCAGTTCTTTTTTCAGCAGCTGCAGGAACAAAAGGGCATAGGTTCGGGGGTAATCTACCGAGACGATGGATACATCCTGACCAATCATCATGTAGTGGCCGATGCTGAAGACATTATAGTTGTGTTAGCTGATGGAAGACTCTTTAACGGAACTGTTGTAGGCGGAGATGCCCTAACTGATTTAGCTGTGGTCAAGGTTGAGGCTGAGGGGCTTCCGGCAGCCAGCTTTGCAGATTCGAATGAACTAAGGGTTGGCCAGTTGGCCATCGCAATTGGCAATCCCTTAGGGCAGGCCAATACAGTTACTACCGGGGTAGTCAGTGCTGTAAACCGCGACCTTTTAGTAGATCCAAGGGAAAATCGCTACTTGGAGGGCATGATTCAGACTGATGCTGCCATCAATCCGGGTAACTCGGGCGGACCATTGATTAACCAAAGCGGCGAAGTGATCGGTGTGACCACCGCCATCATTGAGCAAGCTGAAGGCATTGGTTTTGCGATTCCAGCAACGACCGCCAAGACGATTGGCGATCAGATTATCTCCCACGGACGTCCCCTCCGTCTCGGCGTTTTGGGAGGTTCCCTGACTCCCGCCCTCGCCGGCAGCCTGCGTGAACAAGCCGGCTTGGAGCTTGCAGTTGATCGGGGAGCTTTCTTAACTCGGGTGCTGCCAGACACACCTGCGGCCCAGGCAGGCTTAGCCCAGGGCGATGTGGTGACGGCAGTAGGGGGGCAGGAGATTGCGGGCATGCGGGAGTTGCAGGATGCGGTGCAGAGAGCGGGTTTTGGAGGTAGACTGGATCTTACTTTCTACCGGGGCACCGAGAAGAATCAAACTACAGTTCAGCTTTAAACAGTTAATCCAGTTTGGCCAGGGGTAAGGTACCTCTGGTCTTTTTTTGTGGGCTGACCGCAAGGCGCCCGCAAAATGGGTTAGAACTGCACTTTTGTTTCGTTATAGGTATTAACGTCCTTTACGGATTCCGAATATCGTAAACGAAATATTGACAATCAGAGGGGAGGGGAGTATTATTAATAATATAGTCAATTGTTGTAAATCAAACATACATGATGCTGAAATCATATATTGGAGGTCCAAATAATGAGCAGCTCCACACTCGCTAGAGCACATGCCGGTGGATCTGATCCTGGAGAGGTATTGGGTCAGGATGTCCTTTTAGGGGTAAGGGATTTGCACACTTACTTTTCTACCGATGAAGGTTTTGTCAAAGCGGTCAACGGTGTTTCTTTTGATATCAAAAAGGAATCCGTTTTCGGTGTCGTTGGCGAAAGCGGATGCGGAAAAAGTATCACAGCTATGTCAATTATGCAACTGCTGCCCAAGCCTCATGGCAGGATTCACTCGGGCAATATTTTTTTTCGCCAAGGTGACCGAGGTGTTGTGGATTTAGCCAAGCAGGATCCAACAGGTTCCCTGATGCGGCGCATCCGCGGCAATGAAATCGCCATGATTTTCCAGGAGCCTATGACTTCGCTGAATCCAGTGTATACCGTGGGTCAGCAGATTGTGGAGGCTATTACGCTCCACCAGAAAGTAACTGAAAAAGAGGCTTGGAAAATGGCCGAGGAGATGCTGGCGAAAGTTGGAATCCCCATACCGGGCCAGCGTGTGAGGGAGTATCCTTACCAGATGAGCGGCGGAATGCGCCAAAGGGTGATGATTGCCATGGCTTTGTCCTGCAATCCGACGCTGCTTATTGCAGACGAGCCGACCACAGCTCTGGATGTGACGATCCAGGCCCAGATCCTTGAGCTGATGCGGCGCCTGCAAGAGGAATACAAGATGTCGATTATGATGATTACCCATAACCTTGGTGTAGTGAGCCGTATGTGTGATGAGGTGGTAGTGATGTACTTGGGCAAAATAGTTGAGCATGCCCCGGTGCGCACCCTTTTTCACAATCCTGCCCACCCCTATACGCAGGGGTTGCTCAATTCCATTCCCAAATTGGGGGGGCGCGGAAAAAGACTTGAACCCATCAAAGGGGTCGTGCCCGATCCGCGGGCGATTCCAGAAGGCTGCAGTTTTAGGGAACGTTGCCCTGCGGCCATGGACAAGTGTGTGCAGGATCCCCCGGTTATTTACCTTGAAGATAACCACTCAGTCCGCTGCTGGCTCTATGCTTCGCAAAGTATGACGGAAAGGGATGCTCAGTGATGACTATTCCAAATACAGGGGAAATCTTATTAGACGTTCAAGGGCTGCGGAAGTATTTTCCGATCACCAAGGGCATCTTCCGTCGCACGGTGGGCCATGTGAAAGCGGTTGAGAATGTAAGTTTTCAGGTTCGCAAGGGAGAAACGCTCGGTGTGGTTGGTGAAAGCGGCTGCGGAAAGACTACGATGGGCCTGAGCATTATGCATCTTATTCAGCCGTCCCAGGGCACCATCCGCCTGCATACAGACGGCGGCTGGACAGAGGTTAACGCGCAGAGCATCCGAAGATTGCGCGACAAGATGCAGATTGTCTTCCAGGATCCATTCTCTTCCCTTGATCCACGCATGCGCATTCGAGATATTGTTGCCGAACCTTTGCAGGCCCATGGCATGAAGAATCGGCGCCAGCGCTACGAGCAGGTAGAGAAGCTCCTCGATGCGGTGGGTTTAGGATCTCACCATATGAATCGTTTCCCCCATGAGTTCAGCGGCGGGCAGAGACAACGAATTGGCATTGCCCGGGCACTGTCTTTAAATCCTTCACTAGTAGTTTGTGATGAGCCCGTATCGGCGCTGGATGTATCAGTGCAGGCCCAGGTTTTGAATCTGCTCCATGACTTGCAGGAGGAGTTTGGACTGACATATTTGTTTATAGCCCATGATTTGTCGGTAGTTCAGCATATTAGCGATCGCGTGGCGGTGATGTACTTAGGACGCATCGTCGAGATGGGGGAAGTGGACAGCCTGTTTTCAAGGCCGAAGCATCCTTATACAGAAGCACTGCTTTCCGCGATTCCCGATCCAGATCCCGATGTTGTGGGCGAGCAGATCATTTTGCAGGGGGACGTCCCCAGTCCGGCAAATCCGCCTCCGGGCTGCCATTTCCATCCGCGCTGCCTGTATGCCCAAGAACGTTGTCGACAAGAAATTCCCGAGCTTTTAGATATTGATGGGCAAGGGCATTTTGCCGCTTGCCACTACACCCAGGAACTAAGTTTGACCGGTGTTTCCGCAGGAGAAACAGCTTAGGCAGAGTCTTGCGACCCGGTTGAATTTAGCATAGCCGTCAGGCACGAAAAAACGAAAGGGAGGAAAAGCATTGAAAACGAAGGTCTTTAGTTTGATTGTCCTGTTGTTGACTCTCAGTTTGTCAGTTTCAGTTTTCGCATTTGATCCCGAAACGTTTGTCTATGTTGGCGGAGCGGGAGGTCCTCAGACCCTCGATCCGGCGGCGGCTTACGACACGGCGAGCGGTGAGGTTATTCACCACGTCTATGACAACCTGTTTGAATATGTTGGCGGAGATCTGGATAAGATTGGGCCCATGCTGGCTTTGGAGGTGCCTACGGTAGCCAATGGACTCATGTCGGAAGATGGGCGTACAATCAGGGTGCCCATTCGCCAGGGTGTTAAGTTCCATGATGGTTCTGAGCTTACTGCAGAGGATGTCAAGTACTCATTCGTCCGGGGTATGCTGGCGGATCCTGCTGGCGGGCCGATGTGGATGTTTTTCGAACCTCTGCTTGGGGTTCAAACCATGCGTGATGTCATCGCAATGGCAGGCGGTCCCAGCGACTTTGCGGAGATCGACGAGGTTGATCCGGCGATTTTGCGCAAGGCCTACGACTTGATCGATGCCACTATCGAAGTTGACGGGAATGACATTGTCTTCCATCTGGTCGATCCCTATCCGCCCTTTATCAACATTCTCGCTAAAGGCGGCTCGTGGTCATCTATTATATCTAAGGAATGGATGGCTGCCCAGGGTGACTGGGATGGCAATCCTGACACTTGGGCTAAGTGGTATGATCTGGCCCTTGAAGAGATGACCCTCTATGACAAAGCCAATGGAACTGGTCCCTTCAGGCTGGACACCTGGGATAAGAGCGGTGCCCAAATTCTGCTCAGCCGCTTTGATGAATACTGGCGCGGACCTGCTCAGCTAAAGAGCGCTGTAATCAAGAACATCCCTGAGTTTTCAACCCGTCTGCTCATGCTGCGTGCCGGGGATGCAGATGGCATCTACGTAGGACAACAGGAACTGCCGCAAGTACGTTCCATTCCTAATGTGGCCGTTGTTGAAGGTTTGCCTCAGGTAACCAACACGGTGCTTTTCTTCAGTTTTACCATTCCCATTGAGGGTAACGAAGATCTGGTCGGCAGCGGTAAACTTGATGGAAACGGTATCCCCAGTGATTTCTTCGCAGATATCAATGTGCGCAAGGGATTTAGCTATGCCTTCGATTTCGAGGCCTACTTGAACGAAGTTGCCCTTGGCGCAGGTGAAATCCCGAAAGGACCGTTCCCGCAGAGCTTGCCGTATGTAAATACGGACCAAGAGTATTTCACTCACGATCTGAATAAAGCCGCCGAGTACTTTAAACAGGCTTTCGACGGGGAAGTCTGGGAAAAAGGATTTAAAGTCGGTATTGTTTACAACACAGGTAATGACGCACGGAAGACCGCCTTGGAGATTCTCGAGTATAACATAGAGAGGATTAATCCCAAGTTCCAGGTCGAAGTTATCGGTCTGGAATGGGCAACGGTGTTGGATAGACTCCGCTCGGCCTCTCTGCCCGTCTTTGTCATGGGCTGGCTCATGGACTTCCCGGATACGCATAACTTTGCTGTTCCCTTCATGCATTCTTCCGGAACATTTGCAGGCTTCTGCGGCCAGGGCTTGATTGACCTTGCCAAAGAGCAGTTCGACGAGCTGATCGCAGCTGGTATCAAGGCAACTGATCCGGCAGAACGGGAGAAAATTTACTTCGAGCTGCAGAAACAGTATGTTGATTTGGCTGTCGGCATGCCGTTTATGGAAGCCACCACGCACAGAGTGATGCGCGATTGGGTAGAGGGCTTTGAGTACTGCCCAGCCTACAGCGCCCAGTATGATCTGTACTACATTTCGAAAGTGCAGAAATAGTTGTTACAGATCGCTCGAAAGATGAGTAGGATTGCCCGCGGGCAGTCCTACTCCCGCTATTCTGCTAGGTAAGGAGTAAGCATATGATAACCTACATCGCCAGGCGGTTACTGTTTTTGCCGGTTGTGTTAATTGGGGTCACACTGATGATTTTTGTAGCCATGTCTTTTTTGTCCCCCTATCAACTGGTCAGTACCTACATTAAGAGCCCGGAAGAGTTGAAGAACCAGAGCCTTGACGATCTGGTGCGCAAGTATGGGCTGGATCAACCTGTTCATGTTCGTTACGTCAATTGGATGAGAAATCTATTCAGAGGAGATTTGGGTTACTCGGTGTCTGCGAACATGCCGGTGGCCGAAGCCATCGCCAGACGCTTTCCTGCCACGGTAGAACTGGCTTTATTTGCTATTGTTCCCGTGATCTTGGGCGGAATCTGGCTTGGCACCATATCTGCCAAGCATTATAACAGGCCGCTTGATCATCTCAGCCGGACCTTTGCTATCGTGGGCTGGTCTTTACCCGATTTTGTATTTGGACTTATACTGCTCATGGTTTTCTATGGTGTGCTCGGTTGGTTTCCGCCCGGGCGGCTCTCCATGTGGGCGGACTCTATTGTGCTGACGGGAGATTTCACGCGTTATACCGGGCTGAACACTGTAGACGCGCTCTTAAATGGGCGGCCCGACATCTTCTGGGATGCAGTTCGCCATCTGATTGCACCAGTTATGACACTCGCTTATCTTTGGTGGGCCTATCTGCTTCGGATAACCAGGTCAAGTATGCTCGAAGTGATGAATAAGGACTATGTACGTACGGCCAGAGCCAAGGGATTGACGGAGCAGGTGGTTATGGGCAGGCATGTGCGCCGTAATGCTCTGATTCCTGTTGCCACCGTTTCCGGCTCTATGGTTCTGGGTCTCTTGGGCGGCGTCGTCATTGTAGAAACGGTTTTCGATTACAAAGGCCTTGGCTTATTGACCGCAACAGGTGCTCAGCAGCTCGACTATACGCTGGTTCTGGGAACCACGTTGTTTTACGGATTGCTGCTGGTTTTGATTAATCTAGTTGTGGACGTTCTCTATGCGGTAATTGATCCTAGGGTGAGATTGGAGTGATCATGCTGTGGTAATGAAGAAGTTGTTGCGCAATCCCCTTTCCATGATTGGGCTGCTGCTCTTATTGGGTTTTATTCTCGTGGCCGTGTTCGCTCCTTGGATAGCGCCGACATCAGAAATGTATGCCAATGATCCTTATCGAGTGCCCCGCTACGGCTGGGGCAACAATCCAGAACCTCCGTCGAGTGAGCATCCTATGGGTCTGACGCAAGGAAAGTATGATATTTTCTACGGAGTTGTCTGGGGAACCAGGACAGCGTTTCTGGTAGGGCTTATTGTCACCGGCCTCTCATGTATCATTGGCATTGTGATTGGGTCGACCAGCGCCTATATCGGCGGGAAGTTCGATGAGGTTGTGATGCGTTTTGTAGATGTGTTTATGAGTTTCCCGTTTTTGATCGCGGCAATTGTCATCACCACCATTTTGGGCAGGGGATTAGATAAGGTTATTATTGCCTTGGTCATATTCCGTTGGACCGGCTATGCCCGTCTGATTCGGGGCAATGTACTCCAGGTCAAACAGGAGGAATACATTATGGCTGCACAGGCCGGCGGGGTCTCCCATCGAAAGATTTTGATTCGCCATGTGCTGCCTAATACGATCTTTCCCGTCTTAATCCAAGCCTCTATGAACATGGGTTCGATTGTGGTGACCGCTTCCACCTTGAGCTTTCTGGGCCTCGGTGCTCCCGAAGGCCATGCAGACTGGGGACAGATGATCAGCTTTGCCCGGAACTGGATTCTGGGCACGCCTGATAACCCTGTGGCCTACTGGTACACTGTAGTTTGGCCTGGTTTAGCCATTGTTCTCTTTGTTTTGTCCTGGAATCTAATTGGGGATGCTTTCCGGGATATTATGGATCCCCGGATTCAAGGATAATCCCCTGGACCGGCTGGAGAGTGAGGGCACTTCCGCGCTGATTGGAAGTGCCTTTATCTTTTTTTTCATGGGTTAATGTGGTATGATAATTGTAAATGTAGGTGCACATTTTCCCAAGGGAGGAAAAGCATGTATGTAGTGTGTGCAGATCATCTTGAAGAAGCCATCGATGAGTTCGTGGAAATCTATGAGACGCCGCCAGATTTGTACGAGCTGGAACGGGTATCGTTTACGGACTGGAGTGCGCCGTCGAGCTGCACTTTTTGTGACAAACCCCCGATTTACCTGGTTGTGTAGGAACGGTTGCGCCGCACAATCATTGTAAGGAGGTGGGTGCAATGAATGTTCAAATCGTTGCGGTAGGGAAGATTCGGGAAAAGTTTGTTGATCTGGGGCTGAAAGAGTACAGCAAACGGATCGTTCGCTATGGCCGTTTGGAAATTGTAGAAGTCAGAGAGGAAAGCTTCAGCGAACCCCTTAGTGACAAACAAACAGAGGAGATCCTGCGTCGTGAGGGGGAGCGGATTTTGGCTGCTATTAAACCGCGCTCTTTTGTTTTCGCCTTGGATCGTTTGGGAGAATCCTGGAGTTCGGAAGAGTTGGCAGCGGAGTTTCAACGCCAAGCTGTACACGGCATCAGCCAATTAGTTTTCGTAATCGGCGGCTCCCTAGGGCTGGATCCGAGGGTGGTTTCCCGGGCTGATGCAGCGTTGTCATTTTCGGCCTTTACCTTTCCACATCAACTTATGCGTCTTATTTTGCTAGAGCAGATTTATCGGGCTTTTACTATTGTGGCAGGAGAACGGTATCATAAATAGGGAGAGGAGGAAGATTTGTGCGCTGGAATAAGATTTCTGATGCGGTGATCAGGCGGCTGCCCCTGTACTTGCGTGTACTGGACGAACTGATGGAAGAATCGGCGACTGACTCCATTTCTTCACAGGAGCTCGGCGTCAGGGCAGGAGTGGGTCCGGCTTTAGTGCGCAAAGACCTGGCCTGGTTTGGTGAGTTTGGCAAACAGGGGGTAGGCTATGAGATTGGCTATTTACGAGACGAGCTGCGGAAAATCCTGAACCTGGACAGCAAGCTCTCTGTGGGCTTGGTTGGAGTGGGAAGCCTGGGCGTCGCCCTCACACGATATCACCAGAAACGGTCTGCCGAAGATACCAGTTTCAACTTGGAACTTGCAGCCCTCTTTGATAGCGATTCAGCCAAAATCGGGACAGAGGTGGAAGGAATTCCCGTTTACGGTTTAGAAGATATCTCAAGTCAGGTCAAAGAAAAGAGGCTCAATATAGTCATTATTACAGTTCCGGCCCAGGACGCCCAGGATGTGGCGAATCTATTTATTAAGGCTGGAATTCAGGGCATTTTGAACTTTGCACCTGTCAAGCTTAAAGCGCCTGATGCGGTTCATGTGGTAAATACGGATGTATCCTTAGAGTTGCAGCGCTTAGCCTATTATGTGCCAAAGGCGACAACGAACTGATACTGGAGGAGGAGAAGCATTGACCCAACAGATTGATCTTCTTGTAATTGGAGGAGGGCCGGCAGGTTACGCCGCAGCTATTCGTGCCCGGCACTTGGGCAAGAGTGCAGTTGTGGTGGAAAAATCGCGTGTAGGGGGCACCTGCCTCAACCGGGGCTGCATTCCCACTAAGGCTCTGCTGGAAAGCGCCCATTATTATGGAAGCCTGACCTCGTCCACGGCTAAAAAGCACGGTGTGACGGTAGAGGTTCAAGGTTTGGATTACTCCCAGGTTATCGAGACTAAGGATCAGATCGTAGGCCGCATGGTCGGCGGTCTAGAGTTTTTGCTGGACAAAAGGGAGATACGGGTTATAGATGGAGAGGCCCGTTTTGTCTCGCCGACTGAGGTTGCTGTGGGCGATGAAACATTTAAGCCGGCTAATATTCTGGTGGCCACGGGAACTGTTCCCTTTGTACTTCCGAACATGCCCATAGACGGCAAACGGATTGTGGACAGCGATCAGCTTCTCGATCGAGACTCTCTGCCTGAGTCCCTCGTGATTGTGGGCGGCGGCGTGATCGGCTGCGAGTTTGCCACTATCTTCTCATCCTACGGCGTTAAGGTGACAATTGTGGAGCTAATGCCGCAAATCCTGCCTCCTGAAGATGGAGAAGTCAGTCAGACGCTGACTAGAGAATTCAAAAAGCGCAAGATCAAGGTGCTGACCGGGGCGAAAGTTGAGAACGTACGCCAGGAAGCCGATCATGCAGTGGTCGAAGTTGACCATAAGGGACGTTCTGTAGAGATCGAAACTGAACTGGTTCTAGTGTCAGTAGGCCGTAAGCCGGTTGTTCCCCAGGGATTCCCCGGTGAGGTAGACCCAAGGGGCTATATTGTAGTGAATGAGAAGTTCCAGACCGCTGTGCCTAATATTTATGCCGCAGGCGACATTATCGGCGGCATTCAGCTTGCCCACCTGGCCTTTGAAGAAGGCTGGGCAGCAGTGAACAATATGTTTGGTGAACCTGCCCGGAATGAATGGTTTGTACCGAGCTGCGTTTATACTTCCCCGGAAATTGCTTCTGTGGGCCTGACAGAGGACCAAGCTAAGGAGCAGTACGGAGATGTGATCACGGCCAAGTATTCCCTCAAGGGCAATGCAAAATCAGTAATAGCCGGTGACGATTCCGGTTTCGTCAAATTTGTGGCCTCACCAGATGGTGTAGTGCGGGGCGTACATATTATTGGACCCCAGGCCACAGAATTAATTTCTGATGCGGCTTTAGGCCTGGAGCAGGGACTGACGCTGCAGAAGTGGGCAGAGGTAGTTTATCCGCATCCTACCGTTTCAGAGTCAATTAAAGAAGCGGTACTCAGCGGATTGGGAATAGGGCTACATTCGTTGTAGAAAAAAGAGATAGGGGGACTTCATTAATGCTAAGTGATATTCAAATTGCGCAACAGGCTAAATTGCGGCCCGTGGCGGAGATTGCGGAGCAGCTGAATTTGGCGCCTGAAGAGGTGGAACTGTACGGTCCTTACAAGGCGAAAATCGACACCAAGGTTTATGACAGGCTTAAAGATCGTCCGAATGGTAAATTGATTTACACTACCGCCATTACTGCTACTCCTGCAGGAGAAGGCAAGACTGTAACCACCATCGGTTTGACACAGGCCTTGGGCAAACTCGGCAAGAACGTTATTGCCTGTATTCGCGAACCATCCTTAGGGCCTACATTCGGAGTAAAGGGAGGGGCTGCGGGCGGCGGATACTCCCAGGTTGTACCCATGGAAGACATCAACCTCCACTTTACCGGTGACATCCATGCAGTAACCACAGCCCACAACCTGCTGGCAGCTCTGCTGGACAACCACATTGCCAAGGGCAACGAGCTGAACATCGATCCGAAGCGTATTGTGTTTAGGCGGGTTATGGATATGAATGACAGGCAGCTGCGGAACATTGTCATCGGCCTTGGCGGTCTTGGCGACGGTTACGTACGGGAGGCAGGCTTTGACATTTCTGTCGCCTCTGAAATCATGGCCATCCTGTGCTTAGCAACAGATCTTCAGGATCTCAAGGAACGGATCGGGCGTATTCTTGTAGCCTATACCTACGATCGCAAACCGATCTATGCCCGGGATCTAAACGCTCAGGGTGCAATGGCAGTCATTATGAAAGACGCCATTAAGCCCAATCTCGTCCAGACTCTGGAAGGTCAGCCAGCCTTCGTGCATGGCGGTCCCTTTGCCAACATTGCCCACGGTAACAACAGTATTATAGCCACTCGCATGGCTCTGAAACTGGCCGACTACGTTGTAACAGAAGGCGGATTTGCCGCCGACCTGGGCGCAGAGAAGTTCTTTGACATAGTCCACGGCTACTCGGGACTGACACCTGATGTGGCAGTAATCGTGGTTTCCATACGTGCTTTGAATATGCATGGCGGCGTAGCCAGAGAAGATGTTGCCAAAACAAATCTGGAAGCCCTGGAAAAAGGTTTAGTCAATCTGGATAAGCATGTAGAGAATATCAAGAAGTTTGGCCTGCCGATTGTAGTTGCCATTAACCAGTTCCCCACGGATGCCCCTGAGGAGCTGGAATTGGTACAGCGCCACTGTGACAAACTCGGAGTAAAGTGGGCTGTCTCGAAGGTTGTAGTTGACGGCGGAGAAGGCGGAGTGGATTTTGCCAAGGCGGTCCTGGAAGTTTTAGAGACCGAAAAAGGCGATTTCAAACCCATTTACGATTGGGAACTGTCCATTAAAGATAAGCTGGAGACATTGGCCAAAGAGATCTATGGCGCAGACGGTGTCGTTTATACACAAAAAGCAGAGCGCTCCATCAGAGATCTGACCCGTCTCGGTTACGGCAAGCTGCCCGTCTGCGTAGCAAAAACGCAGCACTCGATATCAGACGATCCCAAACTGAAGGGTGCACCCAAGGGCTGGACCCTGACCATCACCGATGTGAGGCCTTCCTTAGGCGCAGGCTTCTTGGTTTGTCTCGCAGGAGATATTATGACCATGCCTGGTCTGCCAACTAGACCTGCAGCTGAAAACGTAGATATTGACGCCGACGGAAACATCACTGGACTGTTCTAAAAAGCCAGCCAAAAGCCGGTTGCCTATTCTCAGCACTAGTGATATACTGACTGGGAATGGTTAGTGCAAGCGGCAAGTGCACGACCGATTTTTTCCCCTGTAGGAGTTCCTACGGGGGAGTTTCTTTAGTCAGGGAGGCATTACCAATGAGCGTTGTAGCAAAACAAAAAGAGCAGTTGTGCTCCGCGATTGAGGCGGCTATAAAGGCGGCGCAGGCCAGTGGAGAATTAGAGCTGACATCCGTACCCGAAATCGGTTTGGAGGTGCCAAGGGATACCAGTCATGGCGATTTCGCTTCCAATATTGCCTTGGTTACTGCAAAAGCAGCAAAAAGGGCACCGCGGGAGGTTGCCCAAATAATTGTCAGGCACCTGCCAGCAGGTGATATTATCCGCGATGTAGAGGTGGCTGGTCCTGGTTTTATCAACTTCTTCCTCAGCAATCAGTGGCTTTATGACACCATTCGGGTCATTGAAAGGGAGGGTTTCAGCTATGGCAATTCAGAGCATGGTGCAGGCGAGAAGATCCTGTTAGAATTCGTCAGTGCCAACCCAGTGGGCCCTATGAATGTAGTAAACGCCAGGGCTGCAGCTGTGGGAGATACCCTGGCCCGCCTCTTTAGGGCAGCAGGTTATACCGTGGGAACAGAGTTTTATGTCAATGACGCCGGCAACCAGGCGGATGTGTTTGCCCGTTCCCTTGAGGCCCGCTTCCAGCAGCTCACAGACCCAGATCGTCCTTTTCCTGAGGATGGGTACCCAGGGGACTATGTCGCCGAGCTGGCGTCCATTCTAAAAAGGGAGCATCCTGAACTTGGGGCGCTGTCCCTGGAAGATAGGCTTGCTTTTTGCAAGCGTTGGGGAACAGACAAAATGGTGGAGATGCAAAGGGAGGATCTGAAAAACTACGGAGTAGAATTTGATCTGTGGTTTAGGGAGCGCGAACTGCACGAGCAGGGGGCATTGGAGGAAGCCATCAAGTTTCTGCAGGACCGGGGCTTGCTCTTTGAAGCCGAGGATGCCCTCTGGTTTAAGTCGACGGAGTTTGGCGATGACAAAGATCGGGTAATTGTGAAAAGTGACGGCTCTTTCACTTATGTCACCGCGGATATAGCGTATCACCATGATAAACTAAAGCGCGGCTACACAAAGCTTATTGACATTTGGGGCCCTGATCATCATGGTTATATTGGGCGCATGAAGGCGGCCATTCAGGCCCTGGGCTACAGCGAGGATACTCTAGAGGTTTTAATTTTGCAGTATGTTGCCCTCCTGCGTAATGGCCAGCAGGTGAAAATGTCAAAACGTGCCGGCGAGTTTATTACTATGCAGGATTTAGTAGAGGAAGTAGGCAAGGATGCAGCACGTTTCTTCTTCCTGCATCGCAGTCCGGAGAGTCATTTGGATTTCGACCTGGATCTGGCCGTAGAGCAATCAAATGAAAACCCAGTCTTTTACGTGCAATACGCCCATGCCAGAATAGCCAGCATCCTGAGGCAGGCCGGAGAAATGGGCGTCAGTCTGCCGAACTGCGGACAAGTTGACCTAGAGCTTTTGACCCATGATTCTGAGCTGGCAATGTTAAAGCAGATGGCGGCATTGCCGGAAGAGATGTTGACAGCAGCACTGCAGCGCGAACCCCATCGCATGACCCGTTATGCCTTGGAGCTAGCCAGTCTTTTCCATTCCTTCTACGCCCATTGCCATATTCTGGGTGAACAGGAGCAGCTGCGGGATGCACGCCTGGTCTTGGTGACACAGGTTAAGTGCGTATTGCAGAAGGTGTTGGATATTTTAGGTGTGGACGCGCCTGAACAGATGTGAGGATGGTGAATTATGACTTTTGGCCAGAGTTGGCGTACATTTGTGCGCGCTCTTAAACTGAGCTACGATCATATAGGCAAGGTAATGCTCACTAATTTTGTCTGGTTTTGTGTGGGCTTCGGACCCATGCTGGCCTTTTCTTATCTGCCTTTTCTTCAAAACGATGTTTTCTTCTATCTATCCATTATCCTCAGCTTTATTACTATGGGCGGTGCCATAGCCTTTGTGCACTACCGCATGAATCGTGTAATACTAGGTGAAGATACATCCTTCAAAGATCTGTGGGAAGGGTTCAAACTTTTTTGGCTGCGGGGCTCCGGCCTTTTGTTCCTAGGGGTCTTGGCTGTATTTATCCTGGTGTTCAACATCATGTTTAGCCAGAATTACCCGGCTGTGGTCTTCACAATTTTATCTGGAATTTGGATTTGGGGCATCATTTTCTGGATAGCGATGCATCAGTTTGTGTTTCCCTTCTTGGTTAATCAGGATATAGGTGTGTTTTTGACACTGAAAAGGGCAGCCCTTATTGTTTTGGATAATCCTCTGCCCTCCCTGGTACTGCTTGTTTTAAGCGCTGCCATCGTCGTACTGTGCCTCATACTTGCTGCGCCTATCCTAATTTTTGTCGCAAGTTTTCTAGCACTTTTGCAGAATTGTTTTTATCATGAGTTGATGGTCAAGTATACTGAAGTTAAGGAAGACGATACAATAGATGCTGAAGGGGAGGACGAAGAGTGAGTAAGTTTATTTTCGTGACTGGCGGTGTAGTTTCCAGTCTTGGCAAGGGTATTACAGTGGCCTCCCTGGGTATGCTGCTCAAGAGCAGGGGGTTGAAAGTTAGCGTACTTAAGCTCGATCCTTATTTGAATATGGATCCCGGTACCATGAGCCCTCTGCAGCACGGCGAGGTTTTTGTCACTGAAGACGGCGGTCAATGTGACCTTGATCTGGGGCATTATGAACGTTTTATTGATACAAATCTGACCAAGAAGTGCAATGTGAGCACCGGCCAGATTTACTGGTCAATTCTTTCCCAGGAACGGAAAGGCCAATTCAACGGCGGCACCGTACAGGTGATTCCCCATGTTACTAATGCTATCAAAACCCGGATTCTCTCAGTTGCAGAAGACAGCGGGGCAGATGTCATATTAGTGGAAATTGGCGGTACAGTTGGCGATATAGAGGGCCTGCCTTTCTTTGAGGCCATCCGTCAGATGCGCATAGATGTGGGCGCTGATTCGTGCTTGTACATTCATGTTACGCTGATTCCCTATATCGCAGCTGCCCAGGAGCTTAAGACCAAACCGACGCAGCACAGCGTTAAGGAGCTCAGGAGCATTGGTATTCGGCCGGATGTCATTGTCTGCCGCAGCGAACAGGAAGTGACTGAGGATCTGCGGGCAAAGATCGCCCTGTTTTGTGATATAGATGAGGAAGCGGTAATTCCTAACACAGATGTGGGCAGCATTTACGAGGTACCCCTTTGTTTTGCCGAGTCCCGCTTAGATGAAATCGTTCTGGAGAAGCTAAAGTTGAAAGCCGCACCGGCAAACTTAGGGGAATGGAATGACTTAGTCGCTTCTATTAAAGGACTTTCCCGCAGTGTAAAAGTGGGCATTGTGGGTAAGTACGTCTCGCTGCCGGATTCGTACTTAAGCGTAGCTGAGTCTCTGCGCCATGCCGGCTTTGCCAAGGGCACCCATGTGGAGCTGCGCTGGATTGAAGCCGAGGACTTGGAAAAAGGTTCTGACCAATGCCTGGAAGGTTTGGATGGAATTTTGGTGCCGGGAGGATTTGGTTCACGCGGTGTGGAAGGTAAGATCATGGCAGCCAGGTATGCCAGGGAAAATAAGATTCCCTTTTTCGGCATTTCCTTAGGCATGCAGTGTGCTGTGATCGAACTGGCACGCAATGTTGCCAAACTGCAGGGTGCAGGCAGCGTAGAGTTTGGAGATTGTGAACATCCTGTGATTAGTTTTAGGCCCGGACATCCAGAGGTGACTGGACTCGGGGGTTCTATGCGCTTAGGGGCATATCCATGCCTGGTTCAAGAAGGTACTCTAAGCATGGAGGCTTATCAGGAAGCGCAGATTCAGGAACGTCACCGACATCGTTATGAGTTGAATCGGGAATATCTTGACAGCTTGATAGATGCAGGGGTGCGGGTGGCAGGTGTTTCGCCCGATGGTCAGTTGATTGAGATCATCGAATTAAAGGATCATCCCTGGTTTGTGGGAACGCTGTTTCAGCCTGAGTTCAAGTCTAGACCCACCAATCCGCATCCATTGTTTGTGCACTTTATTGAGGCGATTTTAAAAAGTTGCTGATTGTCACATGCTTGGAGGTGTTAGTATGCTTCGCATGAAAGTAAAGGCTGTGGGCTTGGATCGCGACACTCTGCTTCCCGTTGTGATTCTAACCAATGAAGTTGAGGACTCCTATCTTCCGCTAGTGATCGGTCCTGCGGAGGCCAACGCCATAGCAGTGGTTCTTGAGAGTGTGGAGATATCAAGACCCTTAACGCATGACTTGCTGCTCAGTTCTGTACTTGCCCTCGGGGCTAAAGTGGATAAGATTGTAATTACAGATCTTGCTGACGATGTATACTACGCGGAAGTTTGCTTCGTCCAAGGTGAAAAGATGGTGCGCGTAGATGCAAGGCCAAGTGATGCTATTGCGCTTGCTCTGCGCTCGGGCGCATCGATTTTTGTAGACGAGAAGATTCAACCCTATGCCATGGCCGTTTCCGGTGAAGATGATCCGGAAATGGAGCAGTTCCGTTCCTTCCTGGAAAATGTCTCACCAGATGATTTTCGTAAGGAGAACTAGCGAACCTAGAATTTTGCATAGATGGCAGATTTTGGCGCATACTCTTTGTTAGAAGGGGTGTGCGCTATGTTATTGCAAAATATTAAGCTAATACTGGTTTTCGGGCTGGTTCTGACTTTTTCTGTTGGCGTCAGTGCAGCGCCTGCGTGGAAAATAGTCCATGGCGACGTGTTGCAGGTGTTCCCAGAGCAGCATAAGCTTCTATTAGAATCAGGCGGCGAAAAGCTGATCTACAAGCTGGATACAGATTGTCAAATTCTACGTTTGGGAGCGCCTGCCAGCTTGGAATCGATGCATCCTGTTGCACCCGATGCTTTCCAGGATGTACTTTGCTGGGTTAACCCCCAGGGCCTGCTAGGCTTGATCTTAGTGAACTATTCTGTCCAAGAAGAGGATGGGACACTTGTCCTTTACGATATATTTGGGAATCTGAAATGATTTCAAAGGAAAATCCTTCTTGTTGGCGAATTAATATTCGCGATAGGAGGAGTTTCTGTGATTGTGAACAGCGAGAGGACGATTGCTTTGACCTGTCCTGCTTGCCAAGGAATTCAAAAACATACATTTTCACTTTTTTCTATCTCGCAAAAACCGGTGCAGCTCATGTGCAAATGCGGTTTTTCCCAGGGTCATTTGCGTCGTTTAAACAAGAATTTTGAGCTGGATGTGCTCAGTATAGAAGGGGAACGGGCCCGGATCTTACTGCCTAGGAGCCAATTTTTCGGCATGCCGCTGATTCACCTGCTTTCGCCCATGAGTGGACGCAGCCTGGGGTATTTAGGCGAACCGGACCATGTGGACGAGGTAGCGCTGGGCGGACAATCAGGCTTTTTCCTGGAGAAAGATGATTTCGTCAACCCTGAGGTAATGAAGAGGGTGCTAGAGAATCTGGAGGAGTTGGCAGGTCAGGACAAGATCCGCTGTGAGTGTGAGTTTTCCTCCATCGGTATCGACGTTTATCCTGATTTGGTTGAATTAGTATGCTCCTATTGCGGCAGCGTGGTGAAAATTTGCGCCAGCACCCGGCAGCACCAGGAAAAACTAGCGCGGGTAGCTGAAATTGTAATGGAACCATGCACATCACGTTATTTGGGAGAATGGCTCAAACCATTAATATAATTCATTTTAGAGGAGGCTTTCGTAATGTTAGTCAACGGTAGGGAATTATTTCAAGCAGCAAAAAAAGGTGGTTATGCAGTAGGAGCCTTTAATCTCAACAACATGGAGATTATGCAGGCCATTATTGAGGCTGCAGAAGAAGAGAAATCACCTGTGTTTCTGCAGGCAAGCCAGGGCGGCATTAAATATGCCGGAATTGAGTATATTGTAGCCATGGCTAGAGCTGCCGCTGAGAAAGTAAGCGTGCCAGTTGCTTTAAATCTTGACCACGGCACCAGCTTCAACCAGGTTGTACAATGTGTGCGCCATGGTTTTTCCGCAGTCATGATCGACGGATCTCAGCTTCCGTTTGAAGAAAACATAGCGATCACACAGAAGGTTGTTGAAATTGCCCATCCAAGCGGAGTATCTGTTGAAGCTGAACTTGGCAAAATCGGTGGAGTCGAAGATGACATCGTAGTAGATGCCAGGGATGCAACCTTCACAGATCCTAAGGAAGCAGCTGAGTTTGCAGAGCGGACTAATGTAGATGCTCTGGCTATTGCAATTGGTACAGCCCACGGCGTGTACAAAGGCGAGCCTAAGCTGGACTTTAAGCGTCTCGAGGAGATCGCAGCCGCAACGGATGTACCCTTGGTGCTGCACGGGGCCTCCGGTATTAGCGATGAACAGATTCGCCAGGCGATTCCCCACGGAATTACCAAAATCAATATCGATACAGACTTGAGAATTGCCTTCTCGCAGGCTATCAAAGATCTCTTAGCTGAGAAGCCTGGAGAGATTGATCCTCGGAAGATTTTAGGACCTGCTCGCGATGCAATGAAAGAAGTAGCAAGGGCTAAAATGAGGCTCTTCGGCTCAGCAGGACGTGCCTAGAAAATTGCAGGGGGAAGGATTTCCCTTCCCCCTTTTAAAGGTGGTGGATGCTTGAATATTGCAGAATTGGAATCGATGACCTCCGTTGAATTGCAGGAACTGGCAAGAAACTTGGGGGTAACAGGCATTAAACGGTTCCGTAAGAAGGAATTGATTATTGAGATTTTGAAACATGAGACAACGAAAGAGAACCTGTTGTTTATCAGCGGCATTTTGGAAATTACCGCTGAGGGATACGGTTTTCTGCGCGTTGACAACTATACGCCCAGTCCTGATGATGTTTATGTTTCGCCTTCGCAGATCAGGCGCTTCTCCATGCGCACCGGCGACGAAATTCTAGGCCAGGTCAGGCCTCCCAAAGACGGGGAAAGATATTTTGCCCTCCTGCGGGTTTTGGCTATCAACCTTTCTGACCCGGAGTTAGCAGCCAAAAGGCCGTGCTTCGATGATCTCACACCAATTTATCCCAACCAGCGTCTTCATTTAGAAACTACACCGACGAATTATTCCATGCGCTTAATGGATATATTATCCCCATTAGGGTTAGGTCAAAGGGGTTTGATCGTTTCGCCTCCCAAGGCCGGCAAAACCACTGTCTTAAAGATGTTGGCCAATTCTATCGCTGAGAATCATCCCGATATCGAGATTATTGTGCTCTTGATTGACGAACGTCCTGAGGAAGTAACAGATATGAGGCGTTCTGTCGACGGTGAGGTTATTAGCTCAACTTTTGATTTGCCCCCTGAAAATCATGTGCGTACGGCCGACATCGTTTTGGCCAGGGCGAAGAGTTTAGTTGAGTCTGGCAAAGATGTGGTCATTCTCCTCGACAGTATTACGCGCTTGGCCAGGGCGCACAATCTGATTGTGCCGCCGAGCGGGCGCACCTTGTCTGGCGGTGTGGATCCAGCTGCACTCCATCGTCCCAAGCGGTTCTTTGGCGCAGCTAGGAAGCTGGAGGAGCAGGGAAGCTTGACGATCTTGGCCACAGCTTTAGTTGACACCGGCAGCCGTATGGATGATGTGATCTACGAAGAATTTAAGGGTACCGGCAACATGGAGCTGCATTTAGACCGTAAGCTGGCTGAGAGACGGATTTTCCCGGCCATTGACATTTATCGTTCGGGTACGCGCCGTGAAGAGCTTTTGCTGACACCAGAAGAGCTGGACGCGACCTGGGTGCTGCGTAAAGCTATGGGCTCGTTAGGGCCTGCTGAAACATTGGATCTTGTGTTGGATAGAGTGACCCATACCAAAAACAATGCAGAGTTGATAGAGCTGATAACTACCTCAACATTTGCAGAAAATGTTCGGAATAAGTAAAAGGATATTTTTATAACGCGTCGAACTGATGAAAATAGGCTATTGCGTGTCGAGGGAGGATTTATCATGTGGAGGCGGTTAATCCGCAGTCGGGGGTTCATACTGTTAATATTTGCGGTCATTTTCAGCTTTGGCATTCTGGGCCAGGTAGATACCAGAATGCATATTGGCGGGAGTGACTGGGATTTAGATAGCCTGATCTATATCAATATAGACGGCTATGTTTTAGAGGACTTTGCTTACCAGGATGACCCGAGCCAAAGCGGTGCTTCAAACCAGGCGCCGGCCCAAGCCAGGATTTCCCTCCAAGACACGGATAACTTAGTTTCCAGTGCATCTGATTTTGGTCCTTTGGAGCTTCTAGATTTGGATCTGGAAAAGATGGAGCTCGTTAGTTCCGAGTCTCCGTCTGATCTGGAGGAATCAGAGGCGGTCCTATACGAACTGGAATTTGAACAAGAGAGATTAGCAGAACTTGACTTCGATGAAGTGAAATCCCTAGTTGACGCCTCGGAAGAGGAGATTGCCCCTGAGGCCGTCACTCGTGTTGAGGCTGCTGTGCCTGTTCCCGATCCGCCTAAGGTGGAAGAACAGAGGGAAGAAAAGAAGGAAGAGAAGCCTGCGATCTTTGTTCACAAAGTTAATCCAGGTGAAACTTTGTGGGATATTGCCCTGGCTTACGGAGTATCTGTAGATACCATTTCGTCAGCAAATGATCTCAAGAATAAGAACTATCTTTCCATTGGTCAGGAACTCCAGATCCCTTCAGTTAACGGGGTGCTGCATCAAGTTGCCACAGGCGAGAGTCTCTGGGAGATCTCCGAGCGTTACAACGTGCCTTTGGATGAGATTGCGCGGGCGAACGCAATCACTGATCCCAGCCGTATACAGCCCAATACAAAGCTGGTTATTCCCGGGGCTACTCAGCTTAGACCCCGTGATGTCCTCCTTGTTAACGGGCAGTTGCAGAAGGCCTTCGATTGGCCGGTCAGGGGACGGATTTCTTCTACCTTCGGCCCCCGCTGGGGTAGAATGCATAATGGTTTAGACATTGCTGTTCCCACCGGAACTCATGTGAAATCTGCGGCGGACGGACGAGTCACTTTCGCTGGCTGGAACGGCGGTTACGGTATCCTGGTTATTATTGACCATGGAAACGGCATTGAGACCCGCTATGCCCACAACTCCCGCCTGAACGTGAAAGTTGGGCAAAGGGTATCCCGTGGGGAAACTGTAGCCTACAGCGGCAATACGGGAGTTTCAACCGGACCCCACGTCCACTTTGAGATTCGCTACCGCAATAATCCTGTGAATCCACAGACATATCTAAAATAAGTTTAGTACCTCATTGCCAAGAGTGGCTAGACTATGTTATAATACTTTTTGGCTTATCCAGTAAAGTTAGTGAGGTGAATGAGGACATGAAAGCTGATATACATCCCAAGTACGGTAAGAGTGTTGTGACCTGCGCCTGTGGTGAGACTTTTGAAACTGGATCTACCAAGAGTGAAATCAAGGTGGAATTGTGTTCCAAATGTCACCCCTTCTATACTGGTCAGCGACAGACATTAAGCACTACCGGCGG
>JAAYOM010000049.1 GCA_012520315.1 Bacillota bacterium | reverse complement strand
TGCTTGATTCCCCCAAAATTCCCTATGGCCCTGGGATCCAGAAGGGCAATCATTCAGGTTTAAAAAACAGTGACCTTGTGATTCCCCTTCTCCTTGCCGGACCGGCCTTTGAGGATTTGGAGCCGATAGAGGAGTTCTGGCTGCATGAGCTGTTCTCAGTGCACTTACCCATGATCGACTTTGATGCCCGCAGCCGTGAAAAACACATGCTCAGCCTGGGTTATCCCGGCCATCTAGAACTGGTTCTATCCCCAGCCTACAGGTGGCGAACTGGTTTATCCCTCTCTGGGCAGGGACTTGAGCCCTGGCTTGAATATGACCTCTACAGCTCCTTCCTGACTAGGGTCTGGGTGGGGGCACGCCTTTGCGATAGCCGCCTAAACTGGCAACTGCGTGTGGAGGGATTCCTCGGCGATCTCGGCGTGAGTTGGCTGGTGCATCCTAAGCAAGAGAATTTGCTCCGTTTGCACTGGCGGGTGCCAGATTGGGCTGAACTTGCGGTAGCGAAGGGGATGGTAGGAGTATCCCTTGTTTTTTAAAAAAATCCCAGGGCGAGAGCCCTGGGAAAAAGTTGGATTTAGACAATTAGATGCAGCGGTAAGTGTGGAATAATCGAACCTGATAGGTAAGACGGTTTTTGACGAGGGTGCTTCTCTAGATCAAGAATTCTCTGAATGCGGTACTTATCAGTACTGTTCACTGCAGTCAAGACATTTAGACGATGTTCTGGCTTCTTTCTCATGATGAATCTCCTCTCGAAAAACGAATTTTTGGGAAACAAAAAAGCGCTAGGCGTTTTATTCTTATGAACAAAACGGCACTACGCCTTGGTGTACTCCTGTGGGGTTAGCTGACGGGTTAGGACGCCCAAGTCGCCCCTCTTGTGTGAGCAAGATTCACCCCAAGAGATTGGTTCCCCCACTCCCTGTACGGTCTTCGGAGATTTCACTTTAATTATAACAATGAAATTTAAAGGTGTCAACGGTGTTAAGAGTGATTCCTATTTCGTAAAATGGATATTGATTTACGGGGATTTTGCCAGAAAAATCAGCCTATGGATGAAAAAAGCTGCAGGCGATTAAGGGAAACTGGCGAAAGTCCTGTTTTGTCGATTGAGAAAGATTTACGTTTTCCGGAAAGAATATTTCGAAATTCGTGGAGGGTGACATGACTCGTAAATTGATTTGCTTAGCAATACTAATGATACTGTTCAATTCATCTGCAGCGGCAGATGCGCCCCTGCGGGTATCTCCCGAGATGGAGCTCTTGGCCGGTGTTTTATCCCAGACCAGCTGGATTGAAAAACGGGGCCCAGAGGGTCTGGGCAATGAATACTTCCGGGCCCTGCAGGATTTTTTTGCCCCGTACAAAGAACACGATGCGATCAGGCTGGCCCAAGAATTGACCAATAAAGGCTTTGCCTATGATGGACCGCCGGCCTTCATCTGTCATCTTGGATCGTTGCCTGACTTAGATCTTGCCTATGAGTACAGTGAGTATGTGATAAAGCGGGCTGGAGGACGGGAGATTCTAGAGGATTTTAGGCTCGCGCTTGCCGATTTGGCTGCCGAGTCGAATTTTCTCTCCTTTTTTGCAAAATGGGAACCCTACTTGGCTGATTGTCTAGCCCCAAGTCTCCAAGGATTTCGCCGGGAGTTGGTGGAAGCTTGGCTGAGTGATTTCTTTGGTTGGACCCCGGCAGGGTTTCACCTGATTGCAGCTCCGAGCATGTTTCCAGGGGGCGGTTATGGTGCTGCGGTTACGGACTCAGAGGGAAATGAAATTGCCTTTCAAATTATTCGGGAAAACGGGTCCAGCGAAACTGTCCCCGAGTTTCCGTCAGGAGTCAGCCTGGAGAGTCTCACCTGCCACGAGTTGGGGCATGCTTTTGTGAACCCAAGTCTGCAAGCCTATCCCGAGCGGGCTAATCAGCTGAAGCCTTTGCTGTGGCCTGTGCGCGAAGTTATGGCAGAACAGGCCTACACTACCGTAGCTACTTTCCTTAATGAGCAGGTTATTCGCGCCATGGAAGCAGTGGCGGCCCGTGATCTGTTTTTGCCCGAAGTTGAGCTGCTGATTGTGGAAAACAATGAGAGATGGGGTTTTTATCTGACGCGATATGTGGTAGAGCAGTTGGAATACTACCAGGCTAACCGCGATCTGTATCCGCAATTCACAGATTTTGTCCCCTATTTGTATGATCAGCTGGCTTTATACCAAAGAGAACACAGCACCTGGCAGTCACGCTTCTTTGGTAAGTTTTTGCGTTAAATTCAGACTTGAGGCGGAGATGTGACCAATCCCCAGACAGTTTATTTGCAGCCGGCGGCAGGCTACAATGGACTCATCACAGAGAGATGAGGGATGGAGATGGCAAAAGATAAACAAACACTCGGTCAGCGCCTTTTTATCAATCGTGACTTTGGTCTGCTGTTTTGGGGGCGACTAGTTTCCCAAGTTGGGGACGGTGTACATTACCTGGCACTGACCTGGCTGGTTCTTGACTTAACGGGTTCGGGCACGGCATTGGGAGCAATGCTCTTTGCATCTTCCATTCCCATGGTTGCCTTGGCGCCTTTCACCGGGGTTTTGGCCGATCTGTGGAACCGCAAGACCATTGTGGTAGCCATGGATGTCTTGCGAGGTTTGATTATCTTGGGCCTGGCCGTAATTTTCCGTTCTGGACATCTGACTATGCCTATCTTGTATGTGGCCACCATCTTGTCTTCACTTTGCGGAGTTTTGTTTGGACCTGCAATTTCAGCAACTATTCCCGGTCTGGTGAAGAAAGATGAGCTGGTCAAGGCGAACTCCTTAAACAATCTGTCACGGGGGGCGACCATGATCATCGGTCCGGTGCTAGGGGCCTTTTTGCTGGGGACAACAGGTTACTTCGGAGTATTTTTAATCAACGGCATAGCCTTTTTGCTTTCCGCCCTCTCAGAGGTCTTCATTCGTTTTCCGCAAGTGGTGCGAGAAGACAAGGGCGTGGCTGATCTCTCAGCAAGCCGCCAGTTTCTGCAAAGCTTTAGACAGGGCTTTGTTTACATCTGGCAGAATGTAGGGCTGAGAACTCTGATTCTCTTCGCCACTGCCTTGAACTTCCTGGGTGCTCCACTGATGAATGTAGTGTTCCCCTATTTCGGCAAAGAGGTGCTTTTGCTGGAAGCGCAGCAGTATGGCACCGTTCAGGCTATGCTGCCAGTCGGGTTTCTAATAGGCACTGCCTTGGTCGGTTACTTAGCCAAGAAGTTTCGTAAGGAATCACTCTTAACGTCAGGCATTACTATGCAGGGGCTGATCGCAGGTCTGCTGGGTGTCTTTGCCCTCCCGGCTGTTTATGGCAGAGCCGGTCTGCCTATGACGTTGGCGGCACTTTCCAGTTCGCTGTTGGCGATTGGCGTTTTGAATACTTTCGTGAATGTTCCCCTGCAAGTGATGTTGCAGGAGACTGTACCTGATGCTTACCGAGGAAGGGTGTACGGACTCATGGACAGCATTGGGCAGATGCTAGTCCCGCTTTCCATGGCTTTTTCGGGAGTATT
This sequence comes from Bacillota bacterium, assembly GCA_012520315.1. Taxonomy (GTDB): domain Bacteria; phylum Bacillota; class Limnochordia; order Darwinibacteriales; family Darwinibacteriaceae; genus UBA5420. The sequence goes on along the minus strand of JAAYOM010000049.1, from coordinate 11,273 downwards.
GGTGGACAATTTTTCGACAGCTTCCCTATTTATGGTCAGTGGGCTGGTCACCGCTGCCTTGGGGCTGAGCATGGCCTCTTCCAGTAAGATCAAGCTCCTTTATGCCCAGGATACTGCTTCCAGGGAATTGGCGAGGGAATCCTAGTCAGGCTATAAGCGAGAAGGGGAGGATTGGGATGATTCAGGTTGAGGCGTTAGAGAAAGTATATCCGGGCCGCAAAGGTCAGGCTGGGGTAAAGGCAGTTGACAACATAAGTTTTGGCGTACATGAGGGTGAACTGCTAGGCTTTTTGGGACCAAACGGGGCTGGCAAAACCACCACTGTAAAGATGCTCTGCGGTTTGATTAGGCCAAGTTCCGGCAGGATTTTCATTAACGGTATCGATCTGCTCCAGCGCCGAATTTCGGCCCTGGCCGACGTTAGTGCGGTGCTGGAAGGTAATCGCAACATTTACTGGCGACTTACTGCCCAAGAAAACCTGGAGTTTTTTGCAGCTGTCAGGGGTCTTAATCCAGCTCGCCTTCGTAATGAAATTGGGTATTACCTAAAGCTCTTTAACCTCACTGAAAAAAGAGATGTGGAAGCGCGGAAACTTTCCAGGGGGATGCAGCAGAAACTAGCGATAGCGGTGGCCCTCATCTCCCAAAGCAAGGTGGTTTTGCTCGATGAACCTACGCTAGGCCTTGACGTGCAAGCCTCCTATGAGATCCGCCAGCTGCTGAAACAGATAGTGAAAGAACAGGGACGGACAGTGATTCTGACCACCCATGACATGAATGTGGTTCAGGATGCCTGCCAGCGAGTGATCATCGTCAATGAAGGCCGTATCGTAGCTAATGACAGCGTACATAATCTTTTGGATCTGTTTAAGGTGAAGGTTTACAGAATCACTGTTCAAGGCGGGCTGACTGCAGAGCAGCGCCAAGCCCTGCTGGCGATGGAAGAGGTTATAATTGAAGAGGAATCACCGATCCAGACCGCGATCAGTGTGCGTCTTGAGGAGTCTCAGATACTCTATCGGGTCATAGGGGTACTAGAGTCTAATCATTCGCCCATCGAATCCATTGACCAGGATCAAAACAACTTTGAACGCGTATTTCTGCAGATTCTGGAAGGGGGTTCCCAAGGTGCTTAGAAAGGGACTATTGCTGCAGGCCTTTTTTAAGAAGGAGTTGATCCTCTTTAGGCGCTACCTGCATAACAGTGTCGGCAGCATGATCACCCTTTATGTAATTTTCCTGCTTCTAGTTGGAGGCTTTCAGGGGGTCAGGGCTCTTGTCGGCGTGGGCGCAGATACTCTGGAAGGTTTGGTCGTAGGCTATGTGCTTTGGATTTTCATGCTTTCAACCTATCAGGATGTGTGGTATACCGTGCGCACTGAGGCCCAGGAGGGAACTTTGGAGCAGCTGTACATGTCGGCCCATGGCTTTGGCTGGGTAATGGGGGCGAAGGTCGTGGCAGGGTTTTTCACAAACCTAATCATGGTTGCGGTTTTGCTCGCTGCAGCCCTTTTAACCACCGGCGTCAGTGTGAATCTGGATTTTTGGTCACTTTTGCCCTTAGTGATTGGTACGCTGCTTGGCAGTGCAGGCATCGGTTTTGCCGTGGGCGGCATTACACTGGTTCTTAAACGGATTGACAGTTATACGCAAATGGTGCAGTTTCTCCTGATTGCCCTGGTAGGGGCCCCGGCAGGGCGAATTATATGGATGCGCCTTTTACCCTGCAGTTACGGCTCTGCTTTGATTAACCGAGTGATGGTGGGAGGGCAGAACTTGTCGCAAATTGGGTTTGGACATGTGGCAGCCATGATTCTTATTGGGGTTGGGCATCTTCTCGCGGGCTACGGAATCTACAAGTTCTGCGAACACAGGGCCATGATTCAAGGAACGCTTGGCCATTACTAGTGAAATACTCCTTGAAATGTGGTAAAGTGCTTTATAGCATAATGTAGGCTGCATACTGAGGGGGGATCAGTTGAAGAAGAGATGGATTGCCGGAATTTTGGCCGTGCTCGTGCTGGCAGGCCTGTTGGCTTGGAATTACAGCAGGGGATCTAAACTGGGCGGGGCTGATCTGGTGCTGGCAGAGATAGAGATGCGCTATGCCTTGGAGGAATATACTGAGGCGATTAAGGCGAGGGATGCTAGAAGGCTGGCTGATGCTATGAGTTTCCCAGCTGACATGGATGGTGTGGTCATACCAAGCAAGTCGGGTTTTATTTCGCGCATGTCCAATGCCTTTAGAGTTCATATTGACGATATCTATGATCTTTCCTATGAGATCATTTCTATAGATGCCAGAACCCGCAGGGCAGTTGCAGAGGTGTATCAAAAACTAACCTTGGTGGGCTATTTTGGTCAGCCAGTAGAACGGGAAAAAATCATGTTCATGACCTTCCGCAAGGTTGGGGATAGTTGGAAAGTGGCTGATTCAGGCAAGCTGGAGAGAGTTGATAACTCTTTGCTGGGCAGGATTCTCGACAGCGCGCTGACCATACCCATTATTCTAGTCAGTGTGCTGGTTGTGCTCGGGTATGTTGACTCAAAAACTTCTTACTAGCCTACCTCCGCGGGAAGTTTAGGTCTAGTTGGCCAAATCTAAAGCTCCCTTTGATTCTGGGTCCTGGAGATCCAGAATTGTTTTTTCCCATCCTCTTCGCAGGTAGAGCAAAAAACCGTAGAGGCAGACAATTAGATTGCTGAAGCTCATGGAAAACCAGATGCCGGTAGGGCCCCAACTGGTGAAATGTTTGAAGAAGAGGATCATGGGAAGTCTGACCAGCCAGAGTCTGCCGATTTCCATACTCATGGAATACTTGGTGTTTCCGGTACCTTGGTAAAGGCCGACGAAGACGCTGAAAATTCCCATCAGCGGCATGGAGAGGGATACATAGAATAAATAGGTGAGGGAAAGGTCGATGACCAAGAGGTCATCCCGGGCCTGCATGAAAAAGAAAATAATAGGTTCGTCAAACAGGATCAGGGCAGAAGTTCCCAAAACCCCGATCAAGACAGTGAGCGCCAGGCCTTTGAAAAAAGCTTCTTTCACCCTGTCCATTTGGCGGGCCCCTACATTTTGACCGACCACTGCAGTCAAAGCCTGGCCTATGCCCATGGCCGGCTGCATAATCAGGGATGTTATGCGGTTGACCATGGCGTAGGCTGCAATGGTTGCGGTACCGTAGGAACCTATGAAGGCATTGAGCACAATAAATCCTAAGGATGCCCCTGAATGTCCGATACTGGACGGCAAACCTACAGTCACAATCTCCCGGAGAATCTTCCTGTCAAACTTGAACCCTGCGAAACTGGGTTTGAGTTTGTTTTTTTCTGCGAACAAGAGCATAAATGCGACTCCTGCCAGAAGAGCCCGGGAAACTAGAGTAGCCCAGGCTGCTCCTGCGATACCCCAGTTGAAGGTGAAAATAAAGATAGGATCCAAGATGACATTGATCAGGGCTGAGGCACCGCTTAAGAGCATCGGCGTGATCGTGTCGCCCTGGGCATGCATTATCGAGTTGATATTGAAAAAGATGAACAAAAACGGCAAATCTAAAAAGGTAATACGCAGGTAGACATTCCCCAAGGCGGCAAGTTCACCGGTGCCGCCCATGAGACGAATGATGTGGGGGCTGAGTATGTATCCTAGCACAGTGAAGAAAAAAGAACTCAGGACAGTTACAGCCATCAGCTGCGCAGTATATTCCTTGGCCCGTCCATAGTCTCCATTACCTACCAGCTGGGACAATAGGGAGGTCCCAGCAACAGATAGGCCGGTGCCGATTGAGATGAAGAAAAAGTTGACAGGCCAGACAAAGGCCGTGGCGGCAAAATGTACGGAAGAGATCCTGCTGACCCAAATCCCGTCTGCCAGATTGTACAAGGTTTGAATCAGACTGCTGATGATGATCGGGATTGAAAGTGTAATCAATACCCTGTAGATATTGCCCTTTAAAATGAGCTCAGTCCTGGTCGTTTTTTTCACAAGCGCCCACCTTAGTATAGTATTTGGGACTCATATGGGATTATTATACCATGCTGGAAATGAGTATGCGACAGGCGGAAAAAAACCATGGGAACCTTACTCATGGTTTTTTCGTAGAAAAAAGCCGGCTAAGAGATATTCTGCAACGCCAAGCAGCAGGGCGAAACCTGCCAGAGTGCCAGATGTAGTGCGGAAAAGGGGAGTTAATCCTGCTAAATAAGCCAAAAAAGCGGCCGCAACTCCCTGGACAGGGGCGGTTACAAGGGCGGGCCACGAGTTTTGCACCGCGAGACCGGTCAGGAACAGATTCAGTAAAACGGCAGGTATGGCAAAAAGGAATACCTTCCACCAGGGATTGCTGTCAAACAAGGTCAGCGTCAGCAGGCCCAAAATCACCAGCATGATAAATTTTCCCAGGAAGTGTGATCGATTAAACATGGTCTAACTCCTCCATTTAGTCTGTATGTAAAGCTGCTGAAGATACAAGCTGCAAAAAGGCAGTTGACAAATGCCAAATCGGGGGGTATTATATTAGTGTACTAGGATGCTAGTGCACTAATTCGGAAAGGGGGGCACCGATTTGAACATAGATTTCAGTACATCCATACCAATATACTTGCAGATTATCGAGGAATTTAAACGCCAAATTGTCACTGGTGAGCTTAGGCCGGGAGACAAAATTCCTTCTCAACGGGACCTGGCGACCCAGATCAAGGTCAATGCCAATACCGTACAAAGGGCGTATCGTGAAATGGAGACTATGGGTCTGGTAGAAACCCTGCGTGGACAAGGCACTTTTGTCAGTCAGAATCAAGGACTTGTGGAGGAGACGAGAATCGAAATGGTGACCAATCTTGTGGATGAATTTGTCCGGGCGGTACAGGCACTTGGCCTCAGCCGAGAAGCTGCGTTAGATCTTGTGAAGAATCGGTTTTCTGAACTTGAAGCTAAGAAAGAGGTGAGGGATCGATGAGCAAAGCGATTCAGGCGCTGCAGATACGTAACTTGCGCAAGAAGTACTCTAAAGTAGAAGCCCTAAAGGGCGTTGACCTGACGCTGCCTCAGGGTGAAATTTGGGCTCTGCTGGGGCCAAACGGCAGCGGCAAATCAACACTCTTGAAATGTGTAGTAGGTTTGGTCAAGGCCGACGGGGGTGAGATTGAGATCTTCGGAGACTCTCCTTCACGCCGTAGGAAAGGGCAGATTGCCTTTGTTCCGGAGGTGGAAAACCTTTATAGGTGGATGACAGTCAGGCAGGCTGTTGACTTTACTGCCGCCTTTTATGCTGACTGGGACGGGGCGAGAGTGGCAGGGCTTCTGGAGTTTATGGGGCTCGATCAAAACAAGAAGGTGAGTTCGCTTTCTAAGGGTATGCGGGCCCGTTTGAAACTTGTCTTGGCCCTGGCCCGCAAAGCTCCGCTGCTCCTTCTTGATGAGCCGTTTAGCGGTATTGACCCGGCCTCAAGGGACAGAATCGTTGAAGGCATTGTGCGGCAGTTCAAGAGTGAAGAACAGAGCATGATTATCTCCACCCATGCGGTAGGTGATACAGAACAGCTCTTTGACGGAGTGGTCTTCCTGGACGAAGGGACGATCAACCTGCAGGGCAATGCCGAGGACTTGCGCAATCAGTATGGGAAATCCATAAACGATCTCTTCAAGGAGGTGTTTGCCTAATGACCCGGTTTTTCAGGCTCTTACGGAAAGATCTGCAGGCCAGCCTTTTGCCGCTTGGTTTTCTTTCTGGAATAGCCCTTATTGTTATGCTCTTCACGCGAGTGAGGATATCGATGGGCAGTTGGCCCAACGAAGCAGCTCTAGCAGCTGTCTCGCTTCCCTTGGTGTTTTTGCCCCTCTGGCTGCTCTGGCAGAGTTTTCAGACACTGCGCATTGAGTGGAGGGAAGATACCGTCTACACCCTCCTGGTGCTGCCGCTGCCCGGCTGGAAAGTGATGCTGGCGAAACTTGCGGCGATTTGTCTTGAGTATACCATCCTCTTAGCTGTGACGGCAGTTGGTGCTTTGATATTCTTCGCACCTCAGGTGCAGCAGGCTATGGAGAATTTACCCAGCTTGCTGTGGGTGATCCGAAATTTCAGCCTTGTTTATCTGTTCAGCCTTGGTGTACTTGCCTCTATGGTGATCTTTGTGCAGCTGGCCTTTGTGGTGAGCAAGATGGTAGGTCGAGTGCAAGGTCTAATTGCGATTTGGACTCTCTTCTTGTCCAGCTGGTTTGTGGAAGTGCTCGGCGCCCTTATGGAACCTTTATTCCGCTGGATACCCGTCCTCTCACTAGATAGACTCTTTAGGCTGGACGAACTTAGGGCAGGGATTGTATTTGAGTTGAATCTCGCTTCTGAGATCGGCAGCTGGCTTGGGATTCTAGCGCTATTTGTCTTGACGGGTGTTCTTTTTGAACACTTTGTGGAAGTCAGTGGATAGGGGGGAAAGCAGTGAAAATACGTAGAGTGACGCTGATTGTCTTAGTCTTCTTGACAGTGCTTTTTATCTTCGATGTACGCTATTTCGGCAATCGCTCCATTCAGGAACCCTCGATCCACTTTAACGTCGGTCCGGGCATTTTGGAACCTGCGGCCCATAAGATGCAGGAGTTTATCCTTTCCCAAAGTGACTTTACATCCCTTGCTCTCAAAGGTCGGCATGGGGTAGTAGAACTTAGATCGGCTGAGAGTGATGTAATTAAGGTTCAGGCCATAATTTGGGCTGACGAGGAAGAAGTCCTGGAGGGATTGGAGGTTAGGGAGAGCATCTCCGGTCGAGAACTGAGCTATGAACTCTCCCAAGGGCCGGCAGGACAAGAAGCGGGTCTAGGCTTCATTGTGCATGTGCCTGATGGAATGGAGGTTTCTGTTGACCATCAGTTTGGTTCAGTCAATGTAGATGATTTCGTAGGCTTTTTGAACCTCAACACCAGTTTTTCAAATCTTAATGTGAATGGTATTGAAGGGACGGTCACAATTGCCAGCAATTTTGGCAATATTAATCTGCAGCGCATAAGAGGACCGCTTCGTCTCGACAACTCCTTTGCAACATGCAGAGTTGGGCTTTTGGCAATTGACGGCGGCTATGATTTTGATGTAGTGGTCACAAATGGCACTTTGCTTGGCAAGGCGCCGTTTCAGATAGGAGCTGAATCCAACAATAAGCTGGTTGCCCGGGGCCAATCGGGCGAGGGTGTGCATCCTGTGATCATTCGTTCTAATTTTGGCACAGTGAGCGTGAGTTTAGAGGACTAAAGGGATACTGCAGTACGGAAAAAGGAACGCCTAGGTCTTTTGACCCACGCGTTCCTTTGTTATACGGGCAAGTGCTTAGCTGAGGTACCCAAGCTCGATTAATTTTTGTCTGGCCACTTCAAAATCTTCAGGGGCCACCATAATCACAGGACCTGTGCAGCCCATGCCAGCTTCAGCATAGATGTTCTCTTTCCAAAGGGCTTCCGCAGCATCTTCAATTTCCAGAACGTCGACACCGGTGATCTCTTGATCTACAGGTTTTGCCGGCGGCTTCTGTACGGTATCAGCAGCTTCTGCTTTAATCATCTTAGCTTGTTTGAGCTCTGCGTCTACAAGTTCAGGCAGCTTGGCTTTGGCCATATCGGCGGCAAATTCCACGGCACCGGCAATCACAGGTGCACCAGAAGCTCTGGAGACGATATTAACGATTTGCTTGTAGCCTTCGCCTACACCAGGACCGTAACCATAGCCAACGCTTTCAATCTGGCCGCCTGTAGTCAGGGCCGAGAGCATTTTAACCAGGATGTTTCCGGTTAATGAGTCGGTGACCAGTACATCGCAGGAGCCGGTTAAGGCATCGTTGCCGCGCATGACGGCCTGCCCGTCTGCCCGTCCTGAAGTTGCCCAGTTAATGGTGTAGCCTTCTTTTTCAAGGTCACGCAGTGAACGTTCTGTAGTGAGCGCCCCGTCTACGTTGAGAATGCCAACTTCTGGGTTTTCAATGCCCAGACCTTTAGCGACTGCAATGCCCAGGATGGCGTTTTTGTGCATAGCCTCGGTGCGATTGCCGGCAGACATGCCGGTTGTGGAAGCAATGAGCATTTCCCGTCCGGTAGCTGGAGCAATGACCCTGCCGATGGTGGTTACCCCCAGCGGGAAGTTATAATGCATTGTCACACAGGCATCGATCTCGCCGGATTTTAGAAGATTTTCCATAGTCGCACGCTGTTCATCTTCGCTGTTCGCTTCGTAGACAGGCAAAGATGTGCTGCCCTTAGGTCCGATCGCGACCACTCTAATGTTTTTGTGTTTGCGCTGGGCCAGTTCGGCGCCGCGCACCACTTCTTCAACACCGTGTTCGCTGCCGAGGAGCGTTACGCCAACGGTGACCATTTTTTCGGTCGGAACGGCAGCGGCTGCGCCGCCTTTGCCTGGATTGCGCTCCATAATGAAGGAAACTCCATCAAAGAGGTTGGTGAGGCGGGCTAAGAAGAGGCTGCCCTTGCCGACAATCATTACCCGGTTCAATGTCCCATCCAAAAGTCCTGCCCGGGCAAAACCGATATAGGGTACGCCGGAAGGAATATGCCCCTGGGTTGGAGCCCAGCCAGGCAGGCCGTGCTTCTCTACAAAGCTGTTGAGCTCGGTCCGCTCAATGGCACCTTGCTTTACCCCTAGGGCGCCAATCATCTTGTAGTTAGCTTCTGGTACATTACCGGCTCCGGCTGGAACAGTGATCTCTGGATTTTGCATTTCTACGCTGTATTTATCTACGTCGGTAATAGTAAGTCCGGCTTCCTCTAGAGGGGCGGTGACCAGTGCAGTTGTAACGGCCTGAGGTGAAGCGCCGGTGCCTACTTTGTGACGTCCAATGGCATCAGTGCGAATAATGGGGTTAACTCCGTCATCTTCACCAATCAAGAGGGCAAAACCGCCCATGCAGTCTTCCAGTACAGGTACATCTTTCTTGACGTGGTCCCGGGAGTTCATACCGAGTTTCGCTGTTGCTCCGCCTGCTACAACCGCCACATGTTTGTAAATACCAGACTTGACCAATCCGGTGGCCTTGACAATGCCGTGGGCAGGGCCCGCGCAGAAGGAGCGAGTGTCTGAGCCAGTGGCGTTGATGCAGCCGCACTTCTCAGCTACGGCCTTCGCAAAGTTGCCTCCGCCGCGCTGGTTCATATCACCGGCAGCTTCTTCAGATGTTTCGATCACATAATCGATGGTTGCCGGGTCAATGTCATTGTTCCACAAAAGATGTCTGAGGCTGAGAACCCCGCCAGCTTTAGCGGCCAGGTTTTCAAACATGACATTGGCACTGAGGTTAACATCAGATTCGTGGGCTCTTTTGACACAACCTACTAACTTGCCTTCAAACTCCAAAGCGACCGCCATATTTTTGGCCAGCAGGTCATTGATCTCCTCTAAGCTTTGTGTCTTGCCTAGAACGGCTAAGTCGGCATCACTAAAGAGGGGATGATCGCTGAGCCTTTCTGAAACTTGCTTGGCAAATCCATCTTCGAGGGCAACCAAGTCAAAGGAGTCAACGATTTTCATCATGGCAATAAACTCATCCATGGGGAAAATCTCGCCAAGTTTGCCTTTTCTGTCAGCTTTTACGGTGTTTTCATACCAAGGCTGGGGCGTTTTGGCTAACTCGTCCGGGGTCATGTTGCCAATATAGACCTGGTTGGGTGGATAGGCTGCGACACTTTCAAAGGGGCGCAATCCTTTTTTGACATCTTCAAATAATGGAGAATCCGGATTTTTAGCCCGCTCCATCGTTAAGGTAGTTCCGTGTTCGAGCACCATATCAGATGCATGGAACAGACAATAACTTGCTGCTTTAACAACTGGATTGGTCAATAAACACACCTCCACATAGATAAAGGGTCCCTACACGGGCGGTGGGACCCTTATCTTGTCTTTGCGACTAATCTTCGAATACAGTCTGTTCAGAAACTGGCGTTTGTAAAGCAGCAAGTGCCTTTTCTACAAGTCTCTTACGCAGACTGAACTCTTCTGTTTCCGATAGCGTCGGATTCCCTAATGGATGGGGAATGGCTACTGCCGGAACAATTCTGTTGGCTCCCACGGTTAAGGAGATGGGCGTTACTGTACATACATGTACAACTGCAATTCCCGCCCTTTCAATTTCTTTTACCATCGTTGCGCCGCAACGAGTACAGGTGCCTCAGGTGCTGGTGAGGATGACTGCTTGCACACCCTCGTTCACCAGTTCTTGGGCGATTTCTGTGGCAAATGCTGCTGCATTTGCTACAGATGTACCGTTACCAACGGTGGTGTAGAAGTAGGGGAACAGTTTGCCAATTTTCCCTTCCTTCTCCAGAGCGCTCAAAGCATCGACCGGCATAACCCGGTTCGGATTGGCATTGGCATAGACCGGGTCATATCCACCGTGAGCTGTTTGGAAGCCCTCAGAAGTGAGGGTATCCAGACCTTCGATAGAATACTTGCCGTAACGGGAAGCACTGGAGGCTTCAATCCGGTCGGGATTGCCCTTGGGCACGATTCCGCCGCTGGTTACAAGAGCGACAGTGATTTTACCAAGGTCTGCAATGGCTTCTGCAGGTTCAACTCTGTCAAAGACCGGAATAGGATACTCGGTTTCAAATTCTTCCCCTTTGAGTTTCTTGAGGAGCATTTCAACGGCCCGTTCCGAACCTCTCTTTTCCACAAAGAGGTTCTTGCGGATGCCTCTGCTGATATAGCCTTCCTCAGCAGGAGTACCGACAGGCTCGCCATTGACAATCTTACCTGCAAGCTTGGCGATAGCAGGCAGTGCAGTACGCATGCCAGCTGCAGAATTAGTAGTTTCTACAATATAGAGGTATTGGCGATATGCTTCTACCCCGGGGTTCTCTATATACATACCGGAAACGGCCGGAATACCCATATCATGAGCAATTTTTCCTACTGTTCCGCAAGCCATGCCGTAACGTCCCGCGTTAAAGGCAGGACCGGCAATGACCAAGTCAGGATTGAAGCCCTCGATCATCTTGCCTACAGTAGCACTTGCTTCTTCCAAATTCTCGTTGAAGTAACTGTCACCACAGATAATAGTACCCACGATGGTGCAATTCTTCGGAAGCAGATTGGATAAGCCTACTCCGGGACCAATCGGTTTATCATGGCTTTGGGGTTCGATGTGTGCCATTTCTTCGCCGCCAATTTGCCCGAAAAACTGATTGATGTAGAGAACGATACGTTTCTCTTCCATACACTTACCCCCCATTCTGTGTACGATAGGTGGTGACTTCCTTGATGATGTCATCTACATCCAGG
>JAAYOM010000048.1 GCA_012520315.1 Bacillota bacterium | reverse complement strand
CCAAGGATAAGGTCTCTGTTTGTCTGGACTTCTTGGTTTACTTGATCGATCTGTCTTCTGATGAGTGCTTCAGCGATGAACTCAACATCATCTTTGGACAGTTCAGGAGTGGTAGAAACAACTCTTTCCACGATAGTGGTCTCTTTAACGCCACTGGCTACATCCACAAGGCTTTCTTGGATGCGCTGAGCAATTAAAGCTTCGATTTCATCCATCGAAGGCTGCTCTACAACTACATCTTCGGCCTCTTCAAGCTTGTTGAGGTCGTAGCGAATGCCGTCGATTAGGCCGAGCATTCTAGCTTCTAGATATGCCATGTCGCCTTCAAGTGCATCAGTAGCAATTTCTACTGCACGGAGGCGGGCGACTGCTTCTTCATCCAGCTCTTTTTCAACGGTTTCGATTACTCTGGTCTCAACTACTGGTTTACCAGCAGCAGCCATTTGAGCTTCGATCTCAGCCATCAATTCGGCTTTGACTCTGTCGAGTTCTGGTAAGAGATCGTTAGCAGCGATTTGGCTCTCGAGACGATTGAGTGCTCTGGCGAATACCATTGCAGCCTCGTAACGGGTCATCATTCTGGCTCCACCGTAGGTTCCATCGGGATATCCTTCGATTAAACCGGCAGCTGCCAATTCTGCTACGGAATCATAAGCCCAGTGATCTGCAGGAACGTCTGCAAATGGGCTTGCAAATGCCGTTGTTGCAGCGCTAGCCATGAGAACTAGCACTAGTACTAGGGCAAGTCTTTTTTTCATGTTCATTTTCCCCCTTGGTTTAGGTTCGTTATTTTCTTGTTTATGTTGATGAACACTCCCTTGCCTGCCTTCCTTTGAGTCTCCTTGTTCCCTCAATATCAAGCACAACAAGAGTGCAGTCATCCCTCAGTATCTTCAGTTGACGGAAACCGCGGGCACCTCCTTTCTGACCGTACCAACTTGTAAGATACTGAAAATGATACCTCATTTAGGGATCATTCTTCATTACCTTGCCAATTCCTTCTCAGAATTGATTCTTTTGGCAAAATTCCCCTGGAAGATTACACCTTCCATGGTTAAGTGTAGCATAGAACAAGGATGATTGCGATACAAAATTCCATATCCAGTGAAAAATTCCTGCTAAGGGACGATTAACATTTGCTGGGAATTTTAGGGAACAATGTCCAAGTAAAGTTCCACGGGTGTCTGGGAACGCCAGGTATCTTCTGCAACCACCAGGCGAACTTCCACCTGCTCTTTGATCTCCCGGGAAGCTATGATGGCGCTTTGAAAATCACTGCCCGGCAGCCTAATGGCCGCGCTCCGATCTTGGCTTAGGGACATGCCGGCATTCAAAGCAGCGCGGTTAGCATCTTCAGTAATCAACAGGATAACGAAGTCAATATCCATACCGCTGGCCGGATCCCATTGACTCGATGCCAATACCGTGTCCTTGGAGAAAACCATTTGATCGGGATAAGTCTCTAAATACACCAGGACAGGTACGCCGGGGATGCTGTTTCCTTCGCTCACTGCCCGGACAATAACGTCTCCTGGTGTCAAAAGAATATCTTCGACTACAAAATCTAAAACTCCTGGCTGGAGAAAAACGGCACGGTAACGGTCTGATTCAGCCGCCCTGGCTCCCCGCCGGTAAGCGACCTCATCTACTTCCTGCATAAAACGCTCTAAATGTACCCGTATTTCTTCACGGCTCAGTTCTCTGCCGACTACAGTAGTCAAAATTACTTCGCTGGCGTTAAAGGCAATGTCTGCCATTCTCATCTGCCACCAGCCGGTTTCCACTATGTCATAACTTTCTAAGAGCAAATCTGCAGCAGCCTCCAATGCTACAACTTCCTCCTGCAGCAGGGCTGCCTGCTCCCTTAAGGCAAGGACGCTTGCTTCAGCCTCGGCCAGATCAACTATGATCTGCTGATAACTCTCCTCCGCCTCCATAAGCTCCTGTTGAGCTGCATCTCTTTGGGCTTCCATCAGTGCATAGTCCTGCTGCAAACCCCGGAGTTCGGTCTGGATTTCCTTCATGTTAAAAAGAGCAGTACGCACATCTAAAGAGGCAATCGATAAAACCCCAATGGATGCGGCTGAAATCAGCACCCCAGTGACAATGGTCACTAAAATGCTTGTATGTTTAGGACGCAGACCGAATAACGTCAGCTTTTTCCGACCAACGTTCATGCCTAAACGATCGCCGATATAGGCAATCACCCCGCCGACGGTGACCAAAGTCAAGATCAGGGTAAAACCATACATGGTCTGCACACCTTCTTTCGTTAGAGCGTAAAATGCTCTCCCAAGTAATACTCCCTGGCCATTGGATTCTCTGCCAGCTCCTGAGTGGTCCCGGAAACTAAAACCTTCCCTAAATGCAGGATATAAGCACGATCTGTAATGCGCAGCGTTTCCCTGACATTATGATCTGTGATAATTATACCTAAATTACGGGAGCGAAGTTTATCTACAATCCGCTGAATTTCCCCAACAGCAATAGGATCAACGCCTGCAAATGGTTCGTCCAGGAATAAAAAGGCCGGGTCTAAAGCCAAGGCTCTAGCTATCTCAGTACGGCGGCGTTCACCCCCAGAAAGCTGGTGGCCAGTTTGATACCGCACCTCTTCCAAGCTAAACTCCTGCAGCAGCCTGGAAAGGATCTCCTCTTTCTCTGCTTTAGACAGTTCCTTGCGCAGTTCCAGCACACCCAACAGGTTCTTTTCCACCGTCAGCTTGCGGAATACAGAAGGTTCCTGCGGCAAATACCCAAGGCCGAGGCGGGTACGCTTATACATCGGCAGTCCAGTGATCTCGCGGCCATCTAGAAAAATACTGCCGCTATCAAGCTTGCCCATACCCACAATTAGTCGGAAGGTAGTTGTCTTACCGGCTCCGTTAGGGCCCAGAAGACCTACGATCTCACCGCGCCGAGCTTCAAAATCTACATTCTGAACCACTGTACGCTGTCCATATGTTTTAACCAAGCCTTTAGCTACTAGTTGTCCCATCATCTCCACACCTAGCCATTTCTGCCACTAGATCTGCAGCCCTGCTCACTGCACCGGGTTCTCCCAACTCATACTCTAATTCGGCAAACTCTGCCAACATAGACTGTCTTGCCTCTTCGCTAAACAGCAGTTGACTAACTGCCTCTGCAACCTTTGCAGGGACAAAGTCTGCTTGAATAAACTCTGGTATTACAGTCCTTCGCAGAATGTTGTTGGTTATTGTCATATTCGGCTTACGATCAAGCAGTTTATCAAAGAAATATGTGCTGTGCGGAACTCGATACACCGCCACCGACGGCACTCTAAGAAGAGATGCCTCCAACGATACTGTACCAATACTGGTCACGGCAACATCGGCCGCCCGCAGCACAGAATAGGTGTCCCTCTCCAAACGCACTTTTTCCAAAGAACATCTGTCTACCATTTCCTCCACCAGCGAAGTGCGGATTGTAGGGGCCAGGGACACAACAACCTGCACAGCATCGTGCTGCTCCGTCACCAGATCAAGGGCCTTGAGAATACCAGGCAGAGCACATTTTACTTCTACTTCCCGGGCACCGGGCAGCACTCCGATCACCTTGACTTGATCAGAATCTACACCCAGTTTCGATCTGGCCTGGGCTTTAGTAAAAGAGAAATCTGTCAAGTCCATAAGGGGGTGACCGACAAACTCACAGTCGATGCCTGCCTCTTTGCACTGGGCAGTCTCAAAGCGGCTGATACTGGCTACTTTACTCACAACCTTAGGAAACTGACCTGAACCCACATTGGTCCAGCCCCGGCTCAGGGGTGTGTAGTAGTACAAAACAGGAATCCCCTTGGTCTGGGCAATTTCCAGCAGCTTATAACCAAAGACCGGAAGTCCAATCTGGACCACCAGGGAAGGCTGCTCCCGATCCATAGCCTCGATCAAGAGCTTGATCATCCGCCTTACTACATGTGAACCCTTCATAGACTGGAAGACGCCTAGGCTTACCTGTTCCGAGATATCATAAAGCAGGCGTACCCCTGCATCGTTCATTAAGGGACCACCTACTCCAAAAAGCTTTGTTTGGGGGCATTTCTCCAAAATCAAGCTTGTTAACGCCGACCCAAACCGATCGCTTGTGTTATCTCCGCCAAGCATCATGATCTTATTCATCGCCTAGTCATCCCCCTTGGGCACTAGAGCAAAGGTCAACTGTCCCTCAGCTGCAACCTTTTCGTCCACGGTGGCTTCGGCTTTAACCTTGACCACACCAGCCCGAACAGCCTGTACGGTGGCAGTAATCACCAATTGATCTCCGGGCTTGACCACTTCACGAAACCTAACCTTCTCTATGGCGGCCAGCAGCGGCAAAAGGTCACTGCCGGGCACTCCGCCCACAGCCAATCCTCCTACCTGGGCCATGGCCTCTACTATCATCACACCGGGCATTACAGGTGTTTGTGGATAATGGCCTTGAAAAAAGGGCTCGTTAATGGTGACATTCTTCACCGCCACAACCCTTTGACCTTCTTCCTGCTCTAAAACCCGATCCACCATCAAAAAAGGATAGCGATGGGGCAAGAGACGTTGAATCTGATCTATGGAGAGCATTCCTCTCACTCCTTTTGCGAAAACCCATTCCTCCGCTGATAGGGTTTTCGGCACCGATTCCCCTTTTCCTCCTTTAGACGTTAAAGGGTCCCTAATTAACCAGGAGTTTTCTATATAATCTGCCAACTTCAGAGCTAGGCCGGGCAAAAACGTCGCCGGGAACACCCTCTTCCACTACCCGGCCTTGATCCATGAAGACAATGCGCTGGGCTACTTTCCGGGCAAAGGAAACTTCATGGGTGACAATGACCATGGTTGTAGCTGTTGTTTTCACCAGTTCCTCCATAACCTCCAGCACTTCCCCCACTAAAATGGGGTCAAGGGATGCAGTCGGTTCGTCCCATAACATGATTTCGGGGTTAGTCACCAAAGCCCTGGCAATACCGACCCTTTGCTGCTGTCCTCCGCTTAACTCGTGGGGCCGGCGTTCTTCTGCCGCTTTCAGTCCAACCCTCGCCAGTACAGAGCGGCCCCTTGCCCACGCTTCATCCCTGTCCATACCGCCAAGAACCAGGTGAAAAACAACATTTTCCAACACAGTCAGGCGGCCAATTAGGTTGAACTGCTGAAACACAAAACCCACCTTGCGTCTGAGGTCTTGCAGTTCACTGTTCCCGAGGCTCAGCACATCTATTCCACCGAGCCGGATGGTTCCCCCATCTGGTTCTGTCAAACGGTTAACACAGCGAATCAAAGTGGACTTACCGCAGCCGGAAGGGCCCATGATAACTACTGTCTCTCCTTTGTTTACCTGTAGGTTTACTCCGTCTAAGGCGATATGTTGCCCGTAGGATTTGTGTAAATTCTTAATTTCAAGCATGTTCCCACCCCCTCTAAAACTGCTGTTTGAAGCGGTTGAGCAAGTTCAGAAGCCCTGGACGGCTCGGCGGTATAACCACTTCTCGCATGATTTGTACGTTAGAAAGACCCAAGGACTGTGCCGCCATCAGCTCCATACTGTTCACAGGGCTAAAACGTTCAGCCATAAAAGCAATGAGTACACCTAAGCCAAAGCCCAATAGTACAATCAAAGGCAGGCTGAAAAATGGAATCTCCGATCTGGCCAGGTAGTATACGCTGGTTAAAATCAGGCTGCCCAGGGCCCCTCCCAGGAAAATCAGGGGATTAAGGAGGCCTGCCAGGCCCTTTCTTACAGGTTTTCCACTGGCACGGACATACTTTAGCGTACTAAATATGGTGGCATGATCCAAGACCAGCACAATGATGGTGAAGATAATCGCCAGCATGCCGGCGACGATAGAACGGACTTCCTTGAGAATCCTAAACAGCTCTCCCCTGGCATCGGGCGTCACCATCCCCACTGAGGTAGAGTAGGTATGCAGGTAGGGATTGTCAAGCTCCCTTTGGAAAACTCCCTCCAACATCTTCTCGTCCACCGCCTTACCCTGAATCAGCAGCTGGATGCGCTCACCGGGAATGACCTGACCGCCCAAATAGGTGTTGATCAGGCGGATAGACTGGCCAATTTCCGCATCGTTAAGATTAGGCAGTGTGTCCCGGACAAAGCCAATTTGCTCTATAATCGCAGCCACATCAGTTTCCTGCACATTACCAATCTGTTCACTTATCCCAGACAGACTCTTGCGCATTGCCTCCAGATCAAGATTCTGCAGTGAATCCAGGGGCTCTTCTCCAGTATTGATCACGCCCTGGGCCAGGGTCTGAAACAGCCCGTTTAAGAGGATGGTCAGCAAGAACTGTTCGCCGGAAGAGTTGATTCCATCCCCTGCTATGCCCTCATTGAGCTGCCTCATTTGCACCTGCAATACCTCAAGCTGCATCAATGCCTCCTGGAAGGTAATCAGCACTGCTTCTGCATTGTCCACAGCGTTACTGGCCTGGATGGACAGCTCTTCCAGTTCCTCCAGGAGACGCAGGCTTTCATCCACTGCATAGGCCAGACGATAACGCTCATTTTCAATCTCCACATTACCTATCCACTCGCCCCGTTCACCTTCGCCCAGGAAGCGATAGCCCCTTTGTACTATCTTGTCCGTAGATTGCACAGGCGAGCCTTCCACAATCATGGCCTCCACTAAGTCTCCATAAACTCCCGTAACCTCGATGATTAGACCGTCCTCTAAAATGATCAGTTCTCCTACGCCAAGCCTGGCGCTAGGTTCTGGACTGATCCGCACCTGAGAAGCATAGCTCCCGAGAAAGTCACGCATCTCGACCAAAGCCTTCAAGAAGGCATCTAAATCCTCTCCGTATTCGGCCGAGGTAACATTAGTATAGCTGCGGTCTCCAGACAGGCCCTGAGCACGCAAGACCTTAAGAGCCTGATTCCCCACTTCCTGCGTATCAACTTCAAAGCCCATGGGAAACCGCAGTTCTAGAATCTGATATTGCTGGAGAATGCTTTCGACAGCACCCGTTACAGTGTCAATCCGGTCTTCATGGGACAGTACAACTACAAGGTTGCCGCCGTCTTTCACCGCAAATCTAACACCTTCCAGCCCTTCAATCTGCTCCCGCAAGTCTTCCCGCACGGCAGGGTGCACGCCTCGGATTAACACACTCGGTTCCACCATAAGCGTATATCCGCTTATGCCTGGAACCGCGCCAAAATAGGAGGTGATTGCCTCCAATACCTCCTTAGTACGATGCTCTGCGGGAAAGCCAAAAAAGAAGTTGGCTTGTCCTGCAATTGTGAGAGATTCTTTGATCCGGTAACCAGGAAACGACTCCTGCCCGATTCTGTCCAGTTCCCTCATAGCAGCTTCTTTTGCTTCCTCACGAATGTGCAGTATTACATCGTATTCACCATATTCTCCGATCATCCCATCGAGGGTATCGCCAAAATAGGTGTCAATGGCCCAGGCGATACCTTGGGAAAACACTGCACCTACAATTACTGTAATGATCAATAAAATTATGAGGTCTTTATAAAAGCCGTCTCGAAAAAAAACGAGCATTACCCTGCCTCCTCACCTAGCGACTTAATTATAACATGTCGCTAGCTGGGGTTTAACTGGTAAAGCTCGCTAGTATTGTTATTAATTACTCCTCGTTAGTATCCTCTTCATTGAATTCACCCTGGAAGGAACCAAAGAACTGCAGTTCACTTTTTTCCAGATACATCAGAAGTTTCTCTCCGATCATGAACCCGTCGGAGAAGACAACTCGCACACTGCCAGTAAACAGGGCTTCATCTGTTTCCTCGTCGTAATCGAGACGGTCTGCATAGACTGTAGCGTCCTCTGTGACCACTACTACATTCCCTTCTGCCCTAAGTCCCTTTTCTTCGCCGAAGTATTCTATCAGATCCCCTGTCAGTTCAAAATCTTCCTGGGTCAGCTTGGCATCGATGCTGAAAATCAAATAGTCATCATCGGTTCGCCACTCCATAATCTTGCCCATTATCTCCACATCATCATAAACAAAGGTGATTAGAGCTCCAGAGATTTCGCTCACATCGGCATAGAAGATTCCGGCTTCCCGATCATAGCGCCCTGTGGAAACCTCGGACGAAACTCCTGTAATATGCAGAGTACCAATTTGTCCTTGCCCCCGGGCTGTCTGTGCAGCTCCGAGAAACGCAAGCAACAACAGCAAGCCAACCAACTTCCTACTCACTTTCACTTTGCCCAGCCTCCCCTTCCAAAAGCAAATTGCCATAGAAATCCATCAGCTCAGCGTCTAAGTCATACACCGCCCTATCCATGCGCCACAACATGGAGCCATCCCTAATCTGCACATCATCCCTGAGGTAAAGCAGTCTAGCTTGCGACTCCAACAGCATTTCTGCTGCCCTAATCTCCAATCCTTGCCACAGGATAAAGACCGGGCCTGGCGAGTTAAGAGTCTCCTCAGCGCCTTCCCAGACCAAGAGATCACTTTCTAAATAAAGTCCGTCTTCCCCGTTGTCCCGGACAATCGCCTCATACAAATGCAGCACATCCTGCTTGCGATTCCAGACGGCGGTCTCAGCATCGATATTCAGATAGGGTTCTTGGTTCTGAAACATGACCATTTCGTCTAAGTTAGTCAAAGTTACAGAGTCACCTGCCTGCAGTACTGACTGGGCCAAAATTTCCCACTGCCTCACCCCGTCCTTCCTCCCTACCAGCCGCGATTCTAGCAGCTGCACACTGGGGGGAATACTAACAGCGGGAGGCGGAGGTTCGACGAAGAAGCGCAGGGCTAAAACGATCAAGGCAATCAGGGCTGCCCCGAAAATGAGGCCTTTTTTCAGCTTGCTGTTCAACCTGATCACTCCTCTACCCCAATCAGGTCAGCTACATCTTCCAAATCAAAGAGGCTGAGTCCGCCCTCGGAATCCCAACCAAGCGGGAGAGTTGGGAAGGCGTTGATGGTAAATTGCAGTGCCACGCTGTTTCTCACATGGTCGTACGAAACACTTAACTTGCGGCAGTGGAAGTCCTTGGTGACTGAGATCTTCCCTTTGGTAAAGGCCTGTTTGGGAGGCTCATAGACACTGTCATAACTGATCAGCCACGAATCGAGGGGCAACACGAATTCGCCTTCCACTCGCCGCAGCTCGCCTCGGTCAGGTTGATACCACATTCCCAGCCGCAGTTCAAGCTCCTCTTTCTTATATTGCACTGTGGGAATTACATTTGTCATATTTTTGCGGTTTAAGTCAAAATCTGTCCTGGCGCTTATGCTCCAGTTTTCCATTGGTTTCCAAGTTGTTTGGATAGTCAAAGTGCTAAACTCTTTCTTAATCAGATTATAACTGGTGCGCGCGATAACACGCAGCGGTTCCGTTGTGTAGTTCAAGTTTAGATCAAGAGTCTGCAGGGGACTCTGCCGATCAAAGCGAAATGGAGATATTCCCCAAACATCACGGCGGCTGTAGGTTGTTGCGAACTGGAGTCTGGTGCCCAGCCTTTGCGTCACTCCTACACGTCCGTAGAGCCAGCCCTGTTTCTGTTGATCACCGTAGATTGCCCCTGCCGCATGACCTTGGTAGCTGAAGGTAGTGCTCGCGGTAGGCCGCCAAGAGCGCTGAGCTAAGGTAAGCTGGCCAAAGGCCCTGTTCAAAGTCACCGTAGACGGTCTTTCCCCATAACGACCCAGCACAAGCTGGGTCGTTATGGGCAGCTTGGGGATGCCTAAATCGCTGACAGTCCACTTAAATTCCGGGATGCGCTGTACACTCGTCCAAGGCGGACTCTCGCCCTCCAAAAGATCTGGATTATACTGCTGCTGGGCGGCGAGCGTAAAGGTGTGTTGGCCATAGCGATAAACCGTCTCGGCCAAATAGTCCAATACCCTGGTGTCCACTTCGTTTCTGCTCTGTTCGATCATAGATGCCTTCAAGTTGAAGCGCCAGCTGTCGGTCAAGCTCTGTGCCCAAGTCAAGCCAATTTCCTGCTTTTCACTAGTGGTTACTGCTGGATTTTTCGAGTACTTAAACCACGCTTCCGCATAGGTCTTGGCCAGCTTCAGCCTGAGTCTATTGTCGGTGCTCAGGTCATGCTTGACCCAGGAATCTTCGTAGTTTGTAGCGGTTGAAATGCTCCAGTTATCATTTTGCCAGCTGTGGCTGAAGGCACCCTTAAGAACTGGACTTGAACTTGTGGGAATGCCATAGAGGTAAAGTGAACCTTTACCGAGCTTCTCCAGTTCGTAGAAATGCCGCGCCCCTACCCCGAGCCCTAGGCGGGTGAACAAATCTACATAGAGCTCGCCGTGGGATTTGGAGTTAAAGTAGTAGTTGAAGGTATTTTTCATGTAATACCCTTCAATTTCGCTGTACCCAAAAACCGGCAGGGTAAAGCGGTTGAACCCATCATCCAAATCCAAAGGAATTACGACATATGGCCAGTAGAAAAGGGGAACTTTGCCCTCGTAATAGGTAACGCCGCGGATGACTACTTTTTCACCGGGATAATACTCTAGCTCTTTTGTGGCTAGATGAAAGTGGCTTTCTGCAAGGTCACAAGTGGTAAACTCTGCACCCTGCACGGTATATTTTTCTTCGTCAATGCCGATTGTCTGGCCTTTGAGGAAGACGCTGCCGGTTTTCTCCGGCAGGATAAACTCAGCCCGGGCCTCTTCAAAGGATCCCTGCCCCGTTTCAAAATTGTAAACGAGAACTTCACCCTGCAGCTCCCGCTCTCCCTGGCGGAGTTTCACATCACCTTGCACCCAGACCTCCCCAGTTGTGAGATCCATGGTCAACAGATTGCCCTCTAGCGATAGATCACCTGATGTGACCGCCACATTACCCCGGGCTTCAAAGATCTGATTCTCCCAGTCATAAAGTCCAGATTCGGCCGCGGTGATGTGTACCCGTTCTTTGGCCACAGTTACCATGGGATACAAGGCCGCCGCGAGCATACACAGCAGAGATGCAATTAAAACCCTTCCTTTAGACCGCACAGAATCTCCCCAATTCTAACGCAAATGGTCAGACCTGACCAAGAATACAAAACCGGAAACGGCAAACAGAGTGTTAGCCAGCCAGGCAGCGGCAACCGGGGGCAGCATTTCATTGACACCCATGGACCGGCAGACAGAGACCGCCACATAATACACAAGAAGTATAACTAGGCTTAAGACAACTCCAAAAGAGCGCCCTCCCCTGCCTAAAAGCGCCAAGGGGGCTGCAAAGAGGGCAAACACAAAGGAGGCCATGGGCAAGGCCAGCTTGAGGTGGTAATCAACGACAAAGGAAAGAACCTTCAGTCCGCCCTTTTGAAAGCGTTCAATGTACTCTCCCAGCTCTTTACGGTTCATCTCATCGGTCGTGCGCTGATTACCCAGGTACACCTCGCCTTCTTGTTCAGTAACGATCTCCATGCGCTGAAAGCGGCTCTCAAATTGGACAAAGCCTTCCTCATCAAGTTCCTGATACACGCCGTCCTCCAAAACCCAAGTATGATCCTGAAAAATTCCCCGCTTGGCGCTGGTAATGCTAGGAAAACGCTCCTCACTCAGCTCATAGACTAAGATCTTTTTAAGTTCATTCGTCTTGGTTTGCACCTCACCGATGTAAAAGTAGCGGTCTTCACCCCCGTGGAAGAAGACATTTTCCTGGACAACGGGGACACCATCAGAAAAAATGATTTGCCGTAAAAGATTCTCAAATCTGTGGTTGGCCTGGGGAACAATTCTCTCAGACGAGGCGTAGGAGAAAAAGCTGATTAAAATACCCATTGCCAAAATAGGCACGATTAAGCGGGGCACAGGTATTCCGCTGCCCCGGAGCACTGTCATTTCGCTCTCCTGGACTAAACGACCGATCGATAAAAGCGTAGCAAACAAAGTAGCTATAGGCAGTGTCATGACCACGGTTGCAGGAATGCGGTAAAGCAGCATCTTACTTACTGTAAAAACCGCCACTTCATGGACGAAAATCAAGTCGGTCAGTTCAAAAAGCAGACCGCTCAAAAGCACCACAGTAAAGCCTGTAACGCAGAATAAGAATGGTCCTAGAAACTCGCGTATCAGATACCTATCGAAGATCCTCATCTTGCCAACACCTCACAACTGCCTAAAGGGCAGTTCAGCTAAAAAGCTGCCCGAAAACTCAAGCCAAAGCTTAGACCATAGCCCGAAGATAAGCCCAAATTCGCCTTGAGCTCCGGACTAAACTGGGCCGTTAAACCTCCATTGACACCATCACCGTCATACTCCACAAAGAGGGATGTGGTGGGGGCATTTTTAACCTGAACCGGATTCAGCATCAAGCTCACTCCAGCCATTCCCTTTGCATAACGGCCAGATCCTAAAGCCAGATGCCCCCGCAGGCCAGGCAGTCCCAGCTGTTTAGAGGCAACCGCATAGAGATGGGGCTGCTTGAGCGAAAGCTCTCCACCTAGGGCAAAACCTGGCAGGGACTGGGTCTCTTCAACAATGGCTACACGCAAAGTAGCATACAGATTGCCGCCAAATTCTTGCCTGAGACCCCCACTTAAGCCTGGATAGAATCCATACTGTGCTTCCAGCGAACTGATGCCGCGATGATAAAGAAAATTTAGCTCCAGTGCCTCACCAATGACATCTGCGGTGGGCATAGACAGAATTCTGGATGCAGCCGCCGGCATTGCACCGACAATAAGTACAGCAAACAATACAAAAACTATGAATGGATAATTGCGCATAAGTCAACCTCTCTTCTCACTTTCTGCCTTTAAACATTCTCCTTCCCCCGGCAATAACCTGCCGATACTTAATGGGAGTTTGTGGGTTCAAGCCATAAACAGTGCTCCTCCGTGAGCAAAGTCACGGAGGAGCATTATTTGAGCTTGGCGATCACTTCATCTGTCAGGTCTTTACCGCCGAAACGGACCACATCTTCATCCAGAACTATGGTCACCTTTTCTTGCTGTGCAACCTCTTTAATGATGCCGTCTACTTCCGCCTGAAACTGGGTCTCAAGTTCCAGCCGATATGCTAAGTATTCTGCGTAAGCCTCCCTTTCCCGACTTGCCCGATCCACATCCCCTTCTTCCGGCTCTGTTCCTAGGTCAAAGCGGGTGACCAGTTCTTCAAACCGCTCACTCAACATGCGGTTCAACTCCTGGGCCCGGGCACTTTCGTCCACAATCCTGGCCAGATTCACTGTCCCCACAGTTTCACCTGAAGGTGCCATAGTCAGCGCCCAGATCAAGGCTATGGCCAGCAAACCTGCTAAGCCCCAAGGCAGATATTTCACTTGTCTGTCACCACCTTACTGGCGTTAGTATCACCGATTTGCATCCTCACTAGCCAAGGTGGATCGCTTTTTTACAATCTGCGTTTCCAATTCTACCAGCAGTCCCAGCTGATACTGGGCAAATTCGTCATCCATTGCTTGTTCGATCTCGGCCTTGAGAAGGGCCGCTTCTTTTCGACTGCGCTGTTCGTGTTCACTCTGGAGCTCATCCAGCTGAGCCTGATACTCCTCCTCCAGTTTGGCCTGGACTTGTTTCATTTCAGTCTCCAGCTCTGCTATCCGTGCCAGATGGGCCTCTTGCTGCTTTGCATCTAAGCTGACGAGCATAAGCTGGAGCTGCTGACGTAAAATTCCTTGAGAGATATCCTCACTTAGAGCCTGGAGCCTTTCTTCCATTTGCCCCCGCAGCTTTTTGGCCTCATTATGCAGCGCCTGGGCTTGGGCGCGGAGCAGTTCCCCCTGCTTTTCCCGAAAAGTATCTTCCCCCGCCTGCTGCAAGGAGGCTTTGTAGTTGTCCAATTCTTCTTCATGCTCTCTTAGCAAAGTCTCGATGGAGATTGACTCTTTCCCGACACTTTTTGCCGCACTCTGGCCGGCAGGTGGTAGAGACCCCGCCAGAAGCGTGAGCACTAGGCTAAGTGCCAGGCCGAGGAACAGTCTATTTTTCACGCGCACTAGTCTTCATCCTCTTCTCTATGCATGTCCTGCTAGGCTCATTATACCAATGGAGACCAAATGGGGACAAACGTAAAAAAAGCCAGCAGGTGCACTGTTTTCCAGTGCCCTGCCGGCTTCAAACTCAATTCTAGAACATCTGACCAATACCGAAGTAGAATTGCCCTTTACGCTGATCCTCTTCGTTCTTGCCCCAACCGTAGTCCAGGCGCAAGAGTCCAAGGGGTGTATCAAGGCGTACACCGAGACCAAAACTGTTGGCCAGTTCGGTGAGGTTCATGCTCTCACCATTATCCCAGGTTGTACCCCAGTCGGTAAAGAGAACACCAGTTACCTTATCCACGATGGGGATGCGGAGTTCTGCATTCATAACCAGCATATGATCGCCGGTTAAGGAACCATCATAACCACCATGGGAGTAGCCTCTTAAGGTATCTGCCCCGCCAATTTTAAATTTCTCTTCACTTTTTTCCCCCAAGTCACCACCCAAAAGCCTGCCGCCCAGGCCACGCAACGCCACAACCCAGCCTCCATCTTTAATCTCAAAGTAACGGCTGTGCTCCAGGCGCAGCTTGGCAAATCTCATATCTCCGCCTAAAAGCCCGGCCAATTCCAGATAGGCATCATTCTTGTAGCCTGTGGTTGGATAGAAAGGATGATCGGTGGTATTCGTGTTCACTCCAAAGCCGATTGTACGACTACTATAGTCATCAAACGTCTCTTTAATGGGTTCCTCTGGAAGATCGTAGGTATTGCTTTCCAGCTTAAAGGTGAGCCGGCCCCGGGTAAACTCTGTAAAGGGACGTCCTAAAGTCAGGTTTCCGCCGTTTTTCACGAGAGCCAATTCTATCGGCTCGTCTGTAGCTTCATCAGTCGCGTTAACCGGCTTGCGGTGGCGATAAAGGTTGATGCCTAAAGAGGTGCCTGATTTATCGATATAAGGTTCGTAAAAGCCAAGCTCATACTCTTGCAGTCTGCGCCCAAAGCGGGCTGTGGCATTAACCCTCTGACCTCTGCCGAGGAAGTTCTCGTCTGCAGCTTCCACAAAACCTAGCAGACGGTCTTGGGTGCTGTAGGAGATGCCAAAGGTAGCCGAACCGGTCTTACGCTCCTTGAGATTGACAGTCAGGACAGTCTCGTCGGGATCGTCCTCCTCTGAGAAGTCCCGGCTGATTTCATCAAAGAAACCGAGCATCAGCACTCTGCGCAGGCTTTGATCTACCGCGTGAATATTCACAGGATCACCAGGTTCAAAGGAAAACTCCCGCTCAATAACGAAATCTTTGGTTTTCTCATTGCCTTCAATGATCACATCTTTCAAGACAGTTTGGGCCAGTTCAACATCAATATACCCATCTGTATCGGCGGTGAGATCCGCAATACGGGCCAAATATCCGTGTTCTGCAGCAAGCCATTCCCGCAGACCGAAAAGGTCTTCCCAGAGATCATGCACATTGAGGATGTACCCCGGCTGTGTCTTCATCTCTTTCTTATACTCGCCAAAGTTTACGGCAGGCACGCCAGAGAAGTAGATATCCTGAACAACAGGGTTTTCTACCACTAAGAAGATAACTTGAACACCTGCAATGGCCGGTTCAAAATTGGCGGTAACATCTTGGAAATAGCCAAGATCGTAGATAGAACGCAAGTCATCCAGAATCTGTTGTTCCTCAACCGGCTGATTGATTTTCGTCTTTAAGATACTTGCTTTAATTGTCTCAGTGTCAACAAAGGTGTTTCCCTTTACCTCAATCGATCGAATTATGGATGATTCTTGAGCCCAAACAACTGCACTGCCCACCTGCAGAATCAGACCTACAACGATGAGCACCACAAAAAGTCTGGATGAACTTTGCCTCATTGTCCTGCCTCCCAAGCGCATTAAATTTTCGTCTTTTTCTTATTCTACCTACCGTATTCGTAATCCTCTTGCCAACTCTGGGGATTGGATGCAATAAAACCCAGCTTCTATCAGTAAATGTTCAAATCAAACGTAGCCATGCCATCTATGACAAATTGAGTGGCCAACCTTATCTTGGTAGCTTCGGAAGGACCTTCTGCCCAGGAGTAGTAGGGTGGCAGTGCCTGAATTTCTTCTTCGGTCTCTTCATCGGTATCTTCACCCAGCTCAGCCTGTTCTTGCTCTACCTCTTCCTCTTGGGGACCGTTTTCCAGGAACGGATAAAACTCAGCTACAATCTCATTGTTCCGTTCACGATCCATATACTCCGTAATCAGGGCATCAAGGGATTCGGCACCAGAGATAATTTGACGAACGGGCTCATCGTCTTCCTCATCCAGTTCAAAAACACTGGTATGTACAGGGGGCTTTTCAACATAGTAGCCTGTCCCGCCGCCACGAACAGTTACCGTAAGCAATCCTGGCGCTATATCCTGGGGAATTTCAATGCGCAATGTCCTAGTCTCAGTAGCTCCCCGATAGGGGCGAATTGTAACATCCACATCTACAAACTCACCGGCCCTAACATAAAAGGTGCTGGGTACCGCCTTTTCAATTGAGGCAGTCTTCCTTTCCTGCACAACCTCCATCTCAATACGGACTTCCTGCAAATCTACTTCCTGCAGGTTGTTGTTAACTAAGAGTTCCAAACCGGAGAGCAGATCAGTCAAAGACCAAACAGCAATGTCACTGTCGCTGTAGAAAAGGTTCTCTCTGATCATGCGCTGGCTAAAGTCTTTGGCTGTAAACTCCAGGCGTACAAAGGATGTTCCGGCACCGAGACGGTCAAGGGTGGCATCGACGCTTTGATAAGCACTGCTGATCACGAGCGGAACCAGAATACTCGGCTCCTTCACCGCTTCCACATTATATGTCTTACGCAGATCACGGTCCCGATCACGGACTTGAATGTTCACGGCCACATATTCTGATTGACTGCCTAAACTTCCCCCCAGGCCGACCGCCCGATCTTGCTTAATCGCACCAATGGTGGAACCTAGGGAGACAATTTTAAAGGGCAGCTCCAGCGTAGGCAGTGTATAGTGCACATAGGCTGCCGAGGCAAAGAAATCTACATTGCCCCTATGTGTAAAGGGATGTCCGAAAGCCAAAAAACGTCCATCTTCATTGACATGGGTAACTGTGCCAAAAGAGGCAACCTGGAAATCGCCCCGAAGGAGCTGTACCCCAACCATGCTGCCGGCCACTAGACTGACCGGGCCAAAGGAATAATTCGAGGTGACTGAGGGTATGGACTGAATCCGTTCAATTCCTAAAGCCTCTGACAAAAATCTAGCATTGCGCTCATTAAGTCCCTCAATAAGCAGGGGTGAACGCAAAGCAGAAGTGCCTGGCGGCAAGACGGGCTCAGGTACGGGCATCTGATCGTAGAGCTTAAACATATCTACCGCAGGGGTCACCAGACCAATGCGGTGGTCTGTATAGGCATAGGTATAACTGATCGCGCCAAGGAGACGATCCTGGATAAGAACCGGTGAACCGCTCATACCCTGGGCAATGCCCCCTGACCGTTCAATTGCATCGCCGCTGACCCTTACCATAATTAAATTGCTTAAGGGTGGACTTTGAGGCACCAAACCTAGTATCTCCACATCAAAGGTTTCAATGTTGTTTCCCGAGATAACCGTTTTTGCCACTCCCCTTAGACCAGGTCGCACCTCTTCAGGGAGAAACAGTTCCTGGGCATCAGCTGCGCTGACAAACCCGCAGAGCAAAACCACTAACAATATTGTTGAAAATCGTATTGGCAATTTCCGCATCTAGCCACCCCTTTATGGCCCTTACCTCCGTAAAGGGCCTTCTACATCTGCAATAATAACTATGGAGTTACCCACAGGCCGTTCTTTGCCGTCTGAAGGCAGATTCAAGACTAAGTTTCGAATCACCATAGTTGTGGAGCCGCCCCCATCTAAGTTCATGGCTTGGAGCGCTCCCAGCTCAAGCAAGAGATTTCCCAGTTCATGCAAGCTCATACCTACACTGATGTTCGGCTGTCTGCCGTTGACGGTAACCAGCAAGAGCTTCTGATCATCGGTGATTCCTATTGCGGTCCGGGGAGCTCGCCCAACTAAGATGTCTGCTTGAAAACGCTCTTCCTCCCCAGTTATCTCAAGCTTACCGTCACGAACCAGACGGGGTCCGCCGCCAATAATCTGGGTTACACCCAAATCGTCCCAGGCCGGCTCTAATGCAAAGTCCACTGCCAGCCGATCTCCCACCTTCAATTTGGCAAGGGGCTCCCGCTGCACGCCATGGCCCGATAGCACAAAACCGTCTGGGGGAATCGTACTGTTACCCTGACTAATCTGGGTCACGATCCCATCCGCCACAACCACTTCATAGCCATAGGCGTTGGTGTTGGTTTTTGTACCATGATGCCTTGTGTACACAATCAGTTCATCCTGCAGGCGGGGACGGTTCAGCCCCTGTATATCGGTGAGCACTGTTCCGTCTAAAAGCAGTACTTTCCCTGCGAAGCTGACCTGTTCCATGACAGCCAGGCCAGGGCCAAGGCCGAGTGCAGTTCGATGAGCATAGGGCTCACTGATCAGCTCGCCATCGATCATAAAAATCCCCAAGGGTCGGCCGGTGGACGCAAAGAATGCTCCGTTCACAGCCACGATAGCACCAGTACGTTCTGCCATGGATGTAACTCGTTCAGAGCCAAAAATACGATCCTGGGCTAAGACAAGTTTCACATCATAGGCGTAGCGCAGGTCTATCTCAAGATAGTTCACAACATTTGGACCGAAAGAGTCGGCCCTGCGCTGATGGCCGTAGATAACACCAGGTTCTACTATGCGCCTAGAGGTGTTAACAAATGTCTTAGGAATCTGAAGTTGAAAAAAAAACCCGTCCTCTGTCACCACGCCTGGGGGAATCTGATAGTTAAAGTCCAAAACCAAACGCGATCCCTGGGCACCTTCTGAATAACGAACCTCTCTCAGGGCTACATCGCTGATCGGTTGGGAAGGGGGAAAGCCTGGAATAGGCAGATTGGAGTCAATGATTACCTTCATTGGGCTTGTTGTATAACTCACCTCGTAGGTTTGCCCCGGACTTTTTGCCAAAGTAAGCTCGATAAACTCCGGCAGAAGCGAAACTGTCTGTGCTGACGCGGTACTGGCCAGGGCTGAGAAAAAAATGCTTAGAATAATGACGCTGAAAACTTGCCATCGCAGCACACACATACCCCCTCATCATCGTTACCAATTCGTGATAAGGCGGTGTTCTCCTGCACAAAAATCAACTCCACAAGGGAGCTTCTTGTGGAGTCTTTACTTTCAATCGTCATCTGGAACATAGCGGGACATTTGCTCATAAATCATCTTGGCCAGGCCGATACTCTGACCCTGCGCAACGTTGCCGGCCATTTCCTGATCTAGCATGGACTGGAATATTTTTTCAGCACGGCGATCCCCCAGCAGATCGTTTTCTGGCACAGTACGTCTCATCTGCTCCATTAACTGATAGAGAAAGATCGCTTCGAACTGCTCTGCGGCCTCTTGGAGCGCTTTCTGGGAAGCGGACTTGCGCTCAGCCAATTCTTCTGCTTTGCTAGCTGCCAAATCGCTTGGCTGCCAATTAACACGCACTGGCCACCCTCCTTAAATAATGACTAAATCGCCAAATAATGCTCCGGCAGCCTTCACAGCCTGTAAAATGGCTATGATGTCCCTAGGGGTTGCGCCTACGGCATTAAGTGCGTCTACCAGGTCCTGGACGTTGGCTGTGCCTCCCAGGACGGTTGTATTACTGTAATTCTGTTCCATTTCGTCCCCTATTTCTCCTCCAAAGCCCAGATCTCCTCCTAAGGAACCATCCTGGGCGATCTGTACCTTGAGATTTCCATGGGAAACAGCAACGGAGGCAATTCGCACCTGTGATCCCATTACTACTGTGCCGGTGCGTTCGTTAATGACCACCCGCGCGTTGGTATCCGGCCTGATGGGCAGCTCCTCAAGTTCTGCGATAAAGGCTACCACATTACTGGTATATCCTGCCGGAATACGAATCTCTACCGTCCCTTGATCCCTGGCCCAGGCCAAGTCCTGCTGATAGACTTCATTGACCACTTCCGCCAGTCGATTAGCGGTTGTAAAGTCAGGTTCGAGCAAAACCATGGACAAAAGGCCGCCAGCACCGTAATCGTACGGTTCCAGTTCCCGTTCTACAATGGCCCCATTTGGAACAGTGCCAACTGTGGTATGGTTCGTTTGACCGCCGCTGCCCCGCACCACAAATCCGCCTATGGATACCGCCCCCTGGGCCACGGCATAGACCTGGCCATTGGCCGCCTGCAGCGGGGTCTGGAGGAGAAAACCTCCCTGGAGGCTCCTGGCATCCCCAATCGATGACACAGTTACATCCAGGCGGTCACCGGAACGGAGTGAAGCAGGCAAATCAGCGGTAACCATTACCGCCGCAATATTGCGCATGCGTAAATCATTAGGGGAAACACTGATGCCAAATCCCTCAAGCATATTGGCAATCATTTGAATATTAGCCCTTGATCCTGACCCGTCACCTGTTCCCTGCAGGCCAACCACGAGGCCTAAGCCAAAGATTTGATTTTCTCGGTCACCTTGCACCCGGGCCACATCTTTTACCCGCACAATGGGAGTGTCATAGCGGATAGGCTCTATACCCTGAGCCCCTGCTATGCTCCCAAGGAGGAGGATGATTCCCAGAACCAAAATCATAATTTTCTTAAACATAAGATCCTCCCTCTCATTCTAGAACAGCCAATTTAGCAAGCGAGTGAGAATACCGGGCTTGTTTTTATCGGCCACAATGCCGGTTCCGGCAAAGGCGATCTCTGCATCGGCCACAAAGGTCGACAAAATTGTATTATCCGGCGACACGTCACGGGAACGGATCAAGCCTGAAATCAAGATTTCCTGTTCTTCTCCATTAATCACAATTTTCTGACTGCCCTCGATCCGCATGGTGTCGTTGGAGAATACCTCAGCCACCCGTGTAGTCAGGTTGGCAGTAAGGCTTCCCCCCCTCGTAGTTGAACCGTCAGACGAAAAGGAATCGCCTCCGCCTAGCCTTATGAGGGGAATCAAGTCAGCCAAAACACCCATGCCCGGACCAACAGACACCTCAGAGTCTTTACCTGCTGAGGTTGAGGCAGTCTGCCTCGCGGTAGCCTGCTCCACAATTATTACGGTAACAAGGTCACCTACTCTGCGAGCCTTGCGATCTTCAAACATCGATGGCGCATCAGTTGGATACAATGACTGCGCTAAAACCCCGGCAGACATCGTTAACAGAACAAACACCATAATAACTTTACCTAAGAGTCTTCTATGTTTCATGGAGTACCTGGCCCCCTCAAATTTACCCGCACCGTCTGCCCATCAATGATTTCACCTGATACAACCTGCCTGGACAGGGTATTCTCCACAGGTATCACTTCGCCCACTCCCCCAGTCCCTCTGGCAATTCCAGGTGCGCTCACAACCAGCGATGAAGTCTGGACAATGATCGTGACAGCTGCGCCCCTTTCTATAACAGGAACAGTTTCAACATTGAGCGTTGTTAAGGGACTTCCGCTGAGCACATGCCGTTTAGTTCGCAGCCCTAGAAACTGTTCTACAGTCCGCGGATCAGGCTGCCCGCTTCTAAACTCCTGGCTTTCAACACTTAAGTCCTCCCTGGTAAGCACATGTCCCCGGGGCAAGTCAGCTGCCGCTACCACCACTTCGTAGATGGGGAAACCGGCCTCTGACTGTTCGACAGCGGCCGAGCCGACTGCTGCAAAGTCAACACCGTAGACCTGAACAGTTGTACTGCCCTGGAATTCAATTTTCTTTAGATCCAAGCCCCCTTGCCGCAGCCGGACCTCAATCTGTCCCTTGGTTAACCTGCGGGAACTGCCACTGATAGGCGCAGCCCCTGCATTGATAGCTGCTACTTTGCTCACCATATCCTCTGGTCCGGAA
This sequence comes from Bacillota bacterium, assembly GCA_012520315.1. GTDB lineage: Bacteria > Bacillota > Limnochordia > Darwinibacteriales > Darwinibacteriaceae > UBA5420. The sequence goes on along the minus strand of JAAYOM010000048.1, from coordinate 20,372 downwards.
ATTTCAGCAATAGTCCCCAAGAGCAGCTCTGAACCCTGTACATTGACACTTTCGGGCAAGGTAATAATCACCCGCTCTTCGGCAGCGCTGCAGACCGTTAAACTCGCTAGAAACACCGAGCTGAGCAGGGCAAGTACAAGGATCAGCGCCTGTGTTCGCTTCATCCTAGCTTACCTGCGAAGATTATTGGCGGTCTGCAGCATATCATCGGATGCCTGAATTGCTTTGGAGTTGCTTTCATATGCCCTTTGGGCAACAATCATGTTCACCATTTCCTCCACAACCTGCACATTGGACATCTCCAAAAAGTTTTGGCTCAACATGCCAAAGCCATCCAAACCTGGTGTGCCTAGCATTGCTTCGCCGCTGGCAGCTGTAGGTGAGTAGAGATTCCGTCCCTCGCTCTTCAATCCGGCGGGATTCACAAAACGAACGATTTGTATTTCACCAATACGACCTGGCTCGCTGTCTCCCGGCTGCATAATGGTTACCGTGCCGTCGGAAGCAATACTGAGCTCTAAGGACTCAGGCGGAACCACAATTTCCGGTTCAATGGGAAAGCCGTCGGATGTGGTTATACGGCCGTCGGCATCGAGTTTAAACGCCCCGTCTCGGGTATAGGCAACACTCCCGTCAGGGAGGAGTACCTGGAAGAACCCATCACCTTCAATGACGACATCTAAGGGATTATCAGTCTGCTGGTACATTCCCTGGGAAAAGATCCTCTGGGTGGCAACCGGCCTGACACCATGGCCGATCTGAATACCCGTTGGTACCTGGGCCCCCGCCGTGGAAGGGGTGCCTGCATACTTTACCGTTTGGTAAAGCAGATCCTGAAAATCTACGCGACTTTTCTTAAAACCAGTAGTGTTGACGTTGGCCAAGTTGTTAGAAATCGTGTCAATTTTAGTTTGCTGGGCCGTCATCCCTGAGGCTGCGGTCCACAATGAACGCATCATAACAAAAAAACCCTCCTTGTACGTTTGAAATAAAACATAACACAAGAAAGGGGTATGAAACTATCGCAGTCGGTTGATAGTTTCTCAGGCTTCTGTTTCCAGTCCAGCCTATGCCCCAAAAAGCTCTTATACTTCGTTAATAATCTTGCCTAGTGTCTCATCAAAGGCCTGAATCACCTTTTGATTGGCCTCATAACTTCGCTGAATGTTAATCAGGTTGACCATTTCGGAAACTACATTCACATTAGCCAGCTCGATGGTTCCCGGCGCAATTGTTGCTCGGTACCTGAAGGGAGTTCCTGCCTCAGGCAGCGCCTCGTAGAGATTGGACCCATGCCGCACTAGAGCGTCCCGTTCATTAAACTCTACAACCAAGAGCTTGTCTACCATTTCACCGTCGACAAAGACCTCTCCCGCCTCGTTAATTCGCACACTGCCTTCCCCTACGTAGATGGAGCCGTTCTCGCCCCGAACCAGATGGCCGCTCAATGTAGTCAATAGACCGCTCTGGCTGACAGTAAATCTTCCATCTCTAGTGTATCTTGTACCCTCGGGGGTGGATACTGCAAAAAATCCATGTCCTATCAAGGCGCAATCCAGGGGATTTTCCGTGGTGCGCAGCGCCCCTGGTGAAAAAGAGGAGCGGCTCCCATCCACCAATGCTCCCGTGCCCAACACCCCAAGCAAGCGGCTTGTTTTCTGATGCACTCTATGTACAGGTGTTTCAGGGAGTGAGTAAATGTGGGCCGTTTGCTTTTGGAACCCTGCGGTATCTACGTTTGCCAAGTTATTACTGGACACATCCATCCGGAGTGATTCTACCAGCATGCCTGATGCTGCCGTATAAATACCTCGAAGTATAAGATCACCTCCCATATAAAATTCCCTTGCCATTACTATCGGCAAGGGAAAAGCAAAACTTTAGCATTTTTTAGCGCCCTTTAGTATAACTGGCAACAAAAGGCGTCCGGGGCATACTGTCAATGGAATCTAAAATCTGCCCGGTACCCCGCACAACGCAGCTCAATGGCTCGTCAGCCAACGTAACCGGAACGCCTGTTCTTTCCTGGATCAAGCGCGGTATACCATCTAATAGGGATCCGCCGCCAGTTAGAGACATGCCCTTATTCATAATATCTGCAGCCAGTTCCGGCGGTGTGACTTCTAAGACACCCCGAATGGCATCTACAATGGCAAATACGGGTTCTTCCAAGGCAGGGTAAACATCAACGGAGGTGATTTCCACAGTTGCCGGCAAACCAGTGACCAAGTCTCTGCCCCGAATAGACATCTTCCTGTCAGGACTAGGATATGTACTTGCAATCGTGGTTTTTATATCTTCAGCGGTCCGGTCGCCGATGGCGAGGTTGTACACTCGCTTCACATGGCGAACTATGGCTTCCTCAATGTGGGAACCGCCAATTCTAAGAGACTCTGATGTCACTTCACCGCCAAGGGATATGACGGCAATATCTGTGGTTCCTCCCCCAATATCCACGACCATACTGCCGCTGGGGGCAGCAATATCCAACCCGCAGCCAACAGCTGCCGCAATAGGCTCGGTCACCAGGTAGACTTCCTTGGCGCCGGAAAGCGTCGCAGCTTCCAGCACAGCCCGTTTTTCAACTGTGGTAATCCCAGAGGGAACGCAAACCATAACCCGCGGTCTAAAGCCTCGTCCGGCAACTTTGCGAATGAAGTGTTTGAGAATTTCTTCAGTTATTTGAAAATCTGCAATAACCCCTTCATTGAGCGGCTTAATAGCCCGAATATTGCCAGGTGTGCGGCCGATCATCGCCCGGGCTTCCTCGCCAATGGCACATATTTTCTGAGTATCTACGTCAATGGCCACAACCGACGGTTCATGGATAACAACACCTTTGCCCCGCACATGAACCAGTATGTTAGCTGTACCTAAGTCAATTCCAATATCCTTGCTGAACATTCTATTGCCCCCTCCGACACGCATCCGTGACTTTCCCATTGTCACGCTGGAATAAAATTCGCCACAGAGGAGGCAAATCCTTTTTTCATTTAGTATTCTAAGAAGCTCGAGTGGCACCCTTCACACTATACTTGCGCTTGGTCGCCTCACCGCCCCTAATATGCCGTTCCGACTTGTTTACCTCGAGCACCTGTTTCACCTGTTCAGCCAGTTCTCTATTTATGCGTGGCAAGCGCTCTGTCACATCCTTGTGGATGGTACTCTTACTCACTCCAAACACGGTAGCCGCCTGTCGTACAGTGGCTTTGGTTTTCACAATATATAAACTTACATCCACCACCCGCTTGCGGATATAGTCTCTCATCTGCGCTTCCCCCTAGCACTTTTTATACATTTATATGCTGCGGGGCTTTGAATATGCTTAGCATTAATGGAGAAACGCCTGAGGGTTAACTGGCTTTCCATTGTGGGTCAGTCCAAAAAAGACCAGGCCGGTGCTTTCGGGAAGCGCAATATTTTGGTTCTGTTTGACCTTGTCGCCTGGTCCCACCTGAATGGCTCTTACTGATCGGTATGTAGAAAGCCAGCCGCTGCCATGATCGATGATGAGTTCTGTCTCCAGTCCGTTGGAATTGACTGCGACAACTTCACCAGGGAGCACAGTTCGCACCGGGCTGTCGGCGGAGCTGAACTCCAGACCCGCGTTAAATCGCCAATCCCCATAAACCGGATGCCGATACCAGCCAAAAGGTGTGGCTACTTCGCCCTGAACTGGCCAAATCAGATGTTCAAAGGACAGCTGAGGCTCTGGTTCCCCTTCTTTCTCTGGTCTCATCTCTGTTGGCTCCGGCAGCACACTGGCCGGCGGTTCCACCGCGGCAAGCTGAATGGGGCCATCCAGCACCCAGGGATAAAAGTCAGCGATCACACGCTGTACCCTCTCTTCCACAACCGCCTCGAGTTCTTCCCAATTCAGCTGCGGGGCTGTAGCAACCGGTTCCTCCGGCGTCCAGGCTCTATACATGCCTACGCCAATACCAGTAAGCAGCGCTAATCCGATCATGATAAAAACCAACATTCTTTGCTTGTCCCGCCTGTACCAAGCTTGTCTCAGTTTGTCTTTCACACTTCTCCATGCTCGCATACTATCACCGCCTTGGGGATAGTATGTCCGGGAAGGGAAGTACTATACAAAAACCCCCCTGAAAAATCAGGGGGGAATAACTTTAGTCGCCGTTTGCCACTTTCAAACGAAGCAGCGCCTTTTGCAGGGCAATTTGTGCCCGGGCGATGTCCAGATCGCCATCCCGATCCGCGAGCCTCTCTTCTGCCCGTTGCTTCGCCTGTCTAGCCCGGAGCACATCGATTTCCTCAGACAGCTCAGCAGTATGAGCCATTACAGTAAGCCTGCTGCCGTGCATTTCCATAAAACCGCCGCCAAGGGCTATCTTCCGGCGCTTGCCATGGAGGGGGCCAAATTCAAGCACGCCAAGGTCAAGGGAAGCCATAATAGGCTGATGACCGCTGAGCACTCCAAAGCTTCCGTCTACGCCAGGCAGGAGCGCGTACTCTACTTCCGTCATGACTACAGTTCGTTCTTGCGTCACAACTTCTAAGGTGAAGGCAGCCATTAAGCATTCTCCTCTAACAGGGCCTGCCCCTTAGCCACCGCCTCATCAATGGTGCCCACCATAAAGAAGGCGTTTTCAGGCAACTGGTCGTGTTTGCCTTCCAGGATTTCCTTGAAGCCCCGCACCGTCTCTTTGACTGTCACGAATTTTCCTGGAATTCCCGTGAAAGCCTCAGCCACAAACATAGGCTGGGACATAAATCTCTCCAGTCTGCGGGCTCTGGCCACTGTGATTTGGTCTTCCTCTGAGAGTTCATCCATGCCTAAAATAGCGATAATATCCTGGAGCTCGCTGTACCGCTGCAGTACTTGCTGCACGCCCCGGGCCACATTGTAATGCTCATCGCCAACAATCTCCGGAGCCAAAATTCTGGATGTTGAAGCCAAAGGATCCACAGCAGGATAGATTCCCTTTTCTGAGATCCGCCTCTCCAGGTTGGTAGTGGCATCCAAATGCGCAAAGGTTGTGGCCGGTGCCGGGTCAGTGTAGTCATCTGCAGGTACATAAATTGCCTGAATGGAAGTAATGGAGCCATGCTTAGTCGTTGTAATCCGCTCTTGCAGCTGACCCATCTCGGTTGCCAGAGTAGGCTGATAACCCGCTGCAGACGGCATGCGTCCCAAAAGGGCAGATACTTCTGAACCTGCTTGGGTAAAACGGAAGATGTTATCGATAAACAAAAGTACGTCTTGTTTCTCCACGTCTCTAAAATACTCAGCGAGAGTAAGGCCGGTTAACCCAACCCGCAAACGTGCGCCTGGAGGTTCGTTCATCTGGCCGAAAACCATAGCTGTTTTGTCAATAACACCAGATTCCTGCATCTCATAGTATAGGTCATTACCTTCCCTAGTACGCTCGCCCACACCGGCAAAGACCGAGTAGCCGCCATGTTCCTGGGCAATGTTGCGGATCAGTTCCATAATCAAAATGGTCTTACCCACACCTGCGCCGCCGAAAAGGCCAATCTTACCGCCCCGGGCGTAGGGAGCAAGAAGATCTACTACCTTGATCCCTGTTTCCAGCATAGTGCTGGAGGGCTCCACCTCATCAACCTTTGGTGCAGGACGGTGAATGGGCCATTTTTCCTTGGTCTGGGCAGGCTCCTTGCCGTCAATGGGCTCCCCGAGGACGTTAAACAGGCGGCCTAGGGTTTCGGGACCGACTGGAACCGCAATTGGTCCGCCAGTGTCGATTGCCTCCATGCCTCGCTGCAGTCCGTCGGTAGAAGCCATAGCGATGCAACGCACAATATTGTTCCCTAGGTGCTGGGCTGCCTCAAGTGTCAAATCAATGGCCGTGCCTTCTACTTCACCTTTAATTTGGATCGCCGTGAGCAGGTCAGGCAGCTGCTCGGGCTCGAATTCAATATCAACAACAGGTCCAATAACTTGGACAACTCTTCCTTTGTTAACATCCGTGCTCATCAATATACCCCCTCACAGTTCTACGATTCCAATGCATCTGCACCGCCCACGATTTCCGCAATTTCCTTTGTAATCTGAGCTTGCCGTGCTCTGTTATAGCTAATGGTCAACTCTTGAATCAGCTCCCCAGCATTATCGGTAGCATTGCGCATGGCATTCATTCGTGCCCCTAGCTCACTGGCCTTCGCCTCAGTTAGAGCCTGGTACACTGCGGCATCTACATATAGGGGAATCAAAGTCTCCAGCACCCCATTTATAGAGGGCTCATATACATACAAGGGTTCCGGTCCATCACCCTTGGTCTCCTTTATTTGCTCCGGTAAGGGCAAGACAGGGCGCAGTTTAACCCGATGTGTCACAGTGTTGATAAACTCAGTGTACAAAATGGTCACATTGTCAAAAAGCCCATGGACAAAAAAGTCAAAGATCACATGCCCTATGTCTTGGGCTACCCTTAGATTGGCTGTATCGCCAATCCCTACAAACTCAGCCAAGGCGGTTCGATTCCGCCGGCGGAAATGATCCCGGACTTTGCGGCCCACCATCACCATTTCTGTATCTGGATACTCCTTGAGAAATGCCTCAGCCTGCCGGATAATGGCAGCGTTGTAACCTCCTGCTAAACCGCGATCTGCAGCGAAAACAAGCAAGCAATGGGAGTCTCCTGCCCTGTCTCGAATGATTGCCGGCATGTCCTCACCTGCCTGTTCAGCTGCCCTCAAGGCTGTTCCCAGGGAACTTGTTAAGCGTTCATAATAGGGACGGGTGCTGATCACCGTTTCTTGAGCGCTGCGCAGTTTGGAGGCTGCAATCATCTCCATGGCCTTAGTGATTTGCTGGGTTTTTGAGATGCTGGAAATCCGCCGTTTAATGTCGCGGCTCGATTGTGCCATCTTCAGCCCCCCTAACTAACGAAGTCTTTCTTAAACTCCACAATCAGCTTTTTCAACCTGGTTTCGATTTCTTCCGAAAGCTCTCTTGTGTCCCTCAGTTCTTGGAGGACTTCCTGATGCTCTTTACGGAGAAAATCTAGAAACTCCCTCTCGAAGCGGACTATATCATTTACTGCAATGCTGTCCAAGTATCCGTTAATTGCTACATAGAGGGAAACGGCCTGCTCCTCTACGGGCATGGGTTTTGCCTGCTCTTGTTTTAATACCTCGTAGATCCGTTCACCTCTGCCGATGCGTGCCTGGGTTTGCCGGTCTAAATCAGCTCCAAACTGGGCAAAGGCGGCCAATTCTCTATACTGTGAGAGGTCCAGGCGAAGCGAACCCGCCACCTGGCGCATCATCTTGACCTGGGCAGAACCGCCAACCCGGGAAACAGAACGACCCACGCTAATTGCTGGACGAATTCCCGCGTAAAACAAATCTGACTCCAAAAAGATCTGTCCATCTGTAATAGAGATCACGTTTGTGGGGATATAGGCAGAGATATCTCCGGCCTGAGTTTCAATAATCGGCAGCGCTGTAATTGAACCTCCGCCCAGTTCGTCATTGAGTTTAGCTGCCCGCTCAAGCAGACGGGAATGTATGTAAAAGACATCCCCCGGGAAAGCTTCCCGCCCTGGCGGTCTGCGCAGGAGCAAAGACATCTCCCGATAAGCGGTGGCATGTTTAGATAGGTCATCATAAACGATGAGGACATCTTTGCCAGCGTACATAAACTCCTCTGCCATCGCTACCCCTGCATAAGGCGCAATGTACAGCAAGGGAGAAGGTTCGCTCGCTGTGGCGGAAACCACGATAGTATAATCTAAAGCCCCATGCTTAGCGAAGGTCTCAACTACACCGGCAACAGTCGATGCCTTTTGGCCGATGGCGACATAAATGCAAATGACATCCTGATCCTTCTGATTCAAAATAGTATCTACGGCAATGGCAGTTTTGCCGGTCTGCCTATCGCCAATGATCAGTTCCCTTTGGCCCCGTCCAATCGGAACCAGGGAGTCGATAGACTTGAGACCTGTTTGGAGCGGCTCATGCACGCTAACTCTGTCAACGACCCCCGGAGCCTGCGCCTCAATGGGCCGAGTCGTAGCGGACTTGATTGGACCCTTGCCGTCAATGGGCTGCCCTAAGGGGTTAACAATCCGGCCGATTAACGCTTCGCCCACCGGAACCTGCACAACATTCCCGGTCCGTTTTACCGGATCGCCTTCCTTGATGTGTTCATAAGGTCCTAAGATAACAACACCGATATTGTCCTGCTCAAGGTTCAATACCATACCAAAGACGCCGCCTGGAAACTCGAGAAGTTCTCCGGCAAGCGCCTTTTCCAATCCATATACACGGGCAATTCCATCTCCAACCATTAGGACGGAACCTAGGTCTTCTACCTCAAGGGTAGATTCAAACGCTTCAATTTGCCGCCTCAAGACAGCTACGATTTCATCCGGCCTCATTGCCATTGCGATACCCCCAATTACTTGTATTTCTCTTGCAGTATTTTGCAGATCGTCTCTGCTGCCTGCCCATGGCCGTACGGGTTAGGCGCACTTGACATTCTTGCATAGAGATCAGGATCAGTAAGCAGTTCTCGGACCGCATCCACAATATTCTGCTTTTTCGATCCAACTAACTTTACCGTCCCTGCCTGCACAGCCTCTGGGCGTTCGGTAACTTCACGCATCACTAAAACCGGTTTATGTAAGGCAGGTGCCTCTTCCTGCAGCCCGCCCGAGTCTGTCAAAAGCAATGTACATCTAGCCAAGAGATTGGCAAACTCTAGATAGTCCGGTGCGTCAACTAAGGCTATATTCGGACTGTCCCCCAGAATACCTTTCATCACACGCTGAATGTTAGGATTGCGGTGCATAGCCACTACAATCTGCAGCCCCTCTATCCTGCTTATTTCCACAAGGGCCTCACAGATATCCTTGAGAGGTTCCCCCCAGTTTTCCCTGCGATGGGCAGTGACAACTAAGGTGGGCTTTTCAAAATCAAGATTTTGCAGCTCGCGCTGCTTGAACTGATAGTCACTTTTTACCACAGACAAAAGAGCATCAATTACTGTGTTGCCCGTGACAAAAATGCGACTTGAATCAATGCCTTCCCGCTTTAGGTTCAAGGCCGACTGCTCGGTCGGGGCAAAATACCAGGTAGCTAGAACATCAATTAAACGCCGATTGGCCTCTTCTGGAAAAGGATTGCGAATTGACTCTGTGCGGAGCCCTGCTTCCACATGACCTACTGGAATTTTCGCATAAAAACTGGCCAAAGCTGCTGCAAAGGCCGTACTGGTATCCCCATGGACCAAGACCAAATCGGGGAGCCAATCTGCAAATACTGCCTCCATACCTTTCAGCGTGCGCCGGGAAATATCACTCAGAGTCTGCCCATGGCTCATAATATTTAAGTCATAATCTGCCTGGAGTTCAAAAAGTTCTAAGACCTGATCCACCATTTCTCGGTGCTGCCCTGTGCAGATGATCCTGACATCCCAGCTTTCTACAGCCTGACAAGCCTGCACAAGCGGAGCCATCTTAATGGCTTCGGGCCTGGTGCCAAAAACCACCGCCAGTTTAAACATCCTTGGTGTCCTCCTTGCGCCATCCTTGCCAGGGCTTGATCATGCCAACCCGCATCGACCCGTACATAAACAGCAGCCCTAAAGCGAGTGCCACAATCCAGGCGGCCCGGGTCATATGTGCGGTTAGGATGGCCATTGCAGCTGAAAACCCCGTGATCAGATAAGCAACATAAGCCACTTGACGCTGGGAAAAGCCTAAATCAAGGAGCCGATGATGAAAATGAGAACGGTCAGCTTGATAAAAAGGAACTCCCTTTTGAGCACGCCTAACCACCGCACAGACCAGGTCTGTGACCGGAACTACTAAGATCAAGATGGGAACTGAAATACCGATGGTCGCAGCCCCTTTAAGGGCACCTTCTGTAGAAACCGCCGCTAATAAGAAGCCTAAAAGCATCGCCCCGCCATCACCTAGATACACCCGGGCAGGATTAAAGTTGTAGGGTAAAAAGCCCAGAGATACCCCTACCACAATCATCGCCAAGAGGGCTGCATCGTAGCGGCCTAAAGTCAGGGCCAAGGTGGTTAAAGCCACCGCGCTAATTAGGGTAATGCCGGTAGTTAGACCGTCAATGCCGTCGATGAAGTTCATGATATTAATCAGGGTCAACACCCAGAGCATGGTCAAGGGAATAGAGAGCTTGCCCAGGTAGAGCATTTCTCCGAAGGGATTGCTCATAAACTCTATGCGTGGCCCCCAGACAACATAAATCAAAACGGCAGCAAACTGCCCGGCAAACTTGAGGCCTGCAGATAATTCAAAGCGATCATCGAAGAGCCCCAACAGCATGATCAGAAAAGCAGTCAGAATTGTAACTTTAAAATGGGGAATGTCCGCAACTACAGAGGCCGCCAGTAAACCGCCAAAAATAGCCAAGCCTCCGCCGGTAGGCATGGGTACCTTATTAATCCTGCGGGGATTTGGCACATCAACTAAACCCGTCCTCAAAGCAAAGCGCCGAGCTACAGGCGTTAAGACTGCGGTAACAGACACTGCGATTGCAAAGACTACAAAGAACTGGGCAACGTTCATGGCTACTCCTCCCCCTGGTTCCAGACTACCATCTCTAGATTAGCCTCATTGATTAGCTCTACAGCCAGTCCATCGGGATAATCGCCTTGAAAGACTACCTTTTCTACACCTGCATTGATCAACATTTTAGCACACAGAATACAAGGCTGGTGCGTACAGTACAAAGTTGCGCCGGCAGTGGACACACCATGCAGAGCTGCCTGGATAATGGCATTTTGCTCAGCATGGGTTCCCCGGCACATCTCATGCCGCTCGCCTGAAGGAATGCCCAGTTTTTCACGGAGGCAGCCCACTTCCATGCAATGTGCCACTCCCCTGGGAGCCCCATTGTATCCTGTAGCAATAATATGTTTGTCACGAACCAGTACAGCACCTACCTGTCTCCTTAGGCAGGTGGAACGACTGCTGACCAGTTCAGCAATCTCCATAAAATACCTTTCCCAAGAGGGGCGGGTCATGCAATCACCTACTTCGTACCAAACAGGCGGTCTCCAGCGTCGCCCAAGCCTGGGATGATATAACCGTGGGAATTTAACTTCTCATCAATGGCTGCTGTAAAGATATCCACATCAGGGTGTTCCCTTTGCATCAGTTCAATCCCTTCTGGTGCAGCCAGCAGGCACATCAGCTTAATAGAACTTACGCCCCGCTCTTTCAAGTAAGTAATGGCTGCTGCTGCAGAACCGCCGGTTGCCAGCATCGGGTCCAGTACAATGATCTGCCGTTCCTGCACATCAGTGGGCAGCTTACAGTAATACTCTACAGGCAGAAGGGTTTCTGGATCGCGGTAAAGACCAATGTGGCCCACTTTCGCGGTGGGAATCAGGCTGAGTACACCGTTGACCATGCCTAGCCCTGCTCGCAGAATAGGTACAACCCCGATTTTTCTGCCAGCTATGACACGACCGGCCATCTTGCCCATTGGAGTTTCCACTTCACATTCCTCTAATGGTAGGTCTCTTGTCACTTCATAGGCCAGTAACACAGAGACTTCTTCGACTAAGTCTCGGAAATCTTTTGGCCCAGTTTCTTGATCACGAATCATAGTTAATTTGTGCTGCACCAATGGGTGGGAAACTACGTGTACGGTGCTCAACTCATCATCTCCTCATTTACGTTGCACTTACTGCACTCTTTCGATTTTGTCGACACGTCTCTGATGCCGTCCGCCGGAAAAACTCTCCTTAACATAAGCGTCTACAATGTCAAGCATAACTCCCAGGCCGGTTACTCTGCCGCCAAGACACAGAATATTGCTGTCATTATGGCTGCGCGTCATGCGCGCTGAATAGCTGTCACAGCAGAGAGACGCCCTAATGCCAGGCACTTTATTGGCCGCAATAGCCATACCAATGCCTGTACCACAAATCAGAATGCCCAAATCATATTGACCTGCGGCCACAGCTCTTGCCACTTCGTGAGCAATATCGGGATAGTCACAGGACTCCTCAGAGTGGGTTCCGAAATCTTCAAGTTCAAAACCTTGCTCCTTCAGGTGTTCTAAGATCGCCTGTTTTGCCGTGAATCCACCATGATCCGAGCCTATTGCTATCTTCACATTATCGCCCCCTTCAAGAAAATACTCTACTATACCTTGCACTGCCAAGTCAATTTCTGCGCGGGATTGACGATACACATCCAAGGACTGGCCAAAGGGATCGCTTATCCCGTAATCCTTCTCTACAGAATCATCAGGATCCTTCTCTAGGTCTGCTCTTTCTGCAAACTCTTTGAGCAGAAAAATCCTTCCGGCCAGCTCTGGAACTAATTTGACAAGTTGGCTCTTATGACCTGGAGTCATGGCCAGAATCAGATCATATTGTTCCAGGAGATGTGGCTGTACTTTGCGCGACCGATGCATTGTCCCGTCAATGCCAACTTCTTCCAATGCTTGCAGGGCATTCTCGGTCGCTGTATCGCCGGGAAAAGCCGCCAGCCCCGCTGAAGCGATATCAAGCGCGAGTCCCCTTTTGTTCGCGTAATGGCGCATCAGATATTCTGCCATAAAACTCCGACAAGTGTTGCCGGTACAAACAAACAAAACTGACTTTGTCATAGCTCCTCCTTCTGCTCTAAGTACTTATTTCCCGATTGTTGGCTGCTTTACGCAAGCGGTTCATGATGGCTAGGCCCAGCTTATCTTCTGCTACGCCTTCGATAAACAGGACTTTCAGCCCCAGTAAATCTGCTTCCCGCAATAAATGATAAAGGCTGCGTGCCAGAGCCTCCAGATCGCCCAAGGGACCCATGGGCAAAATGGTCAAATCTGGATAGAGATAGGCCCGTTCATTCCACGTCATTACCCCGACACCTTCGCCCCTACTTAAATAGGGTTCGCTAAGTTCCTGAATTTTTGCCGCAGCCCCGCTTCCGGTGACGAGAATTACAAGAGCTTCAGGTGCATAATGCCGATACTTCATACCAGGTGAGCGAGGGATTTGCTCACCTGCAGGTTCACCGGCAGATGTGCCGTACTGCACAGGGACTAAAGTACGCAATTCTTCCAATGTGACGCCACCCGGCCTGAGCAAGCGAAATGGCGATACGGTGCAGTCCAGAACCGTTGATTCTACGCCCCAGCCCGTTTCTCCCCCATCTAAAACAGCAGGGATTTTCCCTTTCAAGTCGGCGAAGACGTGCTCAGCCCTAGTTGGGCTCGGCCGGCCTGAAATGTTCGCACTGGGAGCAGCCAAGGGAAATCCTGTGCTTTTCAGAAGTTCAAGCGCAACAGGGTGATCGGGCATCCTCACCGCCACCGTATCCAAACCGGCAGTGACAACGGCCGGAATCAGACCGCCCTTTTTAAGCACTAAGGTCAAAGGCCCGGGCCAGAATCTTTCCATTAGAAGTTTGGCCGCGGGAGGAATCTCCCTGACCAGTTCCTGCACTTGACTCTGGGCACCAATATGTACAATGAGAGGATTGTCCTGGGGCCGGCCCTTAGCCTGAAAAATAGCCTCTACCGCCCGGGTGTCAAGGGCATTAGCACCCAAACCGTACACAGTTTCTGTAGGAAAGGCAACAACCTCTCCCTGTTTGAGCAGGGCTGCCGCCTCTTCAATCTGTTTTGGCAATAATATGCGGGTTTCCATCATGCCCACCTAAAGACCACCACCCGATCCTGACCGGCGTAATCCTTGACTGTTTCCAGCCAGGTAAAACCGGCTTCTTCCCCAATAGAGCGCACTTGAGAACCTTGATCCCAGCCGATTTCTAACACGACAAAACCAGGTTGCTCCAAAAACGAAGCGGCCTGGCCTAAAATGCGGCGATAAAATTCAAGTCCGTCGGGTCCTCCATCGAGGGCTAGAGCTGGTTCAACCCCCACCTCTGGCGGCAGCAGCTCCAGTTCTTCTCTTTTGATGTAGGGGGGATTAGAGCAAATAACTGAATATAAACCGGTCACTTTTTCAAAAAGATCACTCTGGACGAAGCGCACTTGGCCATCTACTCCAAGGCGTTTGGCGTTGGCCTCGGCCACCTTAAGGGCAGCCGGGGAAATATCCACGGCCGTAATCCTAAAGAGCGGATCCTGACAGGCCAGGGCCAGGGCAATCGCCCCACTCCCCGTACCTAGCTCAAGGATGTTCGCCAGCTGACCTGCTTCTAAAAATTCTAGAGTCTTGTCCACCACAAACTCCGTTTCTGGCCGGGGAATAAGAACATTTTCGTCAACCTGAACCGGCAGCGAATAAAACTCCCGGCTCCCCGTGAGATATGCTACCGGAATTCTCTGGCCTCGGCGTCCGATGTACTTACGATACTCATCTACTTCCCGACTGTTGAGCGGCTTATCATAATTCAGGTAGAGATCTAAGCGATCGACTCCCAGGACATGCCCAAGCAGGAGCTCGGCATCTAGGCGCGCCGAATTGCAGCCCTTGCTTTCCAAATAGCCTGCACTTAGACTGATTAACTCTCCAATGGTATGCTGCTTAGTCATGGTGAACGTCAACGGTCTCCTTTAATCTTTCCACCTGATCTGCTGTGATCAGCCCATCGATAATTTCATCTAAGTCGCCGTCTACAACTAAGTCCAGTTTGTACAAGGTAAGATTGATGCGGTGATCTGTAACCCTGCCTTGGGGGAAGTTATAGGTGCGAATCCGTTCGCTGCGATCTCCTGTGCCTACCTGGCTGCGGCGAACAGCAGCCTGTTCCCGCTCAGCCTCTTCCTGCAGCTGATCATAGAGCCTGGCCCTGAGAATTTTCAATGCTTTGTCTTTGTTCTTGTGCTGCGATTTTTCATCCTGGCAAGCTACAACCAGCCCTGTGGGAAGGTGCGTAACCCGGACAGCGGAGTCAGTGGTGTTAACGCTTTGGCCACCTGGTCCCGAAGAACGGTAGACATCAATTTTGAGGTCGTTAGGATCAATGTGCAGTTCTACTTCCTCGGCTTCAGGCAGAACTGCCACAGTGGCTGTGGAGGTATGAATGCGCCCGCCAGTTTCTGTAGTAGGGATGCGCTGCACCCTGTGCACTCCGCTTTCAAACTTAAGGCGGGAAAAGGCCCCTTGGCCTTCAATCACAAAGATTACTTCTTTAAAGCCTCCCAGCTCGGTGGCATTGCTGCTGAGCATATCGACTTTCCAGCGCTGAGCTTCTGCGTAGCGCGAATACATCCTAAAGAGGGTGCCTGCAAACAGGGCCGCTTCGTCGCCGCCAGTTCCAGCCCTGATTTCCACAATTACGTTCTTGTCATCGTTAGGGTCTTTAGGCAGCAGGAGCAGCTGCAGCTCTCCCTTCAGCCTTTCCTCAGTTTTCTCCAGCCGCTCGATCTCCTCGTCCAGCATGGCGGCGAAGTCTTCGTCCTGGGGTTCCTCTAACATCGTCTCCGCATCTTCTAAATCCTGCAGCACCTGGCGATACTCCCGGTACTTGCCCACTACTTCACCTAGATCGGCATGGGCTTTGGCCAATTTATTATAGGCTTGAGGATCATTGAAAATATCCGGATCACTCATCTCGCGGGTCAATTCCTCATACTTTTCTTCTAAAGCTTGTAATTTATCTAGCATAATTGCCTCCTACTCCTTTAGGCACTTGGATCCGATGATGGAAGGGGAATCACCTTCCGAGCCTCAGGATGTGAGGCATCCTTATCCACCACCGCCTTAAGGGCTTTGATAGCCACTTCAATCATTGTCTCATCGGGTTCAATTGTAGTAAGGTTCTGCAGAAGCATACCCGGTTTTGCCAGCCACTTAAAAATGGGATGGCAGTCCTTTTGTCCCGCTTTGCGGATCAGCTCATAGGACAGCCCCGCCACCAGCGGCATAATTGCTAGGTGAATCAGGATTCTCTGCAAAAAGGGTGGACGCCCAAAGAATGAAAACACAAAGACACTGGTAAACAGAACAATCAACAGAAAATTAGTACCGCAGCGGGCGTGAATCCTGCTGTGTTTTCGAACGTTTTCTACCGTCAGTTCCTCGCCGGCCTCATAGCAGTTTATGGTTTTGTGTTCTGCTCCATGGTAGGCGAACACCCTTTTTATATCTTCCATCCAAGCAATGGCTGCAATATAGAGAACGAAGATGGATGTCTTGATCACACCTTCCACCAAATTCACCACAATATTGGAGGAGATATAGCTCTGGACAAAACGGAGCAAAAAGGCGGGCAAGACAATAAAGAGGGCTACAGTCAACACCAGGGCAAAGGCCATAGTCAACACTAGCTCCTTCGTTGTCAGCTGCTCCTCTGCTTCCCCAAACTGGCTGGCAGAATAATTGAGGCTCCTCAGCCCCATAATCAGACTTTCAACCAATGCCACTGAGCCCCGTAAAATAGGCTTCTTGAGTATGGGAAAGCGATCGGACCAAGGTCTTAAATCTTCTTCTAAAACAGTAATGGACTGATCTGCCTTGCGCACCGCAACGGCAGCATGATACTGCCCACGCATCATGACGCCTTCGATAACCGCTTGGCCTCCATAGTTAAACTTGCCCATCTAACACGCGTCCTTTCATTAAGGAGATTAAATTCTGAACTTGGCTGGCTGGCACGATTACTACCAACTGATCAAGGGGTAAAAGCACATCAGCACCCCTGGGCGAGATGATCTCTTCTGGAGAACGAATAATAGAAAGCACTTGCACCCCTAGATCCTTGCTCAAGCCAGTTTCCGCCAGATTGTGGTAGGCTAAAGCGGAATCTTCGCTAAGCTCAATCTGTAAGAGCACTGTGTCATCGCCCAAGTGCAAGACATCCCTAAAGGAACGCATCCACAAGGGCTGTTCGTAGGCACTGCTTTTTACCGATCGATAGCCGCGGGGCAAAAAGAGCCTGGTAAAACTGCCAATTAATATTCCCACCAGCCAACCGATCAAAAGGGCCAAAAAAGTGCTGTAAATCAGATTTCCCGCAGGCCCCGCCAAGTCCTGAAGCCAGTATTCAGTAAAGTAGTCTAAACGCACGACGCGATCAAACATGTCTACAGCAGAAATCATACCCACATAACTGGAAATGCTTCCTTTAATGTTCGAAGAAAAACTGTAAGAAAGCCCCATAGCAAAGACTGCAGCCGCTAAAACCGGCACTCCCACTTTAGTCAGGCTGCCGAAGAGTACGCCTAAGGCCAAACCCCCGGCCAGACTAAGTGCGGTTCCACTGATCCGCGGCAAAAGCAGAAGGACTAGATCGCGCCAATGACGTAAACGGACGGAGAATTTCGGCATGGCCACGATCATATCAAAGGCCAAGAATCCTACAAATATTGAAACAAACGAAGAAGTTAAGCCTGGGATGTCACGGACTACGTAGTAAGCTACCCCAACTACAATAGACCGCATAACCATAATATAGAAAACAGTGCCCGATTTGCGTGCCATAGGCTACACCCCTATTTGCAGTTCCGGTGCTCCAGGTACCTGGTGGCAACGGCTGCAGCGGGCTTCGTAGTTTTCCGTTGCTCCAATCAGAATAATCGGATCATCATATTTAGCCGGTTTACCGTCAATCAGCCGCTGGGTACGGCTGGCAGCCCTGCCGCAGACGACACAAATAGCATTGAGTTTTGTCACCTGTTCAGCTAAAGCCATTAAGACCGGGACAGAACCAAATGGTTCGCCCCTGAAGTCTTGATCTAGACCTGCGGTAATTACACGTTTTCCTGCTCTGACCAGCAGTTGGCAGACAGGTACAACATCGGGGCCGAAAAATTGAACTTCATCAATGGCCACAACATCTATAGTATCATCCACCCGACTTAAGATCTCAACAGGCTCACGCACAGGTATACAGTCTATATGCAATCCATTGTGGGCAGCAACTCTTTCCTTCCCATAACGATGATCCAGGGCTGGCTTAAACACGAGCACATTTTGCTTGGCAATGGCCGCCCGCTTAACTCTCCTAATCAGCTCCTCGGATTTGCCCGAGAACATTGATCCAACGATAACTTCGAGCCAGGACGCTTCACGAATTGGCATGATCTCACCTCAATCACTTTATAACAAGCTAGGTTTCTCTAAAGCTTGGGGGAAATCCTGCCTTTTTTAGCTCTCAAAAGAACGGAGCATGTTCGCTGTTCTATTGTCCACTTCAGCTTTGATTATTACTCCTTCAGGCACAAATTCCTCACTGAGAACATGGGCGTTAGTGCGCAAATGACTTGCCTCGCCCAGTTTATCATAGGGGAAGAGATACTGCCTGACTGTATAGTTCTCCGCAAAAAAGCTGTCTACAGCATCTACCAGCTTATCCAAGCCCATTTCGGTTCTGGCAGAAATCGCCTGTTCCGGACCTCGTACCTCGATTGGGTGTGCCACCAAATCAATTTTATTATACACTGAAATCACCGGGGCGGTGGCACCAATTTCTTTCAGTACCTCTTCCACGGCCTCCTTTTGCTCCAGGGACTGGGGGTGGCTGGCATCGATCACATGAAGCAGCAAATCTGCATACACAACTTCTTCAAGGGTCGCTTGAAATGCCGCCACAAGGGTATGGGGGAGTTTACGAATAAAGCCCACTGTATCACTGAGATAGACCCAGCGCCCGCTTTTAAGATCCCACCGTCTAATAGTAGGGTCCAGGGTGGCAAAGAGTTGATCCGCTACAAAAACTTCAGAGCCTGTTAAGGCTTTCAGCAAAGTAGATTTTCCAGCATTGGTATAGCCAACCAGGGCTACGTGGGGTGCGGCAGTGTGTACCCTCCCTTCCCGTTGCAGACCCCTGGTTTGTCGGATCTTATCGAGCTCCTTTTTAAGATCGGAAATCCTTTTTCTGATCCTGCGCCGGTCTGTCTCCAGTTTGGTTTCACCAGGTCCCCTCGTACCAATTCCTCCACCTAGGCGGGAGAGGGCCTTACCTTTACCCATTAGACGGGGCAGCAAGTAGTTGAGCTGGGCTAGTTCCACCTGAATCTTACCCTCGTTACTTTGGGCCCGTTGGGCGAAGATATCTAAAATAAGCTGTGTACGATCAATGACGGGTGCATCTATTAAATCCGAAAGATTACCCTGTTGGGCCGGTGTGAGCTCATCGTCGAAGATCACCAAGTCGTCTTCGTCCACAATATCGGCGAGTTCTAGAGCCTTGCCCTTGCCGATAAAAGTCCCTGGATCAGGATAGCTCCGTTTCTGGACAAATGTGTCCACTACGTGTAAACCTGCATCTTGGGCCAGTTCCTTTAACTCTGCCAAGTTTTCTTCTACTTCCCAATCTCGCTGGAAGCTTTGTTGCAACGCCACTAAATAAGCATTTTGTCTCAAGGTTTCCATTGACATAGTTCACCCCTATTCTCGCAGGAATCTCAGGCTCGATCTGGAAACCAGATCAAGGGAGGAATTGATCATGCGTACAATTATGCATGTTGATATGGATGCGTTCTTTGCTGCCGTGGAAGTTCTCGATCATCCGGAATACACCGGGAAGCCTTTGATCATTGGAGGTCATAAGGACTCGCCAAGGGGCGTAGTTTCTACAGCCTCGTATGAAGCGCGCAAATTTGGGGTGCGCAGCGCCATGCCCATTTCCAAGGCAGTCATGCTCTGCCCAGACGGTATCTTTATCCCGGGGCGCATGGCCCGCTACAGGGAGGTCTCCCATCAGATCCACGCAATATTCCCTGAGTTTTCGCCAGTTGTGGAACCCCTTTCCATTGATGAAGCGTTCTTGGACATGACAGGCTGCGAGCACTTCTACTCTGACTTGGAGGAAATGGGTCGGACTCTTAAAGCGCGCATCAGATCTAAGACAGGTATTACCGCTTCTGTGGGTGTAGCGCCAAACAAATTTCTGGCGAAGCTGGCCTCAGACTGGCGAAAGCCTGATGGTCTCTTTATCCTTCATCCCCAAGAAGTTCAAGGCTTTCTCCATGATCTGCCTGTGGGAAAGTTATGGGGTGTGGGAAAGAAATCTGAGGCTCTTTTGCACCAACTCAACTTGCGCTATGTCCGAGATGTTCTGCCCCACTCCTTAGAATGGCTGCAAGAAAAAGTAGGTTCCGCCCTGGGGGCGCAAGTCTACTATCTCTCCCGGGGAATAGATGATCGCCCTGTTGTCCCAGAAACCCAGGCACAATCCATCGGCCATGAAATCACCTTCGATGAAGATCAGGAAAGCACCGCCTTTTTACGCCGTCAGCTTGCCCAGATGGTTGAGAAAGTAGGCTGGCGCCTTCGCCGACAAGGATTCTACGCGCGCACCGTATCCATTAAAGTTCGATTTTATGACTTTCGAACTATCACCCGATCCCATACTCTGAATCATTCCTTCAATGATGATGATACCATTTTTAGAGAAGCTTTACACCTTTTGGAACAAATTAAGCTCCAACCAGTCAGACTCTTAGGCGTTACTGTGAGCAACTTTTCCCAGGGAGCCCAACTGACACTATTT
>JAAYOM010000047.1 GCA_012520315.1 Bacillota bacterium | reverse complement strand
ATAAACCTTTGATACCCCCTAATCAAAAAGAGCGCCACCTTAAGCATGCTCTTCGCCAACCCCGGTGGACTCATTCAGGCCAGAGGTCAAGATACCAGAGTTCTTTAACACCCGGCACAAGTCTTTTTCCAATTCTGTGAAACTAGCGGTGACCGACTTTTGTTTAGCTCCTACAATCACATCAAACCCAGGGGAAATGCTCTGAGAGTGATCTTGCATAATTGCCCTGAGTCTTCTTTTGATCTTATTGCGAGTCACCGCTTTGCCAACTTTTTTGCCTACCGCAAAACCTACCCGGGCCGAACTTCTGTCGGTGGGCAGGACAGACACTACCACGTATTTTCCAAAGTTAGGTTTCCCCTGCTTATAGACGCTGCTAAACTCTCGGGGACTTTTCAAACGCTCCACATCAAAACCTCCTGAGCGTCCAGGCACGACTAACTAAGCAGAGAGAGTCTTGCGTCCCTTTGCTCGTCTGCGGGCTAAAACCCTGCGACCAGCGGTAGTCTTCATTCTTGCGCGAAAGCCATGCAGGCGTTTTCTTCTACGATTCTTAGGTTGAAATGTCCTCTTCACAAGTGTTCCCCCTTTCACAACAAAGCAAACGACATTCAAAGCGATTATATCGTACTTTGCAAATCTGTGTCAATACCAATCGATTGAGTACCATTTTCCCTCAGTTTGATGCCGCTCAACCAAGCAGGTGAAGCTTCAGCATCCGTCGCTTCTCTAATCTTCCAAGAAACAAAAAGATTCAACCTAAAACAGTAAACCACAAAGCCATAAACTGGTGCTATCTTTTGCACACAATCCACAGCAAAACATCCCCAACTCTGTGGATAACTGATCTAAACAGACGTTCCCCCAACCGATCTGCCCATGTTAAGCCTGTTTTTTATCCACAACCTGTGCATAAGTTGGGGATAACACCCGGATTTTCCACTGTGGATAAGTTTCGCGACCCGCCTTGAACAGGAAAAATCAATTGTTTAGACAATTTTATCTTCTTTGCGTAAGTAACTTGTGATCAAACTGGGGATAATTTTGGGGAGAAGTTCGCATTTATCCACAAACACCAATTTTTAACTGGGTTTTCGCGTTTTTGTGGATAAGCTGTTGAGTTTGTGGATAAACATCTGTATTGTAGAATAAGACTTATTCTTTCTTCCACATTTTCTGTGGATAACATGTGGGCTCTTTGTGTGTTTTGGCACAAGGGAAAGCAGGATACTGTGG
The DNA here is from genome assembly GCA_012520315.1 of Bacillota bacterium. GTDB lineage: Bacteria > Bacillota > Limnochordia > Darwinibacteriales > Darwinibacteriaceae > UBA5420. The sequence goes on along the minus strand of JAAYOM010000047.1, from coordinate 10,382 downwards.
ATAAATCAAGAATTGATGTGTTACAAGTATCGGGGGGTTACGATATGGAACAACTCAATCAGTTAAGTCTAGTGTGGGACGAGGTGTTGCAGCTTATGGCCGCTGATCTGCCAGAGCGTTCCTTTGATGCCTGGCTGAAAAACAGCCGTCCGGTTGGGCTAGAGAATAATACACTCTATGTCGAGTTTCCCAATGAATTCACCAAAGATTGGGTAGAGGCGCGTTATGTAAACCCACTGGTGAGGACGCTGCGACAGGTGACTAACCGGGACTGGGACTTAAAACTCACAATTCCCAAGGGTGTGAAATCCCTATCCACACCGGGTGATCGCGGTTATAATGAACCGCCCCGCCCAGTAAGGGAAGTAGTAACTTTACCCGAAGAGCCAAGTGTGGAAACTCCTAGCCGAGAGATCACTCCAGTTTCTTCTGTCTTAAACCCGCGCTATACCTTTGAATCTTTTGTTGTGGGAAATTCTAACCGTTTTGCCCACGCCGCCGCTGTGGCTGTGGCGGAAGGACCTTCAAAAGCGTATAATCCGCTCTTTCTCTATGGGGGAGTAGGGCTTGGCAAGACCCACTTAATGCACGCCATCGGTCATTATGCTATGAACCAGGATCCCAGGATTTCGGTGGTCTATGTCACTTCTGAAACCTTCACCAACGATCTTATTTCCGCTATCGGAAAAAAGTCCATGGCTGACTTTCGCAATAAGTATCGCAATGTGGACATCCTCTTAGTGGACGATATCCAGTTTGTCGCGGGGAAGGAATCTACGCAGGAAGAGTTTTTCCATACTTTCAACGCCCTTTATGAAGCAAACAGGCAAATCATTATTTCCTCCGACCGACCGCCTAAAGATATTCCAACCTTGGAAGAGCGCCTCCGGAGCAGATTTGAGTGGGGCCTGACCGCCGACATTCAACCTCCAGATCTTGAAACCAGGGTTGCAATCTTGCGCAAAAAAGCTATTGATGATGATTTAGTGATTTCCCATGAGGTTCTGACCTACATCGCCACCCATGTTCAATCGAATATTAGGGAGCTTGAAGGTGCTTTGGTCAGGGTCACCGCTCACTGCAACTTGCACAATGTTCCCTTAGATCTAGATACGGTGGCCACAGCCTTAAAGGACATTTTAAAAGATCCACCCAATAAGCCTGTTACTATCGAAGGAATCATGGAAGCTGTAGCAGATCACTACGCTATTAAAGTTGCTGATATGAAGTCAAAACGCCGCACACGCAACATTACCTTTCCCCGGCAGGTTGCCATGTACTTGGTTCGCCAGCTGACCGACCGTTCTTTGCCTGAAATAGGTGAAGCCTTTGGAGGCCGGGATCATACTACCGTCATTCATGCAGTAGAGAAGATTGAGAAGGAAATCAAAATGGATCCTTCTCTGCAAAACGCTATTTCTGAACTGGAAAGTTCAATTCAAAAAGGTTAGGGATAACCTGTGGAAAACCCTCAGGATAACTTTTTCCTCTTTTTGTCATCTGTTGAATGTGTGGACACTTTAAGTCAATCATCAACAGTTTGCCCTTGCACCTAAAGCCCATACTAGGCATAAGTTGCCGGTTTTCAACATTTTCACAGGCCCTACTACTATTACTACTAAAAAAGATCTATATTAAAGCGTGCGTTGCTGCTTAGCTTATTAATCCACAGGAGGTATATTTATGCATTTTGTCATCAAAGGAAGCGATCTGATCACAAGTGTAGCCATTGTAGAGAGAGCTGTCTCCACCAATGATCAAACCCCAATCCTTGGAGGCATTCATCTTTTAGCTGATGAAAATGTTTTAACCTTGACTGCCAACAATCTGCAAATGGCGGTATGCACAAAAGTCCTGTGTAACGTAATGCAGCCAGGGGAACATGTTGTTAGCGGAAAGTTATTTTCAGAACTGGTGCGCAAACTCCCCCCTGAAGAAGTTACCTTGGAATGGATTGACGGCCAGATTATAATAGGTGCTGGAAAAGCAAGGTTTTCCCTAAATACTATTACTGGAGATGAGTTCCCTGAATATCCCCTCTGTGAGGAAAGGGTGATCAGCCTAACTGACTATGAACTGCTGCGCCTAATTCGCAACAGTACTTTTGCCACCTCTAACGATGATCACCAGCCGATTTTCCAGGGTGTGTTAATGGAAATTAGAGACAACCAAATCAATTTTGTTGCCACTGATTCTAACCGTTTGAGCTTTGTCCAAGCTGAGACAGGGGACGCACATATTGACGAAGAAAGTTTTATTATCCCCAAAGAGAATCTAATCGAGTTAGGGCGCTGTTTACCTGGGAACGAAACCATGGTTAACGTTTTCGCCGGAAAAAATCAACTAGCCTTCAGATTTGGCGATACCGTCTTTACTACACGCTTGATTGACGGACGCTTTCCCAATTACCAATCGGTCTTGTTTACTCAACAGAAAACAAGACTGACAATTGGGCGTACCTCATTGATCCAGGCCTTAGAGAGGGCGGCTATTGTAGGCAGAGTTGACAATGCTCCCGTTTTGCTTCAGGTCAAGGAAAATATATTGGAGATTGGTACAACCTCATCATTAGGCAAATCGCAAGAACAGTACAGTGTAAAACAGGAAGGCCCTCCTGAGCAGGCTGCCTATTCACCAAGGTTTATGCTGGATATGCTGAAGACGATGAGTGCAGACGAAGTAGAGTTTCGCTTTGAGGGAAGCAGGCAGGCTTTAATGAAAGCGGCTGATGACGATCGGCATCTATACATTCTCATGCCGATTAGAATCTAAAAAAGGATGGATTATTGTGAAGGAAGTTGAGATCAACACCGATTCGATCCAGCTTGATCAGTTTTTGAAATGGACGAATGCAGTGGGCAGCGGAGGGGAAGCAAAGATTTTGATCCAAAGCGGTCAGGTGCTGGTTAATGGTCAGGTTGAAACGCGGCGCTCTGTGAAGCTTATCCCCGGATCTGTAGTCGAACTGACCAGTGGAGATAAGTTTTTGATTAGGTCGAAAAATTAGATGCAGATCAAAAGTCTTTCATTGCACAATTTTCGCAATTACCAGAGCGCAACCTTAAGTCTAAACGAGGGACTCAATATTTTCGTCGGCAATAATGCCCAGGGGAAAACGAATCTATTAGAGGCCATCTATGTGCTGTCACTAAGTAAGTCCTACCGTACCAGCCGTGAAATGGAACTGATTCGCCACGGTTTTGAAACTGCAATCATTAGGGCCCAGGTTGTGAAAATGGCTGCGATGGATTTGACTGTGCAGGTAAGCCGGAGTGAAAAAAAGAGGCTGCTGGTTAACCAAAAGTCCACCACCGCCAATTCATTTGTGGGACGGTTAAATACCGTGCTTTTTATTCCCGACAGCCTGCAGATGGTTAAAGGTTCACCGGGGGATCGCAGACGGTTTTTAGATGTGCAGATTTGCCAAATCGATCCTGTCTACCGCGGCAATCTGCTAAAATATCAGAGGGTTGTGCGCCAGCGCAACAGTCTTTTGAAAAGGGCCTGGGATAGCCGCTCACTCCTCGCCCAGCTTCCGGCTTGGGATAAGCAGCTGGTGGATCTGGGCACGCAGATAATCTTGCGCAGACAAGCTGTGGTTGAGGCCCTGCAGCACTATAGCAGGGATGCCCACGAGAAGATCAGTGATGAGCGGGAGGAGCTGAACCTGATTTACCAACCCTGCTTTGAGTCAGAGGCCAGTGTGGCTGCGGGCAAACAGTACACAATTTCCCAGGTTGAAGAAGCTTTGAAAATGCAGCTTAAACAGCTCCGGACAGAGGAAGTACGCCGGGGTTATACTCTTATTGGGCCCCAGAGAGATGATCTGGTTTTCAGAATCGATGATCAGGATTTGAAAAAATACGGCAGTCAGGGCCAGCAGCGTACGGCTGTACTTGCCTATATCTTGGCTGAACTAGAATTGATGTACGGAGAGACCGGTGAGTATCCTGTTGTCCTTCTCGACGATGTCATGAGCGAACTGGACAGAACCCGGCAAATGCTTCTGCTGTCAATATTAAACGAAAAGGCACAGACGATTGTGACTACCACTGATCTAGACAGCTTTACGCCTGAGACGAAAAAACGCGCCAGTGTGTTTTTGATCGAGCAAGGGCGGATTTCCGAGTGAGGGGGCGAGCCTGTGTTTTTGCACATGGGTAATGATGTTGTGGTACCATTACGTGAAGTAATCAGTGTGATTAGCCTGGAAGAACCCTCAGAGTTAAACCGGGAATTTCTAAAGACTGCCGAAGAAGAGGGTTTTGTGGTACAATTAACTGAAGAGCCCGTCTCGCTTGTGGTTTGTTCGAAGAAAATTTATCTGTCGGCCATTTCGGCTAAAACACTTTATAAAAGGGCGTCCAGCAGTGGTTATGATATTTGAGACTGAGTTTTAAGGAGAGTTGATAAATTTTGGAAAAGCAACAAATGACTCCTAACTATACAGCAGATCAAATCCAGGTTTTGGAAGGTTTGGAGGCAGTAAGGCTTCGCCCTGGTATGTATATTGGGAATACTGACATGTACGGTTTGCACCATCTTTTTGTGGAGGTCGTGGATAACTCGATTGACGAGGCCATGGCCGGTTATTGTGATCTCATCGAGGTCGTAATTCATGAAGATGGATCCTTATCTGTAAGAGACAATGGCAGCGGCATTCCTGTGGAAGTTCACTCCAAAACTGGGATCTCTACACTGGAGACTGTACTGACCATTCTGCACGCCGGAGGAAAATTTGGCCAGGAGGGCGGTCATTACAAGGTTTCAGGAGGGCTTCACGGAGTAGGTGTTTCTGTTGTTAATGCCCTTTCAGAATGGCTTGAAGCTCAAGTGTGGTATAATGGGCGCCATTATTCTCAAAAGTATAAAAGGGGCGTAGCAACCCAGCCCCTCCAGGACTTAGGCAAGACCAAAGAACACGGAACCATGATTCGTTTCAAGCCCGATCCGGAGATTTTCGATACAGTAGACTTTCAGGCGGAAATGATTGTCTATCGCCTGCGTGAGTTGGCTTTTCTGAACAAGGGCACCACCATTACCTTTCAGGATCATCGCTTTGGGCGCGAACACCGCTTTCTGTTCAAGGGCGGAATTGTCTCCTACGTTGATTACCTGAATCGCAAAAAGACGGTGATCATGAAGGAGCCGATCTACCTGTCCGCAGAGAAGGACGGCATTGAAGTGGAGGCTGCCATTCAGTATAACGACAGTTATGCCGAAACCACACTTAGTTTTGCTAACAATATCAACACCCATGAAGGGGGAACCCATTTAATCGGTTTTCGCAGCGCCTTAACTCGTACAGTCAATGATTATGCCAGACGCCGTGGGCTGCTGAAACAAGGTGATGAGAACCTAACCGGCGATGATGTGAGGGAAGGGTGCACAGCCATTATTAGTGTGCGGATTCCCGATCCTCAGTTTGAAGGGCAGACTAAAACCAAGCTTGGCAACAGTGAGGTTAAGGGGCTTGTAGAATCCATTGTCGCAGAAGAGTTGGGGGAATATCTGGAGCAAAATCCAGCCGATGGCAAACGTATTGTGGATAAGGGTATTCAGGCTGCCAGGGCCAGACAGGCTGCCCGCAAGGCGAGAGAACTAACGCGCCGTAAGAATGCCTTGGAGATTTCCTCCTTGCCTGGCAAATTGGCCGACTGCAGCTTAACAGATCCTGAACTGTGCGAGATCTTTATTGTGGAAGGTGACTCTGCCGGAGGCACCGCCAAGCAGAGCAGAGACCGCCGTTTTCAGGCAATTCTGCCGCTGCGGGGCAAGATCCTGAATGTAGAAAAAGCACGTCTGGACAGAATCTTGAGCAATGAAGAAATCAGATCTATGGTTACAGCCTTCGGTACCGGAATCGGTGAGGATTTCGACATAACCAAGGCCCGTTACCATAAGGTGGTGCTGATGACAGATGCCGACGTTGACGGCGCTCATATTCGCACACTGCTTTTGACATTTTTCTACCGTTACATGCGTCCTCTCTTGGAAGAGGGTTATGTCTATATTGCTCTGCCGCCCCTTTATCAAGTGCGTAAAGGGCAAGAGTCACATTATGCCTTCGATGATAATGAGCTGGAGGAAATTTTAGAGCGTGTGGGACGCTCGGGCGCTACAATTCAGCGCTACAAGGGCCTAGGTGAAATGAACGCGGATCAGCTGTGGGAAACTACCATGGATCCAGAAAAGCGCACAATCCTCCAGTTGAAAGTGGATGACGCCATCATGGCAGATGAAATTTTCAGCACTCTCATGGGAGAGAAGGTTGAACCTCGCCGTGAGTTCATCGAAGAGCATGCCCATGAAGTTACAAATCTTGATATCTAATCGGGAGTGGATCTAGTTGAGTGTAAATCTGCAGAATGGAAAAACAATTCCCGTAAAAATTACGGAGGAGATGCAAACCTCCTATATCAATTATGCCATGAGCGTAATTGTGGAACGGGCCCTGCCTGATGTGAGGGACGGCTTAAAGCCTGTTCAACGCCGTATTCTCTACGGTATGCTGGAACTGGGCAACAGGCCCGAAAGGCCCCATAAGAAATCCGCCCGTATTGTGGGTGAAGTAATGGGTAAGTATCATCCCCATGGAGACAGTGCCATTTATGATGCTATGGTGCGGATGGCCCAGCCCTTCTCTTACAGAAATATGCTCGTGGACGGTCATGGAAACTTTGGGAGTGTAGATGGAGATCCGCCGGCGGCCATGCGCTATACCGAGGCGCGCCTCTCTAAGCTGGCCATGGAGCTTTTGACAGACATTGACAAAGACACGGTAGATTTTTATCCAAACTTTGACGAAACACTAGAGCAGCCCTCTGTCTTGCCAAGTAAGTTCCCTAACCTGCTTGTAAACGGGGCTGCCGGTATTGCAGTTGGTATGGCCACCAACATTCCCCCCCATAATATTGGGGAGGTCATTGATGGGCTAATTGAACTCATTGACAACCCAGAGGTTTCGATCAAAGAACTGATGAATCACATTAAGGGACCTGATTTTCCAACTGGCGCCGTTGTATTAGGCCGGGATGGAATAAAAGATGCTTATACAACCGGTCGGGGACGGATTCGGGTGAGGGCCAAGACCCAGATCGAGCAGATGTCTAACGGCAAGACCCGCATCATCGTAACTGAACTGCCTTATCAGGTAAATAAGTCTAGACTGATTGAAAAAATAGCAAGTCTGGTGAGGGAGAAGAGGGTAGACGGTATCACCGATCTTCGGGATGAATCGGACAAATCGGGTATGCGCGTTGTCATCGAGTGCCGGCGTGATGCAGATCCCCATGTGATCCTAAACCGCCTTTACAAACACAGCCAGCTCGAAGACACCTTCGGTGTGATTATGCTGGCCCTTGTGGATAACAGGCCACATGTGCTCAATCTTAAGGAAGTTTTGAACCACTACCTGGACCACCAAAAAGAGGTCGTGGTCAGGCGCACCCGCTTTGAACTGAGGAAAGCGGAGGAACGGGCCCATATCCTGGAAGGTTACCGCATCGCACTGGATAATATCGATGAAGTGATAGCCATTATCCGTGCTTCCTATGACAATCCCAAGGAGCGCCTCATGGAAAGATTCGGCCTGAGTGAACGGCAGGCGGTGGCCATATTGGACATGCAGCTTCGCCGCCTCAGCGGACTTGAGCGGGATAAGATTGATGCCGAATATGATGAACTCCTTAAGACCATTGCCCGCCTCAAGGAGATTTTGGGTGATATGAACTTAGTCTATGCGATCATCAAAAATGAACTCAACGAGATTAAGAAGCGCTATTCCGATCCAAGGCGCACCAAAATCGGGCTGTCCGTAGGTGATTTGGAAGATGTTGACCTGATTGCCGAAGAGGATATTGTGGTAACTATTACCCACCAAGGTTACATTAAGCGTCTGCCGGTAGATACATACCGTTCCCAAAGGCGCGGCGGCCGGGGCATTACAGCCCTCAACACCAAGGCGGAAGATTTCGTGGAGAGGCTGTTTGTGGCCAGCACCCACAGTTACATTCTCTTCTTCACCAATAAGGGCCGGGTTTATCGCTTGCGCGGCCACGAAATACCTGAAGCAGGCCGCAATGCCAGAGGCCTGGCTGTGATCAACCTGATCAGTTTTGAACCAGGTGAACGCATTCAGGCTACAATCCCTATTTCAGAATATGCCGATGACCAGTATCTGACAATGGCTACCAGCAAGGGTATTATCAAAAAGACTGTCCTGAGCGCCTTTGATACTAACCGCAGCGGCGGACTCATCGCTATTACCCTAGATGACGATGATGAGCTGGTGGGGGTAGAACTAACAGAGGGGGACTCCCAGATTCTGTTGGTCACCCGGGAGGGCCAGGCCATTCGTTTCTCAGAAGACGAGGTCAGGGCTATGGGTCGTCCTGCCCGAGGGGTAATTGGTATCAAATTGGAGCGGGATGATTATGTGGTTGGTCTCGCTGTAGCTAATGATGACGCTGATTTGCTTGTAGTTACAGAACAAGGTTTTGGCAAGCGCACCGCATTAAGTGAATACAGGCTGACAGGCCGCGGCGGAAAAGGTGTTCTAACACTGAACCGAACCAAGCGTACTGGTCCCATTGCCGGTGTTCAACTCGTTCGTGAGGGTAACGAGATTATGATCATCTCCTTTGAAGGGATTATGATCCGCATGAAGGTAGATGAAATCTCCAAGCTTGGGCGGAACACCCAAGGTGTCACGCTGATGCGTTTGGATGAAGATGATCGAGTTGTGGGCGTTGCAGATATTATAGGCAAGGAAGAAGACGACGAATAGAAGATGCAGCGTAGTGCCGCCTGTGCAGTGCAAGACTGGGCAGGCGGTTTTTCTTGCAGTTTTTTGCTGTGCGTGCTACAATCTATTTAAAAATAGTTTTAAATAGATATGGGGGGCTGGAATTTTTGAGTATGCAGAGAAAATTAGAAGCCCTTTCCAATCCAGTCAGCCGGGCGATTATGACTCTGCTGAAAGATGGGAAACTGAGCGCGGGCGAGATAGCAAAAGCTCTGAAAATGACCCCGGCGGCTACCTCTTACCATTTGAGTAAGCTTAAGAAGGCAGATTTGCTGTACGAATCCCGTTACAAGAATTTCATTTACTATGAGTTGAATCTCAGCATCCTAGATGAGCTTGTCGTTTGGCTCACTAGCTTGAAAGGGGATAGTTCAGGGTGAAAAAGCTAAAGACCACGCTATACGTGCTGATGCTGACTCCCTTTGCCATGTCCGCTATTGCATTTGGCTTTCTGCCGGATCGCATTCCCGCCCACTACGGATTTGACGGCATGGTGACTAGATACGGAAGCAGATGGGAAGTATTTCTTGGACCGATTCTATACGCTGCCGGCGGTCTGTTCATGCATCAAATGGCCAGGTTTGCTAGAAAACAGGAGCCTGATGGGCAAAACAACGAGAAAGTGATCATCATATCTGGAGTTGCCATGATGCTGATCTTCAACGTTCTCGCGATTCGTTCACTCTACACAGCGCATCGACAGGTAGAAAACCTGTACGCCGAGTTTGATCTGGTCAAAGTCATGTTTTCATTAATTGGCCTGGCCCTGATAATCATAGGCAATGTAATGCCTAAGCTTAAACGCAACAGTATTGCAGGGCTGAGAACGAAGTGGAGCCTCAGCAGTGAAAGGGCCTGGCGAAAGAGCCAAAGATTCGGGGGTATCACTCTTATGATCACTGGCCTTCTCCTGCTGCTTGGGAATATGCTGGTTTTCCCTCGGACCTGGGCTCTGCCTTTATCGACAGGACTGTTCATCATCAGTGTACTTACTTCTATCATCTACAGCTATTGGGCAGCACGGAAAGAATAGCAGAATTTTTGGTAGAAGGCTAGGGGAAGGAAATCTAGAGGGGTCTGACAAATAGCTTTTGCAAACCCAGCCCTTGCAGGAAGACAGGTGGTTGGTGGAGTCAAAGCACTTGTACAAACAAGCTCGTTGGTCCAGCTAGCAGATAATGCTTTGAAAGTTTGAACACAGGCTTTCCGCATTTGAAGCGATGAGAATAGTATCCGTTAGCTTTAAGAAACAAGTTCTTTGAAAAAAGGTGTTGACAGAGATTCCTGTCTGTGATAGCGTATAGAACTGTCGCCGCTAGGAAAATCTACGGTGACAGTTTTACCAAAAAAGAACCCAAATGGAACTCTTGAGGCGTTGACGCCGGGGAAGTTGTGTGGTAAGATAATCTCACTGTCCCCCAAAAAACGCTGATAGTTTTTTGGGGTCAGAGAACCTTGAAAACTGAACATTGAATCTTGAAACATTCTGTGTTTGAAGAGAATAAGCCATAAGTTTGTGTAAGCCTGATTCAATTCTTTGAATTGAGCGCAGTTTGAGAAATCAAACTAGGTGGTT
>JAAYOM010000046.1 GCA_012520315.1 Bacillota bacterium | reverse complement strand
TTTTGCCCCCATCGTCTAGTGGCCTAGGACATCGCCCTCTCACGGCGAAGACAGGGGTTCAAATCCCCTTGGGGGTACCATTTTTGAGGTTAAAGAGTTCAACTTCAGTTGAACTCTTTTTTGCATAAGAACCCTTCTTTTCACTCATATTATCTACAAGGAGGGACGATGCGTGAATAGGACCGTAGGAATAGTGATTTTGCTTTTGGTTGTGTTAGGCGTAGCCATGTATATCAACGCCCAGCGGAAAGAGGATAACATGTGGCAGGATGGAACATATGTAGGTCGCTCGAGCCCAGATGAACGTGGATATTTCGGAGAAATTGAGTTGGTGATAACAGAGGGGCGCATATCCGAAGCCGAATATGAAGAAATGGATCAGGAAGGAAGGCGCAAGGACGAAAACTATCCGTACCAACTAGGGCCCCAGTCCCATGACGAACTAGAGAATCGACTGGTCAAGGCACAAAATCCAGATGAAGTAGACAGCATCAGCGGGGCCACCCAGACCCATCAAAGGTTCGTTGAAGCAGCCCGGGATGCCCTTCGCAAGGCTGAAGAGGGCGATCAGTCCAGACCGCCTGCAATCCAGCCTCCCATGCCGTCAATGCCCACTGAAACAGGGGACGGTGATGAAACTGAAGACGGCGAGTGGAAGGACGGCACTTACACAGCCAGGACAGACACGGATGAGCATGGTTATTACGCTGAGATCGAAATCGTGATTCGGGATGCCCGCATTGTCGATGTAGACTTTGCCGAAAAAGATCAAGAAGGGAACCCCAAGGGAGAAGATTATCCCTACCCGCTTGGTCCCGAATCTGCAGAACGCTTTGAAGAGCAGCTCCTGGAGACTCAGGACCCAGAGGAAGTTGACAACGTAACAGGGGCAACCCAAACCTGGGAAAACTTTAAGCAAACCGCACGGGAAGCATTAAAACAGGCCCAGAGCCAAAGCAGGCCCCCAACCGACCTTCAGAACCAAGTTCCATAAGATAAAAGGTAAGGTGCAGGCCCTTTTAGGGACTGCACCTTCTTCATTGGCTCTACTTCCGCTGTTGACCGAAACGCTCGAGAAACTCCAGGGCCTTTTGTGGGTCAAGGGGTCTGCTTAGCAGGTAGCCTTGAATGCTATCGCATCCGCTTGCCCGCAAATATTCAAGCTGTTTCTCGTGTTCCACGCCTTCCGCCACCACAAAGTGGCCAAGCTTGTGGCCGATGGAGATAATGTCGCTTGTGATTGTCTGCTCGGGATTGCGCAGCATCAGCTTATCTATGAAGGCTTTGTCAATCTTGAGGCAGTCTACATTCAGCTCCCGTTCCCGTGAGAGGGAGGAGTAGCCTGTACCAAAGTCATCGATGGCGCTTCTAATTCCGTACTCCCTTAATTGCCCGAGAATCCTGTTTATCTCAGCAAAATTTGATGAAAAAGCGGACTCGGTCAGTTCGATCATGATCTGTTCAGGCTTGACTCGACTGTCGGTGATGATCTGGAGCAACTCTTCCACAAAGTGCCTGCTCAGGAGCTGAACGACTGAGACGTTAATTGAGACAGTCAGATTTCCATAGCCCGCACGCTGGAGAGTGTGCAAAAACTCAAAGGCTTTGGCAGCAATGATCTTGCCAATGGGGATAATATGCTTCGTCTTTTCAATGATCGGAATAAACTCCAAAGGCGAAACCAGGCCCAGTTCCTCGTTATTGTATCTGGCCAATGCTTCAAAGCCACAGATGCAGTTTTTCTGCAGATCCAAGATGGGCTGATACTGTAAAAAGAGCTGGTCTTCATGCTTTTCGGTGGCAATACGCGAGAGAGCGTGCTGCAGTGTCTCTCTGCGCGAAATTCTGCGTTCCAGATCCTGGTCATAAACACATATTGGATTTTCATCACTGCTGAACAAAAGTGCTTCTTCTGATGCAATCAGCAGCTTCCTCAGCAAGGGTTCCACATCATGGCGATTTGTCTCGTCCAGTTCAATAATGCCTAGACCGAAGTTGATCCTGTCAATGCTGAGCAAAGGATCTAATTTGCGCTCTATCTGCCTGCAAAAATCAAAAAGTTCGCTGAGAGCTTTGTATCCTTTCTTGTAAAAGACAAAGCGGTATTCGTGGGTGTTAAATAAGAGACAGTTATCTGCACAGATCGCGCCCAGTTCCTCGGAAATTCGCTTGGCTAGATCCAAGCCGTAATGGAAGCCGTAAGTGAGGCTCAGAGCATGCATCGCATTTAAATTGACACTGATCAAGGCTGCCTTTTCGGTAAATGGCGCTTCGCTCTCCCTAGTTAAAACAGACTCTAAGTAGCGGCGATTATACAGACCCGTCCAGGCATCATGCTCGTTGATGTAGCGAAGCTTATCTTCCATCTCTTTCCGATCAGATATATCGATAATGATGCCTTCCAGCGCTTCGATCTTATCCAGCTTATTGAAAATGCCCTGGCCCATTTCGAGAACCCATTTGCGGGTGCCGTCTGCGGTTGTAATTTCATACTCGTGCCTGAAAGGGGTTTTTTTAGCGAGGTTTTGCCTCCATTTATTCCAGAGAGTCTCTCGATACTCTGGGGAAATCACTTCGTTAAAAGACAGTTCATTGTTATACAGCAATGCTTCAGGTGGATAGCCTGTCAGTTCCAGGCAGCCCGAAGAGACGAACTGCATTGTCCAGTCCCGATCATATTTGCATCTATAGGCCATGCCTGGGAGGTGAGAAAGGAGGACTGATTTACTCCGTTCGCTTTCTCGGAGTTTACCCTCGATGATTTTCTTATCTGTAATGTCCCGGGCTAAGATTACATGATTGCGCGGATGGTTGTCTGACAATAAGAGCGAGGTCGCAAGGAGGTGGACCCACACAATTGATCCATCCGGCCTGATAAATCGCTTATCAAGCACATAATTATGAATTTCTCCTGCCAGAAGCTTGTTGTACTGCTCGAGCTCCCCTTCCACATCATCTGGATGTGTAATGGCAGCCCAACCCAGCTCCAGCAGCTCCTTTTTCGTTCTGCCGGTTATTTCCTCAAAGGTTTGATTAACGCTGAAAGTCTCATTTGATTTGCCAAAACCAGGATATTTGCCAAAGGACACAGCAATACCGATGGGAGCTTTGGCAAAGATCGTCTCCAGCGTTGTCAGCTGGTCTTGATACCTTTGCTCCATAGAGTGCTGAATGCGGAGCAGCTCGATATGTACTTCTATCCGGGCTCGCAAAGATTCCATATGAATCGGTTTGCGCACATAATCTACCGCGCCCATCTTGAGACCTTTAATTTCATTAGCCAGCTCGTTATAGTTTGTCAGGATTATGGTGCGCAGTCTGGCAAATCTGTCGCTCGCACCTAGTTGCTCAAGGACCTCGAACCCGTTCATGTTTGGCATATTTAGATCCAGTATGATCAGGCTGATGTCTTGGTGTTCAGCCAGAATTTGCATGGCCTCGACGCCGTCGCAGGCAGTCAGCAGATGGTAATCAGCCAGCATACTGGCGATGATCGCCCGATCGGAAGCTGAATCGTCAACGATTAGGATTTTAACTTCCATTTATCCTCCTCCTTTGAGCGTTCGTCTTCCTTGCCTCTTAACGAGAAACAATTTCATCAAGGAGCGCAGTTAATGTATCACCAAACTCTTTCGCCAAGGCCTCTATTCGCTCCTCCTTTTGATCCGTCAAGGCTCTGTACAGCTGGGTAGAAATTTCAAAGAGGGTCTGTGCGCCGATGCTCCCGGAACTACCCTTAATCTTGTGCACGATCTGGGCAGCGTCCCCGTATCGTTTCTCCTTGACAGCCAGCTGGAGCTTTTCCGCTGTATCCTGGTTCTCACTAAAGTACTCAGCTAAGACTTTTTCATAAATTTTTGCACTGCCGCCCATGTGCTTAAGGCCTGCCCCTTCGTCAAGCTGTTTGGGCTTTACATCCCATTGTCCGTCTGCCAAGAGCAGTGTTCTGACTGTGGCAAGTAAGTGCTCTGGATCAAAGGGCTTGCTGATATAGTGATAGATTCCGCTTTCTGCACACTTTTCCCTCACACCTAAGACTACATCGGCTGTCATCGCGACAATAGGTACGCTGGCTGAGAGCTCTCTGATTCTCTCTGCGGCTTCGTACCCATTCATTACAGGCATATGCAGATCCATGAGAATCAAGGCAATCTGCTGGCGCTGCTGCCGGTAGATCTCAACTGCTTCTTGGCCATTGGCAGCCAGGACGGAGCGGATGCCGATCTGCTGCAGCAGGGATTGGGCCAGAAGCTGGTTGGTTCTGTTATCTTCGACTACCAACACGGTGTATTCCTTATCCAGCGGCGGCAATTCTCCGCGAGCTGCCTCAACCTCCCCTGCTGCAGCTACAGCCTTGAGGCTGAAGAGATCAAGCAAGGCATTGAGAAGTATGGAGGGGATAATTGGCTTGCCGATTCCGATATCAACTTCGTATTCGTCCAGCCTGTCGAAGAGATCTTCCCTCATCAACGGCAAGAGCATGATGAACTTAGGCGTCTTTACAATCTTACTGCTGCTTCTGATCTCTTCAACGAACTTGAATCCACCCTCCTTGGGGGTGTCATAGTCAACGATTACCAAATCGAAGGGTTTGGCAAACTTGCCGTCTGCCGCTTCCAGCATGGCAAGGGCGCTTGCAGGGGAGGTGGTCAATTCACAGTGTATGCCAAACTCGCTCAGATAGCTTTCGATCAGGTTCATGTTGGCCCCGCTTTTCTCTAAGACCAGGGTTCTGACATGCTTAAAAGGTTCTCCCGCCAGCGCCTCCATATACTCGTCTTCCTGTGTCTTATCGACGGGCAGGGATAAGTGGACGATGACTGTGGATCCTTCTTTGGGAGTGCTGAAGACTTGGATTTGGCCTCCCATCAAATCTACAAGGTTCTTGACTATGGACAGGCCTAGCCCAGAACCCCCAAAACGCCGATTAATACTGCTGTCGCCCTGTACGAAGGGGCTAAAGAGCCTTTCCATCTGCTCTTGATCCATGCCGATACCGGTGTCTTTGATGGCAAAGGTGAGATGATAGGTTTCCTGCTCCTTAGCCAGAAGGCGAATGTCGAGGGAGATCTCCCCTTCGGCGGTAAACTTCGCGGCATTGTTTAAAATGTTCAGCAATACTTGCTTGATTCTCTTTTGATCGCCCATAAACCATCTGGGTACTAAGGGATCCTTGGCCAGGCGAAAGCCGATTTCCTGTTCCTCAATTTTGTGTAGGACGATATGGACTACATCTTGAATCAGATGGTCCAGATTGAACGAACTGTGCTCCAGTTCCACTTTACCAGCTTCGATTTTGGAGTAATCTAAGATATCATCGATGATGCTCAACATCACAGAAGCCGCTTGGGTAATACGATCTGCATACATTCTCTGGGTTAAAGTAAGGTTGGTCTTTTTTAAAAGATAAGCCATGCCAGTGATGGCATTGAGGGGTGTGCGGATTTCATGTGACATACGGGCCAGGAAATTGGATTTAAACTGGTTGGCTTCATAGGCTTCCTGGGTTGCCCTTTCCAATTCTGCCTGGATTTCGATTCTGCGCTGAACTTCTCTGCGTAGTTTGATAATCCAGTAGAAAGAGATGATCATAATCAAGATAACAAGGCCGGCAACGGCTGCCCCAACGCGCAGCAGCGGACGAAAATCAAATGTGGCTGAACGCAGGTCAATCCACTTGTTGTAAATAGCCAGTTTCTCCTCTTCAGTAATCGTATCGAGGGCTTTGTCGAGAATACTGACCAGTTCAGGCCAGTCCTGGCGAACCGCGAAGTATACGCCCTGCTCTTTTTCTGCTTCAAAGGAAACTAATCTGAGATTGGTGAGGGCGTTGGTACGAATCAGGTAGTTTGTTGTGGCCAAATTGCCCAGGAAGGCCTTTTCTTCACCGGTTACAACTGCGGCTAAGGCACTTTCAACAGAATCGTACAGGCTGAGATTGATCCTTGGGTGGGACAAGAGATAACTGTGGTGGGAACTGTTGCGCTGAACCGCAACAGAATGGCCCTGGAGGTCATCTAGGCTGGATATTTCAGCTGCGCCTTCCTGAGTTACAATGACGCGCTTAAAGTGGTAATACGGCTGGGAGAAGAGAAAGTGTTTTTCTCTCTCTTCGGTTTTGCTGACGGCAGGCAGCATGTCGAGTTCGTCTGTATGGGCGGCTTCATAGGCTTCCGGCCAGGTCAAGCCCTGAGCGACCTCAAACTCAAGGCCTGTGCGTTCGCTAATCAAGGCCAGGTAGTCTGCGGCAATTCCCACATGCTGGCCTTGCTCGCCGATAAACTCAAAAGGAACAAAACCAGGATCGATACCAAGGCGGATCACTGGATGCTCTGCCAGGAAGGCAAGTTCGGCCTCAGTCCACTGGATGTTAAAGTCCTGGGCACAAACTGGATAGACGGCTGAGGCTGCCATGATTGCTGACACTAATAAAAGGAAGACAATAGTCCTCTTCACAACGGGCCTCCTTCCTTTAGCCATCCGCTGACGCATAAATCGCAACTGGCCTGTAAGAGAAGTTTGTAAATAATATTTTAAACCCTTATTCAATAAAAAGCAACCCGCGCTGGATTCTGCTCCTTTCGGCAAGTATGGTGTACACAACAAAAAAGGATGCAGTTTCCCTTAGGAAACCCATCCTCTACTTAGGCGCTATGGAGCTGGTGGTGGGAATTGAACCCACAACCCCGTCATTACGAGTGACGTGCTCTGCCATTGAGCCACACCAGCATAAAATGGAGCGGACGACGAGATTCGAACTCGCAACCCTCGGCTTGGGAAGCCGATGCTCTACCATTGAGCCACATCCGCTTTCTAAATACTATTATAGAAAAATCTCCTGGGGAAATCAAGTGCAATGTGCAGGAAAGCATGCTGCTGGAGAGAAGTATGTGTATGCTTCAGGAAAGGTGTGAGGGATCTGAATAGGATCAAATGCATTGCCGGTGTGCTGGCAATTCTTCTTATAGTATCTCCTTTTGTTTTGGCCAGGGATTATATAGAAGTCTGGCCGGAAGGCTGGTCCGAAATTACGCCCCTGTTTAACACCAGTATTTTTTCGGATCGCTTTTTTGTTGCCCACGATGAGGCGGGTACCAGTTTTCTTAGTGTAGACGGCGTGTACTTTAGGGAGCTGGATCTCACTTATCGCCTGTTCAAGGATCAGGCCGAAGCAGAGGAAGTCGTTTTGCGCAAGGGAGCTGAGATCACAAACGCCTACATGGGGCTGGATGGGAAGGGCAGGCGCCACATTCTATGGCTGGAAAGATCGTCTGGTAGTTATACTATCAATTATGCTGCTTTGGAGGTGCCCTACGGCGGGCACAAATCCTTTGCGCTGATTGAAACGGGCAATACTGTACAGGACTTGGCAGCCTTCCAAGTCGGGGAGTCCATTTACGCGGTTTGGTCAGAGCGGGATCGTTACTTCCAGATCCGCTTTGCTGAAATCCGCGACGGCGAGGTGGTCCATCTAGAGACGGTCACTGACACGCCCAATGTCTCAGTCAGACCCAGCATCATCGCAGATAAGCAGGGGCTGCTGCACATTGCCTGGATGGAAACGACCCAAATTGGTGTAGATATCTTCTATACCAGGAGGGTGGAGGATGGCTGGCTTACTCCCCGCAAAGTCGGAACAGGTTCAGTTCAGGATATTCAGCAGGGCGGCAGTATAGCGCTGGGTGTCTTTGACGATGAAGTACATTTAGTCTGGTCAGCTCTGCCGCCTAGCAGCAATAACCTGCATGTTTATATGGCCAAGGCAGATTCCCTGGGGGAGCTTAGCAGCCCAGCACTTGCGGCAGTTGGCAGCAGGGCGCGATTTCTAGCAGGTGTAGACCGGCCTGAGCTGGTCTGGCAGGGAATCGGTCCCTTTGGTGCCCAAGTACACTATCGTGATCATGAGGGGAATGACACTAATCTGACCGTAGGGCGCAAGGGGGCGTTTCGTCCAGAGGCTTACGGCAAGGATGGCTTTAGGTACGGGTATTGGCTCCAAGCGGAACCGAATGGAAGCTACCGTGTCTACGGAATCAACAATGAGTTCCCGAAAGCAATGTCATTGTGGCGCAGAATCGGCCTTGATGAGCAGGCCCCTTTGTATCATGTGCTGTTTTTGTTTGTAAGTGCCTTCATGTTAGCGGGTGTATACACCATCGGCAACTTTGGAGTAGTCATCGTGGCTGGACTGATCTATGGGCTGTTGCAGCGCGTTGGTGCTTATAAAAGACAGGGGCTCTTCTACCAGGTGGCGCTGCTGGGCACACTGCTGACTGCAGTACGCCGTTTGCCTATCCCAGCTGTCCAACCCCGGTTCTTTGGTGCAGTCCATCATGGACTTGCCTATATTCTAGCTACACTAGGCACCTTTGTGATCTTAAGAAAGGTGAGGCAGAGAGGGCTGTTTTTGACAATTGGCATTCTGATCCTCTGGATGCTGCTTTATCAGTTCTTTGCCTTGATTCCCCAGACCATCCTGCGCTGATGGCCTGACTGAGACCAAAAGGTTTGCTGCAGGTCGAAGTCTGCAGCAAGCACATGGGGAAGCAAGAAGTGTTGGGAGGTATCTTATGAACATTAGACAATCTTGGAAAACGGCAGGCACAGTTATTTTGGTTTTGTTCGGAGGAATGGCCCTCGTATTTGCCAGCTTTGCCCTGGGAGGTTTTCCTTTTCCAGGTGAGCCCACAGCCCATATTGCCTGGCTGGAACTGGCCTTCTTACTGGTCTTGCTTGGTATCCCGCTATTTCGTTAGTTTATCCACTATGGACATGATCTCGCTGATTTTTTCGGTTGCATCATCGGTCACCATAGCTTCCCGAACGCAGTGATTGAGATGATCCTGGAGAATCTGGTTGTTCACATTGCGCAAAATGGCCTGGGTGGCGAGGATCTGATTGGAAATATCAACGCAGTACCTGTCCTCATCAACCATACGCATCAAACCGTCGATTTGGCCCCGGGCTGTCTTTAAGAGCCGCCGGATTTTCTCACGGTCACTTCTCATAGTCCCAAAAATCCTTTTTTATCAGCTACAGATACTACCTCGTATCCTGCCTCAGTTACAGCTGTGCGGATCGCATCTTCATTCCAGGCACCATCTGCCGAAATTACGGCCTCGCCTTTTTTGTGGTTCACCTTGGCCTTGATACCCGGGAGGGCATCAAGGGCATTTTGTACCCTTTTCTGACAGTGTTCACAGGTCATGCCATTAATTTTCACAACTTTTTTCATCTTCAACACTCCCTTACTTTTCTGGATCGAAACGCCTAAGGCGTAAAGCGTTAGTTACAACAAAAATAGAACTTAGGCTCATCGCTGCCGCTGCGTACATCGGACTCAGTCTCCAGCCCAGAATGGGGTAGAAGAGACCGGCTGCCAAGGGAATCCCTAGGGTATTGTAGAAGAACGCCCAGAACAGATTCTGTTTAATGTTGCGCAATGTGGCTTTACTGAGCTTAATGGCAGTTGTTACATCCCTAAGGTCGTTTTTCATTAACACAATGTCGGCGGATTCAATAGCCACATCAGTGCCTGCCCCGATGGCAACTCCCACATCAGCCCTAGCTAAGGCCGGAGCATCGTTTACTCCATCTCCCACCATGGCTACGGTTTGTCCCTGTTCCTGCAGGGAACGGACTTCCCTTTCCTTATCGTCAGGCAGAACTTCAGCAATCACAGTATCGATATTCAGTTCACGGCGGATGGCTTCCGCCGTTCTTTTGTTGTCGCCGGTCAGCATGACGACATCGAGGCCAAGTTCTTTAAGATCATTGATTGCCTGTCTGCTCGAAGGTTTAATAACATCTGCCACCGCAATTATGCCCAGTATTTCTCTGCCGGCGGCAAAATACATGGGCGTCTTGCCCTGTTCTGCCAGCTTATCGGCTGCACTTTCAAACTCGCCAAGGTCAATCTGATATTCGCGCATGAAAGACAAATTACCTGCCAAGTACTTCTGACCCTCAATCTGGCCTTGCACACCTTTGCCAGGCACCGCGAGAAAATCACTCACTTCGGCAAAATCTACTTCCCTTTCCTTACCCCTAGTGACAATCGCCTCAGCCAGGGGATGCTCAGAAGGTTTCTCTAACGAGGCACCGATTGCAAGGAGCTCTTCTTCACTGATGTTCGTGCCGGGAAGTACATCTGTAACTTGGGGCTTGCCTTCTGTGATGGTGCCGGTTTTGTCCAGGACAACGGTGTCAACGCTATGGGCTGTCTCCAGTGACTCCGCGGACTTGATTAAGATGCCGTGGAGCGCACCTTGTCCCGTCCCAACCATGATCGCAACCGGTGTAGCCAGCCCGAGGGCGCAGGGACAGGAGATAACCAGCACAGCAACGCCGATTGTCAGTGCAAACTCAAAGGGATAGCCCAGGAGCAGCCAGATAATGAAGGCTGCAAGGGCGATGGCGATAACTGCCGGCACAAAGATTCCGCTGATCTTGTCAGCCAGCTTGGCGATGGGGGCCTTAGACGAGCTGGCCTCTTCCACCAGGCGAATGATCTGTGCTAGTGTGGTGTCATCACCAATGCGGGTTGCCCGAAAACGGAACGCACCTGCTTTGTTGATGGTGGCGGAAATCACTTTGTCCCCTACAGTCTTGGCCACAGGAATGCTCTCGCCTGTCAGGGCAGACTCGTCCACTGCGGAGCTGCCTTCGATGATGACTCCGTCCACGGGGATACTTTGTCCTGGCCGGATCACAACTATATCTCCTTCTACCAGGTCAGCTACGGGAATTTCTACTTCCTGGCCATCTCTGATCACTGTGGCCGTCTTGGGGGCCAAGTCAATTAGCTTGGCAATTGCATCGGATGTCCGCCCCTTAGAGCGTGCTTCCAGAAACTTGCCTAAGGTAATCAGTGCCAAGATCATGGTGCCGGATTCAAAATAGAGGTCATGGCTGTAACGCCGGACCAGTTCGAGATCGGCATGTCCGAGTCCCCAACCAATCCTGAACATGGCAAAGATTCCATAGACGATGGCTGCTCCTGAACCAATGGCGATTAACGAATCCATATTCGGGTTTCTCCGCCATAGCGTCTTAAAGCCTGCTTGGAAATATTGGCGGTTGACATAGACTACCGGCAATGTCAGCAGAAATTGGACCAAAGCCATGGTGACGGCATTTTCTGTTCCCACTAGAAAAGAGGGAATCGGCAGGCCCAACATCGGACCCATGGCCACATACATAAGCAAAACCATAAAGACTAGAGAGACAATGGTCCGATATTTCATCTCATCAATCTCAGCTTGGACCTGATTGTTCTCAGCGGCTTGGGCTGGGGATCCGGCACCGGTTAGTGATGCGCTGTAGCCGGCGTCAGTGACAGCGGAGATAATTGAACTCGATTCTACGAGACTTTCGTCATACTCTACCGTCATATTATTTGCCAAAAGATTTACGCTCACGGAGGAGACCCCTTCCATGCGTTCGACAGCCTTTTCCACAGAGGCAGAACAGGCGGAACAGGTCATTCCGATGACATCAAATTTTTCTTTTTTCATGGATATTTCACTCCCCACTACACCCCCGGGGGGTGTTGGTGATCTCAGTATACAGTATGAGTTTGCTCAGTGTCAAGGAATTCAACTCGAAAGAAAAGCATGGGCAGGCAAGGTCGTTCTTGCTTTTCCTGAAAACAGCTGATATAATTACTTTGTTCAAACGCGCCTATAGCTCAGAGGATAGAGCACCGGCCTCCGGAGCCGGGTGCGCAGGTTCGAGTCCTGCTAGG
>JAAYOM010000045.1 GCA_012520315.1 Bacillota bacterium | reverse complement strand
GCCGGTATTGCTTCTGAAACAGAGACCAGTTCTAAGGTGCCGTCAGGGGCAGTGGCTGCCAGGAGCATACCTTCTGAGAGCTCTCCGCGCAACTTAGCAGGTTTTAGGTTTTGGACCACGATAATCCGTTTGCCAATCAAGTCTGCCGGAGCGTAGTGCTGGGCAATACCGGCCACAATTTGACGCTGTTCAGAGCCGATATCCACCTGCAGCTTTAAGAGACGATCCGCGCCTTTGACGGGGCCGGCCTCGAGAATCTCTGCCACAACAAGCTCGCACTTGAAAAAGTCTTCAATGCTGATAAGGACGCCCTCAGGCTTCTCCTGAGCAGCTTCGGACTTTTTCTCCACCTTTGGCTGTGCCTGCGGTTTCTCTGCAGCTGTCTCTTCCTTCTCCACCTCAATACGGGGGAAAATAGGATCTCCCTTAGCTGTCTGCGTACCTGCTGCCAGCAAGCCAAAGGAGGCGTCCGCCAAACTCTTGCTGTTTAAATCCGCCAGACCGAGCTGCTGCCACATTTTCTCACCGGTTTCCGGTAGAAATGCCTTAATCAAGAGGGCCACTATGCGCAAAGTCTCAACCAGGTTGTACATGACGGAGCTCAATTCGCTCTTGTCATCAAGCTTAGCTAGATTCCAGGGAGCCCGTTCATCAACATACTTGTTTGCCCTGCCCACTAACTGCCAAATCTTAACCAGTGCTTCATTCAGCTTGAAATTCTTCAGGCAGGCGTCCACTTCTGCTCCCAGCCTGCCGGCATGATCGATGAGGGCCTGATCCACATCTCCTGGGCTTGCCGCAGGTTCAGGCACCACACCGTCAAAGTAGCGGTTTAACATCGATAATGTGCGGTTGAGCAGGTTCCCCAGATCATTGGCCAAATCTGCATTGGTTCTCTCAATCAGCGCTTTGCGGGAAAAGTTGCCGTCCTGGCCGAAAGAGATCTCCCTCATGAGAAAATAGCGAATTGCATCTACGCCAAAGTCATCGATGAGGATCAGAGGATCAACTACATTACCCTTCGATTTGGACATTTTATCGCTGTCAAAGAGCAGCCACCCGTGGCCGAAGACTGTCTTGGGCAGGGGCAGCTCCAGTGCCATAAGCATAATTGGCCAGATAATCGTATGGAAGCGCATAATCTCTTTGCCCACCAGATGCAGCTCCGCCGGCCACCAATCAGCCATCAGGCCCTCCGTATCAGGATATCCCAGGGCTGTTAAATAGTTAGTCAGTGCATCGAACCACACGTAGACTACATGCTTGTTGTCGAAGGGAACAGGAATGCCCCAATCGAAGGTGGTTCTGGAGACACAAAGATCCTCCAGCCCGCCCTTGATAAAATTAACCATCTCATTGCGCCTGGTCTCGGGCTGGATAAACTCAGGATGCTCCTCGATGTGTTTGAGGAGGCGGGGAGCATACTTGCTCAGCCTAAAGAAATAGCTTTCCTCCTTGACCAGTTCCACCGGACGCTTGCAGTCAGGGCAATTACCGTCTTCTAGGCGGCTCTCAACCCAAAATGTTTCGCAAGGAGTGCAGTACCAGCCCTCATAGGCACTCTTGTAAATATCTCCTTGATCATAGATCTTCTGAAAAACAGCCTGTACCGCCTTATGATGTCTAGCATCTGTGGTGCGCACAAAATCATCATACTTGATGTTCATCTTTTCCCAAAGGTCTTTAAAGGACGCCACAATCTCGTCCACATAGGCCTGGGGAGTCACACCCTTGGCCAAGGCGGCCCTTTGGATTTTTTGGCCATGTTCATCTGACCCGGTGACAAAGTAGACGTCCCTGCCGGCAAATCGATGCCAGCGGGCCAATGAATCGGCCACTGTGGTTGTATAGGCGTGGCCAATGTGCAAATGGTCACTGGGATAATAAATTGGTGTTGTTACATAGAATCGCTCACTCACAAGCATCCTCCTCTATCTTTGGCAAATAAAAAAGCCCTTCATCCACTCGGGACGAGAGCTCAACTCACGCGGTACCACCCAAATTCGCTGTTGGCTAGACACATACTACAAACCAAACAGCCTCATTCTGGTACGATAACGGGACCTACCGGTGAGCCTACTGCTACTTCAACCCACTGCTCCTGGACCATCTTCGACTGAGAATTCCCGTCAGTTCGCAGCTGCCCTGACTCTCTGGGGGAGAATTATTTCAGTCTACTCTTCCAATCATCGCACGCTTATTCTGCTATTGAAATCTTAGCCTTTATCCCAAGCTTTGTCAAGAGTAGCCTTGTCGCCAAAAAGCATACTAGTATTGTGTTCTCTTTAATTCAAGCCTAACCCATACATTAACTGTCACTTGAAGAAAGGCGGAGTGAGATGAAAAAGAAAACCGCTCTGCAGTTTGCCATTCTCTGTTTAGTTCCCTTCGTCATGGTTTTGGGCAACTCTATGTTAATTCCAGTCTTCCCCCAGATGAAGCAAGCGATGAGGCTCACCCAGTTTCAGGTGGGTCTTATTGTCACGTTTTTTTCTGTGCCGGCAGGGATTCTGATTCCCTTCGCCGGGTTTCTTTCGGATCGCTATGGCCGGAAAGTGATCATGGTACCCGCTCTGTTCGTCTACGGCTTAGGGGGCTTAATCTGCGGGTTTTCAGCTGTCTTGCTCAAAGATCCCTACAGCCTGTTGCTAGTAGGACGAGTTGTCCAGGGTGCCGGCGCCGGGGGCACCTATCAGCTGGCCATGGCGTTAACTGGGGATACCTTCCAAAGCAATGAACGTACTAAGGCCCTAGGCCTCCTTGAGGCATCAAACGGCCTAGGCAAGGTTTTAAGCCCTGTTTTAGGCTCTCTCATCGCACTTGTCTCCTGGTATGCTCCCTTCTTTGCCTATGGGCTTTTGGCCTTCCCCATCGCCTTAGGGTCCTGGCTCTTAGTTCCAGAAAAGCAAGGCAAGCGAAGCAGCGAAAGCCTTAAGGAATACTGGAGGAAACTGAAGGGGGTCTTTAAAGAGAAGGGACAGCTTCTCTTAGCAAGCTACCTGGTGGGGATGGTTGCCCTCTTTCTACTCTTTGGAGTGCTTAGCTATGTCTCAGACATCTTGGAATCCACCTACGGAATCTATGGTTTAAAAAAAGGTTTTGTCCTAGCCATCCCTGTTTTCTCCATGGCTCTGACCTCCTATTTAAGCGGGCTGTTGCTCAGCAGCAGGCAGCACCTCTGGAAGCCGGTGATTATAGGAGGGATGCTGACCACCGCAGTCACCATGGCGCTCCTTCCCCTGTTCGACAACTTAATTCCCTACATGGCAGTGCTCTTCTTTACCGGAATCAGTATCGGCGTTCTACTCCCCCCCATTAACTCCCTCATTACCGGGGCCACGAGCACCGATCAGCGCGGGATCGTCACCTGCCTTTACGGAACAGTACGCTTCTTTGGCGTGGCCATTGGTCCGCCGACTTTCGGGCTCGCCATCGATCTTGGCGAGTGGGCAATGTTTTTAGGCTGCGCAGCCCTTGCCACCCTTACTGCGATAATTGCCTTGGTGTCCATCACCCCTCCCCGCTTAAGTGAATAAACTAGGCTAGACCACAACTCCTAGGAGGGACGTATCATGAATGTTGCCACCAGCAAGGGGGCCTGGCAATCAGTTGTCACACTGCCAGAGACAAGGCGCTTAGCCAAACCGCGCTCAAACGGCATTACAATGGTAATTGACAAGGGACTAGGTTTGAGGGAGACTCAGGATCTTTTGGAAATGGCAGCCGACCATATTGACTTTCTTAAGGTTGCCTTTGGCAGCTCTGCACTGTATCCTTCACAGCTGATGAAAAGTAAGATTGCTTTAGCTAAAGAGCATAATATTGCCGTTTATCCTGGCGGCACTCTTTTTGAGATTGCTGTTTATCAGGGGTGCGTCAAAGAATTCTTTCACAGGGCCCGTGAACTGGGTTTTACCTATGTGGAAGTATCGGAAGGAACCATTGACCTGTCACCCAAGAAACGGGGCCAGTACATCAGGATGGCTAAAGGCGAAGGGTTTGGCGTGCTTTCGGAAATCGGCAAGAAGGATCCCTCGGTAAAAATCCAGCCTAAACGGGCTATTGAGCAAATTTTCGAGGATCTGGCCAATGGTGCAGAAAAGGTGATTATTGAGGGTCGTGATTCGGGCAGAGGTGTAGGAATCTATGATGCCGAAGGGAAGGTAAACGACGAACTCTTTCAGGCCTTAATCGACGGTGTGAGAGATCACAGCCACCTGATCATTGAGGCTCCCCAAACAAGCCAGCACAACTTTCTCCTGGTGCGCCTGGGCCCTAATGTCAACTTGGGAAATGTTCAGCCTCACGATATTCTGACCCTGGAGTCCACCCGGGTCGGCCTGCGCGGCGATACGCTCAGGGAATGTCTCCGGAACGCACCGCGTTCCTACTAGATCAAATCTCCAGAAATTTGCACTGTCAAAAATTGACGTCATCTTCCAAAACAAGTATAATTAAGTGCGTTGACAAGTACTAATATATGAGGAGGGTGATCATGAAATCCACTGGCATAATTCGCAAAGTAGATGATCTAGGTCGCATTGTATTGCCCATTGAACTCCGTCGCACACTGGGCATTGGAGAGCGAGATCCCCTGGAGATTTACGTACAGGACGATCTAATCGTGCTGCGCAAGTCGTCTTTGGTTTGCATTTTTTGCGGTTCCGACGAAAACGTCGACGACTTCAAGAATAAAGGCATTTGCCAAAACTGTCGCGCTAGCCTTCAGGGGTAATCTTCAACGCTAGCTCATAGACTAGATTCTTCGGAAGACGATATTTTTCACTGACCTGCTGCACAGCGCTTCGACGACTCAAACCGCTGTCCAACAGGTGCTTTAACAGGTGAAGAATGTCGTCTTCGTCTTTGTTTTCCGTATCATCGGGCACCCTGCCCGCGACAGTAAGCACGAACTCCCCCCGGGGACGTTCCGCTGTAAAGTGGGCAAGCAGCTCGCTAACCGAACCCCGGAGCGTCTCTTCAAACTTCTTAGTGAGCTCACGGGATACACTGATCTGACGATCCCCCAAAACGGCCAAGAGATCTGCTAGCATGGCCAAGAGTCTGTGGGGGGCTTCATAGAAAATGATGGGGCAGCTTTGATCCTTCAGCCCCTCCAAGGCCAAAGTGCGATCCTTTTTGCGACGGGGCAAAAAGCCGTAGAAAAGGAAGTGCGGACTGGAAAAGCCGCTCTGCAAATAGCCAACGAGAGCCGCATTCGCCCCAGGCAGCACCTCCAGGGGCAGGCCCGCTTCAATTACTTCTCGAATCAAGAAGCTGCCTGGATCTGAAATGCCGGGCATTCCCGCATCTGAGACTAGCGCTATTTTCTTGCCTTGCATGAGCAATTCAAGGATCCGGTGAGTCTTCTCCTTTTCATTGTGCTCATGGAGGCTCTCCAGAGGCTGACTAATCTCAAAATGATGAAGAAGTTGACCGGTATGGCGGGTATCCTCCGCCAAAACCAGATCAACTTCCTTTAGAACTCGTAAAGTCCGTAACGTAATGTCTTCCAAATTACCTATAGGTGTAGGACAGACGTAGAGCATTGCTATTCATCCTTGCCTTCAGGTTTGGGCCGGGGCTTTCTCCGCCGTGGACGCCTTCTCTTCTTGCGAGTTTTTTCGCCCGCAGGCTTTTCCTGTTGTCCACGGTCTTTCTTTACAGCCTCTTTTTTTGGCGACTTCTTAGGTTTGCGTTTCTTCCTTGTCGGTTTCGCCTTAGGCTGCTGCCCGGTTTCTCCCCTTGTATTCTTCTCAATTTCCGCGGTTTCTACCATCATCTGATAGTCCACTTCCTGAATGCTGTCTTCTTTCAGCAAATCATGATAGTAATCCTCTTCATCCTCCATCTCATGGTAAAACTCATCCACGTCCATCAAAGGAGGTGCATCCTTGCAGCAGGTGCCAAAGACCTTGCGGTTGTCTTCATAGACCTTACACTCGTACTTCAGACAGCACATCAGACGTCCGCAAACCCCAGAAATCTTGGCAGGATTAAGGGAGAGATTCTGCTCCTTGGCCATCTTGATCGAAACGGGTTCAAAATCGCCCAGGAAGGTCGCGCAGCATAGACTGCGCCCACAAGAACCGAGACCTCCGAGGATTTTAGCTTCATCCCTTACCCCAACCTGCCTCAGTTCAATTCTGGTGCGGAAAATTGCTGCTAGATCCTTCACCAGCTCGCGAAAATCCACCCGCCCCTCTGCTGAAAAGGCAAAAATCAGTTTACTGTCATCCAAAGTGTACTCCGCCTCCAGCATTCGCATGGGCAGCTGGTGTTCTGCCACTTTTTTTACCGCGATTTCAAACGCCTCTTCAGCCTTGCGTTTATTGCTCTCCAAACGTGCATAATCCTCGGCGTTTGCACTCCGCAACACCTGCTTTAGGGGCTGAACCACTTCACTTTCAGGTACTCTCCGCGGTGGAATAACCACCCTGCCAAACTCGACTCCCCGGGCTGTTTCTACAATGCAGCCATCTCCTGCCGCAACCTGTAAGTCACCGGGGCTGAAATAATATATCTTACCGGCTTTTTTGAACCGGACTCCAACAATCGTTACCATCAGGTCAACGCTCCCTTTTTCATCAATAACAGGAGATAACCTATATAAAACCGAATTCTACCGTTTCCGGCTATAGCTTTCCCCGTCTCAATAATCTGCTCCAAAATCTTCACCAAATCTTGATTGGTGTAAAGCGAGCTAATCTCTTCAAGCTCCTGCCGATAACCAAGATTATACAAGGGGAGCTCTGCACCGTTTTTTACAATTAACAGGTCACGATGCCACTCCAAGAACAACTGCAGTTCGCTGATAATTTTCTTGCGATCCTCCGGCCAGTTTTGGCTAAGGCCTAGCACTTCCGGATAACTCAAGCTAGGCACCTTGATCAGCTTAGCCAGAAGGGCCTGCCTTTCCTCCAGCAGGGATCCTTCCCAATAGGCCAAGGCCCTGCCTAAAGAGCCCTGGGCCAATCTGGCAACGGAAAGAATTTTTTCATCATCTGCACTCAAACCGATTTGCCCAGCCAGCCACCGGGCAATGTCCCCCTCCGGGATCCTGCGAAAAGGCAGGTGCTGGCACCTAGAGACAATGGTAGGCAGCAGGGAATGAATCTGAGTAGCAGTTAAGAAGAAATAAGTGCCTTGGGGGGGCTCTTCTAAGGTTTTCAACAGAACATTGGCAGCCTCAACAGTCATGCGCTCGGCATCTAAAATAATCCAAACGCAGTTCCCAGCTGGTGTTAAGGCGGCTTGACGGCATACTTCCTTCATCTCGTCAATCCCGATAGTTTCAAGGCCACCTAGCACATGGATCTCCGAAAGAGATCCGCCGAGCTCTGCTAGGGCACGGGCGGCTGCTCGGGCCGCTGTTTCCTTGCCGACTCCTTCTGGGCCGGAAAAGAGGTAGGCATGTCCCATAGAATTTGTATTTAATGCCTGCTGCAAAATGGATATCGGAACGGTTTGACCGATAATTTGATCAAGAGTCACCATGGTTTCACCTCAAATGTGAAGATCCAAAAGCAGACCGCGAATCTCATCTAAACGGCTGACCAAATCTAAACTGCTGCTCTGCTTGTTCAAAAAATCCCACGTCAGTTCTTCTAACTTTTGGTCAATACTCTCAACTAATACGAGCAGCCGGCGACGGCCATACAGATCATACACTGTATTTTCCTGTACATCATACGACTGCTGCACCAGGAAGCGCAAAATCGCCCGGACTCTCCTCTTGTAGCGCAGCAAGTTTTCCATGACTGGACTTTCCTTCAGACGCCGGGCGTATTCATCAACTTCTTCCAGAGCAGTGGCCAGATCAATATCCCTGGTCTCAACCTTTTCTGTCTCAAGAACCTCTGAAAAAGTCCGTTCCACGTTGGACCGCTTCTGCCTTTTGCTTGGGGATACTGGCCGTTCACGTTTTGTGTCAGTCTTGGCAACTCTCAAATCTTCTCAAACCTCTCCACATCGACACTGAAAACTGTGGCACCCCCAACTGAGATTTTCTCAAGCTTGACACCCAGCCCGCCCCGGGAAAAGGGAATGGTGGGCGAAGGGTCGCCTTGTTCCCGTGTCTTACAGGTACGCTTGATAACATTTAGTACACTGTCTAGGCGTTCATCCTCCACTCCGATTAGAAGTGTCGTGTTCCCAGTACGCAAAAAACCGCCCGTACTCGCCAGCTTGGTCGCGCGAAAATCGCCTTCCGTCAA
The DNA here is from genome assembly GCA_012520315.1 of Bacillota bacterium. Taxonomy (GTDB): domain Bacteria; phylum Bacillota; class Limnochordia; order Darwinibacteriales; family Darwinibacteriaceae; genus UBA5420. Next base: position 4,237 of record JAAYOM010000045.1, on the reverse strand, counting down.
TGCTTCCAATAAACTAGACACGTCTTGATCCTGCACAATAGTGACCAGTAATTTCATAAGCATCTCCCTTCCAGAACCTCCAGCACCCTAGAGGTTACCTCTGCGCGAGTTCCTTCTGCCGAGATTACCTTAATCCGCCCTGGCTCAGCCTGGGCCATGGTCAGAAAACCTTCTCTTACCCTAGCATAATATTCTAAAGTTCGTTGCTCAATGCGGTCGCCCTTAGTTTTTACCAAAGATTCGGCCGGGTCTGCATCAAAGTAAATCGTAAGATCGGGCAGCAAACCCCCGGTCGCCCAGTGATTGATCTGCCTGATGCCGTCCATATCCAATCCCAAGCCGTATCCTTGATAGGCGAGGGAAGAATCAACAAAACGCTCACAAATAACGGTTCGCCCAGCCTCTAAGTTAGGCAGTACTACTTCGTAAACATGCTGTGCCCGATCTGCTGCATACAGCAGTATTTCAGTCATGGCATGAAGTTCGCTGTGCTCGGGGTTGAGGAGCAATGTTCGAATTTGACTGCCTAAATGTGTTCCCCCCGGTTCAAAGGTGTGGCAGACATGGTGCCCCTTCCCTTCCAAATACTCCTTGAGCAAGAGCGCCTGCGTGGTTTTGCCCACTCCATCTATACCCTCAAGCGTGATAAACGATCCCTTATGCATCATAAAGTTCTCCTTGTTTTCATGTTCTGCAAAAACGGTCATTATCCTCTAATACTGCAACTTTCTGCCCTGACACTATTCCCCTTACGGGCCAATTTATGCTAATGCACCAGCGGAGATGTTCAACGATCTCTGGAGTGAACTGCTCCCCCGGGGCAATAACAGGCACACCAGGCGGGTAGGGAGTCAGAAAGCTCGCGCTGACCCTGCCTGCAGCCTCTTGCAGAGGAACAGCCTCTTGCTCGGCAAAAAAGGCTTCCCGCAAGTTAAGCACAATGGGCGGCAGCTCGGGCATGTCCATGTTGCATCGCTCGAGCCCTTTCGCGCCCAGATGCCTTCTGCGCCCGGCCAAATCTCTCACCGCATGCACCAGCCTGCCAATACTCTTTGGCGTGTCTCCCAGAGTTACCAGAGCCAGAACACTGTAATAGTCACTGAGTTCTACCTGTATATTATAATCCACGCGAAGAATTCGCTCAACTTCGATCCCAGTTAAGCCTAAGTCTCTAAGGGAAAACACAATCTTCCCCGGATCCCCTTGCAGTGAGCCTGGAAGCAGCTCCACGCCCCTGATCTCCCCAAGTCTGCTGCGGCACTCCCAGGCAAGCCCAAGGGCTTGTCCCACCAGTTCCTGGCCCTGTTCAGCCAGGATCCTGCGCACTTCATCTAACACGGCAAAAAACACCAGGGACGGACTGGTCGTCTGCAAAACTCTCTGGGCCTTTTGTGCTTTGTTAAACCACACTGCATTATTGGCATGGAGCATAGACGTTTGGGTAAAAGAACCTAGAGTCTTGTGGGTGCTCTGTACAACGGCATCCGCACCGGATTCGAGGGCCGATGGCGGAAGCTCAGCTGCAAATTTAAAATGGCCGCCGTGGGCTTCATCTGCAAAAACGAGAGCTCCGTACTCTCTGCTGCAGCTGACGATACTCTCTAGGTCAGCCACTGTTCCATAATATGTAGGATGGGTTAAAACTACAGCTTCAACCCCGCCCCTGCCCAGCTCCTTTTCAATCTGCTCTGCTGTGGGCTGCAGCGGAATCAGCCACTCTGGATCAAAAGCAGTTGGCAGGTAAACTGCCTTACCTTGAGACAGCATCATGGCGGAGTAAACTGCCTGATGGGAAAAGCGCGGGATAATAACCGAGCCCTTAGCGGGCATCAATAGGTAATGCAAGCCGCCAGTTGTTCCGTTTACCAAAAACAAGCTGCTTTCTGCACCAAAGAGGTCAGCGGCCAACTGTTCCGCCATTTTCAAGGCCGCTTCAAAGTCATGGTCTAGATCAGGATTCTCTACTTCATCAGACGGATCCAGAGCAAAAAAACCCGAGCCCAACCTCTCCTCAATCTTGGTGAAGGGACCGCTTCTTAGTTTATGTCCTGGTGTATGAAAGGGGATTATCCCCTTGGCGTGGTATGCGACGAGCGCTTCCCAAAATGGAGCCCTCTCTTGTTTCACATGCAATCACCGTCCCCTAGGTGACGGTCGCGGGCGGCCAGAAGCTGTTTTTGCCACAACTGGCGAAATGCTTGTACTTGATTCTCATAGCCAGGTTCATCCGCGGTCTGTTCCATAAGTCGAACCTCGCAATCACTGCAAATCACTGCACCACAAAATGCCAGGCAGTCATGGCCTGTTTCGCTGCGACAAATTAGGCACTCCATACCATCACCTCCATCCATCCTATTCACCTAGGAGGTTCCACGTGTTGGTCCACATCTCCTGCCGTGTAGGTCTGGGGCTTGTGGCCGAGATGCATTTGCGTCCAGAGGCTTAAACAAAATCAGCTCGTTGGCCGTTTCAGGGGCACATGGGAAATCGGTATTATAAAGCTAGAAAACAGAGGGGATGATACATCATGACAACCTTTACCCTGCTCGCGGCCTTTGCCACTTATGACAGGTACGAACAGACCGTTCGTGTCAAGAAAAAACGGCGTTTGCGAACCAAAAACTTTACTTTTCCCATGTTTCTATAATAGGCAAAAAATCCAGGGAAGGAGCGCAGTCTAAACAATTCTGCGCTTCTTGCCACTTAAGCACTAAGTTTCGAAAACCGGCATTCACCCGACCAAAAACCCACTGAATTCGCCGCCTAACATTGACAAAATACGATTATGACTATAAAATAGCAGGAACAGACGCTATTCAATAATGATATTTGATTCGAGGTGGACGGTATGGACAGCAAGTATAATCCGTACGAAGAAATACTGAAAACCCTGGAACGGGCAGCCAAAAAACTGGGGTTAGAGGAAGATGACTATATCCAGCTGCAGTATCCCGAACGGGAGCTTCAGGTTTCCGTTCCTGTGAGAATGGACGATGGATCGATTAAGGTATTTGAAGGCTACAGAGTACAGCACTCAGGGGCAAGGGGCCCTTATAAAGGCGGAATTCGCTATCACCAAAATGTTGATATGGATGAGATCAAGGCCCTGGCAGTGATGATGAGTCTAAAGTGTGCTGTAGTTGACATTCCCTACGGCGGAGGCAAGGGCGGGGTCACAGTAGATGCAACTAAGCTTTCAGCCGCCGAACTGGAGAGGCTGACCAGAAGCTTTGCAACTCGCCTTTACCCGATTATTGGACCCCATATCGACATTCCTGCACCGGATGTCAATACCAACGGAGAGGTGATGGCCTGGTTTATGGATGCTTACAGTACACTCAGCGGCCACCTTACTCCAGGTGTTGTCACAGGTAAACCGATTCAGGTTGGCGGATCCCTAGGCCGGAGAGAAGCGACAGGCCGCAGCATTACGCTTATGACCAAGGAGATAGCTAAAAAAGTAGGCCTGGAACTGAAAGGAGCCAGGGTTGCCGTACAAGGAGCAGGAAATGTGGGGGGAACAGCGGCAAAATTCCTGCAAAAAGAGGGCTGTAAAGTTGTGGCAATCAGCGATGTATCAGGCGGAATATACTCCGAATCCGGATTGGATATTGAAAAGATCATTGATTTCTTAAGGACAAAGCGCGGCCGCACCTTGGCTGAATACGACGGATCAGACTTTTCCAGAATCAGCAACGAAGAACTAATGTCAACAGAAGTAGACATTCTCATTCCCGCAGCCTTAGAAAACGCCATTACAGGAGAAATTGCCCCTAATATCCGCACTAAGATCGTTGTGGAGGGAGCAAATGGCCCTACCAACTCCGAGGGAGATAGAATCCTAGAGGAGAAAGGCGTTATAGTTGTCCCGGACATTCTTGCCAATGCAGGAGGCGTTGTCGTATCGTATTTTGAATGGATTCAAAACCTGCAATACCTTAAGTGGGACGAAGACGAGATCAATGAAAAGCTGGAAAATCTTATGGTCAAAGCATTTAACGATGTCTGGAACGCGGCGGAAAAAGCAGGCACTTCCCTGCGGATGGGCGCCTACATGGTAGCAGTTGATAGAATTGCCACCGCCAGCAAGTTCAGGGGAATGGCCTAAAGGCCCTTAACAAGAATAACCGTGGACCCCAATCAGCTCTACAGCTGCTGGGGTCTTTTTCTATGTTCCTTTTCAGCCTTGCCGCCTATGCAACAAAATTCGACAAAAGGGTTTTAGTTGCATTAGGGT
>JAAYOM010000044.1 GCA_012520315.1 Bacillota bacterium | reverse complement strand
TAAACGTCCATATGTGGATACAGCGCATAGTTTTGGAAAACCATGGCAATATCTCTGTCCTTAGGAGGAACGTCATTGACGACGGTGTCACCAATGGTGATCTGGCCGGCCGTGATCTCCTCCAGACCTGCCACCATTCTTAATGTAGTAGATTTTCCACAACCCGAAGGTCCAACCAATACGATAAACTCTTTGTCTTCAATATCCAACGAAATATTGTCAACAGCTGTCACATTACCAAAACGCTTGGTAATGTCTTGTAAATGGACTCGTGCCACAAAAAAACTCCTCTCCTCTAAAATAGGATATTTCAAATATGTCCGAGCAGCGCCGAATAAATCAAAGGAGTGGCTCTACCCAATACATATTAAATTACAATCTCATAATATCACAGATCATATCCTTTGGCAAAACAAAGTTCGTATAATTTTTCAAGAAAAACCAGAAAATTGTAGGGGAATGGTCCAGAAACACACTTCTATTCGGCCTTTAGGGCGATTTCTCGGATGGCCAGGGCTACCCCATGTTCATAATTAGCCGCTGTAACATGATCGGCTGCGGCCTGAATCTCCTGGGAAGCATTAGCCACAGCCACACCAATCCCAGCCATTTTGATCATGCTTAAGTCATTGTTGCTGTCACCGATGGCCATTACTTCATAAGCTTTGAAGCCCAGGCTTTGCGCCAGCCACATCAAGGCACCACCCTTATGGGCATTGGCATTGGTTATCTCAATAAACCGCGGCCTAGACCGAAGCAGCAGCACATCTTCACCTACGAGGGGGCGCAGCTCTTCAATTCTAGCTAGAGTCTGTTCCGGTTCACTGATTACCATTAGCTTGGAAAGCTTCTTGTCTCCATCTTGAATAAAGGCTGCCAAGTCACCTACTGCCGTTGCGTCAACGCCAATACGCTGGGCGTAGTCTTTGACGTCCTGGTTGAGGGTTCTCACATAGAGTTCGTCATCAAAGTAGGCATTAATGGTCCAGCCCCTGGCTTGTCCATATTCTACTATTGTGCCGGCTGCCTCGGAGGGTAGAGACTGCTCGTACAATGTCTCCCCAGAGAGGCGGCGAATCATCGCACCATTGTAGCAAATTACCGGTTGCTCCAGGTCCAGACCCAACTCCATGCCAAAGGGTGCGGTCGCTTGAAACATGCGGCCAGTGGAAATAGTAAAGACAATGCCTCGCTCCGCAGCCTCAGCGACCGCCCTTTTGTTTTCGTGACTTAGCTTAGCGTCCCTGTCCAGCAGCGTATCATCTAGATCCGCTGCGATTAGTTTAATCATAATGCACCTCGTTTCTCTAAGGAAAAAGAGATGGTGCTCCCATCTCTCTTCCAGCATACTTTTCTCCACTTGTTAACCCATTCCTTCCTCCTCAACTTTCTCTAGTGGATATGACAATGGAACCGGAGGTGGAAGAGGCATCCAGATCCAGCCGATCATGCTTATCAGCATAATCAATTGAATGCCCTGTTAACAGCCAGCCGCCTGCCTGCCTTTCCTGGCCGGTAATCTCCAGTGACCCCACGTCTGTAGAAATGCGGCCTACCGAAGTCCTCAGCTCCAAGGACAAACCCCAGTCTGTCTGGGGCGGCAGGCTTACATTGATCGCTCCATTGGTGGTGCGCAGCTTGTAATCTGCCCTGCCTGGCACATCCAGGACGCTAACGTTCAACGAACCATTTGTGGTCACCAAGTCGACTTTCGCCGCTGATACTAATGCGCGGTAGGAGCCGTTGCCGAGACTATGTTTGATCAACCGGGCCCGAACATCCTTCATTTCGCAGGGCCCATTGCCCCCTTCACCCGAGATGGTATCTGCCTCGAGAGAGTACAGCTTGGTTGATCCATTGACAGTACCGGTCGTTACCTTGCAAGCCTTGAGGTTTTCTATGCGCAGTGAACCATTTTGGGCTTGCAGTTTCGCCTCATACATGCGCTCTTTCGGCACCAACAGGTTTAAAGTCACACTAAGATCTCCCAGGTTCGGCACAGTCAGCCGAAAATCTTCCCGCTCCGCTCCGTCTTCCCAGCCGAGGGCAAAGAGCCTGCTGCTGGCAAGCTCGCGGTCGTCTCCGCGCAGCCTCTGAATAACAGTCAGCTGATAGTCGTCTTCTTCCCATCCCTGGACCTGAATGGAGCCGTTGGCGTTACTAATTTCAATGGGGACAAACTCTCCAGCCCCTACCTTCCCCCTGACAACGCTTGTAAACTCCTGGCTTTCTCCCTGCCCTATAAAGGGAAGCCGCGCCAATACTTTAGGCAGCTTACTGAGTTTGTCTCCAAGGTTATGCTCAATCGATCGGGAAAAGCGCTCGGCGGCAACTTCCACCTTGGACGCAAAATCTTCACCCATCTTCTCTACCCGCACCCAGGGATCTGTTTGCGGTTTAGACCCCCGTTCAGCAGGTTCAGAACCGTCAAGCAGGGCCTTAAGCATAGCTTCCGCCTCTTGTGCAGTGATTTTACCCTCCTCGAGCAGCCTGAGGACCGTCCTTTGTTCTTCCCGCATTATATATCACCCCTTCCTACTCTGTACTATTGTTTAGAAACCGCAATAATACCATCCCCGTCCGAATATAGCCTATCCACAGCAAGGTCCATTATTCAGGTAACAAAAAAGCCCTGGAATAATCCAGAGCCTGGTTAGAAGTGATGGGGCTAGAAACTGAATGATACGCCTCCCCCGACTAGAATATCGCTGACGGCGGTTTTGGCAGAAGTCCGGTAATGTTTGACAGTGCCCTGGAGACCCACACCCTCTATTATCTCATAAGCCACGGTCGCCCTGGCGCTTAACAGAGTCCCTGATAAGTCATCAGTTTCTCCTTTATATTTTGGAGCAAAGCTGACATCAGCCGTAAGCGACAGCTGAGGCATTGGCAGGAACTTGAAACCGAACTTGGCATAAATCCCCTGTCCGGCATCGGGCTCGGAGTCACCGGTTTTGTTCGTTAAACGCAAGAAACCTGCCCCAACAAAGACCTTTAGGTCTGCATCATTGACTGGTCGATATAATCCCCCAACACTTAGCAGACTGCGGCTCTGGCCTTCAGCCGCTCCATTATCTCCGTCGCCGTCCGTTTTCGAGCTGGTGCTCAAAAAGGATCCGTCTATAAAGACATGATCCATCACTTCGATCATAGCATTGGCTGTAAAGCCATTGCTTTTTGGCTTACCTAAGCCCAGAAGATAGCTGGCATCACCCTCAAAAGATACGGCACTAGCAACGAAACTTGTTGCGACAAGAAGAATGCCCAGTACAACTACAAAACAGATTGGCTTTTTCACGATTACTGCCTCCCCAATTGGTTTGTTAAACAGTTCTCGAAAGAGAGTACAAAACCTTCCAGGCGTGGCAGGTTTTAGGTATCTTCGCCTCGAACTAAAGTCGTGTCATTAGCTATCAAGGAGGTCAGTTGACATGCGTAAGAGAATAGTTAGGGGTTTACCTGTCTTAATTTTGTGTTGTCTATTGCTGATTGCCTACTCCCAGAGCGCGTCCGCAGAGCTGCTAGCCGGGGTTCAGCTGGGTTATGGGCAGACCCAGTATGCTAAATTTCTAGGTGAAAATGGTGAGTCTCATACTGAGTGGTCCAGCAGCCTCTGGGCTAGATACCCCTATGAGGATCTGCTTTTCACGGCTTCTTATCAAGGAAGCCTTGGTCTGCAGGGCTTTAGCTCAAGTCGACACTTAGCACATGCCGGCTTAAGTTACCTTTTCCTGGAGGAAGATATCCTCAAAGTTTACGGCGGTCTCGGCTACAACCTGGTCTCCGCCGGAATACCAACTGATGATGACAAGAAGCACACCTTTACAGGCCATGGTTTTACAGGCCAAGCAGTGCTGGATATTGCGATCACAGACGAGCTGTGGACCTCTGCAACCGTCATTGCAGCTCCCTGGGCGAAATGGTCCCACAATGTCGCAGAAACGACCCATCATAATATTGATTCGAGCTCTGCCTTTGCTTATAAACTTGAACTCTTCTATGATTTCTCGGAGGAATTCGGTGCCCACCTTAGTCTGTTAGGCAGTACATACAAGGTGCCTGCATACGATGATGTTGGCGAAACCAGAAGCTCATCGGTGAGCATTAATTTAGGTGTAACCAAGCATTTCTAGCCCTCCGCGACTTCACTTTCCTAGCTCTTAGGGCCCCTCAGGGGCCCTTTTTTTGAGCCAGAGAATCGACCTTTCAGGAGACTGAACGAGCCTTGATCTAGTCCTCTTTCAAGTACTGATAGATTTCCCCTGCCAGCTTCTCACTGATGCCTGGCACCTCCACCAGTTCTTCTGGGGTTGCGGAACGGATTCTTTTGATCGTACCGAAATGCCTAATCAGTGCTTTCTTGCGTTTTGGACCTACCCCCGGTATTTCGTCCAGAACCGAACCGCGGGTGGCCCGGCCCCGCAAATTGCGATGATAGGTGAGGGCAAAGCGATGGGCTTCATCGCGGATTTTGCGCAAGAGGAGCAGACCGGGGGAGTCATTGGGCAGAATCACAGGTTGGGGCTTCCCTTCCAAGTAGATCTCTTCCCTCTTTTCGGCTAAGGACAGGAAAGGCATGATCAGTCCCAGTTCATCCCGGACCTCTAAAGCCACACCAAGCTGCCCCTTCCCCCCATCGATCAAAACCAGGTCGGGGAAATCGGAGAACTTTTGCTCTGCCCCTCCTTCAGACTGTTCCTTAAGGCCCCGACTAAACCGCCGAAATACAGCCTCACGCATTGCAGCATAGTCATTGGGGGCGCCCTCAACATCCCGAATTCTAAATCTGCGGTAGTCGGTGGTCTTGAAATCACCGCTTTCCCAGACCACCAGGGAAGCGACCACATTAGTCCCCTGCAAATTAGAGATATCAAAGGCTTCTATACGCTCAGGCGGTTCAGATAAATCCGTAAGCTCCTGCAAATCTTGGAGAGCCCGTTCGACAGCCCTCTGCTTAAAGGTATTGCGGGTTCGGGTTTCATCCAGCACAAGCTGGGCATTTTTCATGACTAAATCCAGCAGCTGCTTCTTGGCGCCGCGCTGAGGCGTGCGCAGATATACCCGCTGACCCCGCAGTCCCCCCAGCCAGTCTTCGAGAACCTCCGGTTCGGCTAAGGACACAGGCGTCAGCACTTCCTTAGGTACATAGGAGGCCTCTGCATAGTACTGCTGCAGAAAGGCCCGGAGGATCTCTGGACCCTCTTCCTCTGCTGAGCATGCCAACAAGAAGTGGTCCCGGCCAATGAGCTTGCCAGTGCGTACAAAAAACACCTGCACACAGGCGAGTTCACCATGGCGGGCATAGCCCACATAGTCTTGATCTTCTTTATGCTGGGCTACGATCTTTTGTTTCTCTGCCAGAGTCTGCAAACCCCGGATCTGGTTACGGAAGCGGGCGGCCTTCTCGTATTCAAGCTTGTCTGCTGCCTCCTGCATCTTACTTGTGAGGTCAGGTATTAGACGATCAATTCGTCCCTCCAAAAAAAGCAGAACCTCTTGGATCATTTCACCATACTTTTCCTTACTGACTAAACCTGCGCAGGGCCCCAAACAACGGCCAATATGGTAGTTAAGGCAGGGGCGATCCTGCCCTCCTTCCTCAATGGCCTTATTGCAGGTGCGGAGCGGAAAGAGGGTGCGCAGAAATGACAGGGTCTTCTTTACCACTGCCACATCAGTATAAGGGCCAAAATACCGAGCACCGTCATCAAGCCGTTTGCGCACCATGAGCACCCGGGGAAAGGTCTCCTGGACTGTCACTTTAATATAGGGGTAGGTCTTATCATCCTTTAGGCGTACATTATACCGGGGCCCGTGTTTCTTGATCAGATTGTTCTCCAAAATTAAGGCTTCCACTTCAGAGTCGGTGACAATGTACTCAAGATCGGCAATGTTTTCCACGAGCACCTGCAATTTGATGGGGTGGGCCTGTGATTTTTGGAAGTAAGAACGGACCCGGTTGCGCAAATTTACAGCCTTGCCTACATAAATAACCTCGCCGGCCTCATTCAGCATAATGTAGACTCCTGGCACCGCAGGAAGATTAGCTAGTTTATGCTGGAGATCCACAGAGCTCACTCCTTACCCTTCCTTTGCAGTCGTTGATCATGAAGTACTTTCTTTAGGTACTGGCCAGTATAGGATTCAGGAACTTCAGCTACCTCCTCTGGAGTGCCCTGGGCTACTATCATTCCGCCCCGAAGACCTCCCTCAGGCCCTAGATCTATGACATAATCTGCGGTTTTGATTACATCGAGATTGTGTTCAATGACAAGCACAGTATCGCCTGCATCCACAAGCCTTTCCAACACTGTAAGCAGTTTGCGGATATCTTCGAAGTGGAGCCCTGTTGTGGGTTCATCCAAGAGATACAGCGTCTTGCCATTGCTTCGGCGGCTTAATTCCGTCGCCAGCTTGACCCGCTGCGCTTCTCCCCCTGACAACTGGGTGGCGGGCTGCCCAAGTTTGATGTACCCTAGACCTACATCATAGAGAGTCTGCATGCGGCGATGAATCTTGGGCACGTTCTGGAAAAACTCCACCGCTTCTTCCACCTGCATGTCCAAGACATCGGCAATGGACTTGCCCTTGTACTTCACTTCCAGCGTTTCCCTGCCGTAACGCTTGCCCTTACAAACCTCACAGGGCACATAGACATCGGGCAGGAAGTGCATTTCAATCTTGATGATGCCGTCACCTTTACAGGCCTCACAGCGTCCGCCTTTAACATTAAAACTGAAGCGGCCCTTAGTATAGCCACGCATCTTGGCCTCATTGGTCATGGCAAAGAGCTCCCTAATCCCGTCAAAAGCCCCAGTGTAAGTAGCAGGATTCGATCTGGGCGTTCTGCCAATGGGCGACTGATCGATTTCAATCACTTTGTCGATATGCTCTAAACCCTCAATTGCATCGTGCGCCCCTGGTTTCGTTCGGGCTCTGTGCAACACCTGACTAAGTTTTTTGTAGAGGATTTCATTGACTAAGGTACTCTTGCCAGAGCCTGAAACGCCGGTGACGGCCACAAAGACACCCATTGGAATCTTCACATCCAGGTTTTTCAGGTTATTTTCCCTGGCCCCCCGAACTGTAAGCCAGTTGCCGTTGGGCTTCCGTCGCTCTCTGGGTACCCGAATCACCCTCTCGCCCTTGAGATACTGGCCGGTAATGGAGTCCGGTACTGCGCAAATATCATCCCAACGCCCTTCCGCTACCACTTCACCGCCATGGCTGCCGGCACCGGGACCCATATCAATGATCCAATCCGCCTCTGCCATCGTCTCTTCATCATGTTCAACGACAATCAGTGTGTTGCCCAAATCCCTAAGTTCTTTGAGGGACTTGAGAAGCTTGCCGTTATCCCGTTGGTGTAGGCCAATACTGGGCTCGTCAAGAATATACAATACCCCCATCAGCCTCGAGCCAACCTGAGTTGCCAAGCGAATACGCTGGGCCTCTCCCCCGGAGAGCGTTGCTGAGGCCCGGCTAAGGGCCAAATAGTCTAGACCTACATTAACCAGGAATGACAGGCGCTCGCTAATTTCTTTGATAATTTGCCTGCCAATAAGTTCCTCCCGGGATGTCAGCTGCAGCGAGGCGAAGAAATCGAGGCACTCCTGAATAGAAAACTCCGTTACTTCCATAATGTTCTTGCCTCCGACGGTCACACCCAGAATCTCTGGGCGGAGACGCTTGCCACCGCATTCATTGCAGGTACGGATGCTCATATACTGCTCCACATCCTGCCTGACCCACTCTGAGGTGCTCTCCAAATAGCGACGTTCTAAGAAGCCGATCAAGCCATCGAAGGTTGATTCGTACATTCGTTCCCTTCCGGCAACATTTGTGTAGTAGAAACTGATCAGTTCATCACCCAGTCCATACAGCAAAATGTTCAGTTGATCACCGGCCAGATCTTTCAGGGGAACCTGGGTGTCGATCTTGTACGTTTCGCAGACCTTATCTAATATGGCGTTCCTCCAGCGGCTCTTGCTGCCTCGCCAGGGGATCAGCCCCCCGTCATCGATGGAAAGATCCAGATCAAGCAGCAAGTCAGGATCCAGCTCTTGCTTGGTTCCCAGCCCTTCACACCCTGGACAGGCACCAAAAGGACTGTTAAACGAAAACATGCGGGGCGCAAGCTCTTCCATGGAAATGCCGCAGTCGATGCAGGAGAATTTCTCGCTGAACATAAGCTCTTCCCCGCCGATAACATCCACAAAAGTAATGCCGTCACCATAGGTGAGAGCCATCTGTACCGAATCGGCCAGGCGTCCGGCAAGATCAGGTCTCACAACTAGGCGGTCCACAATGATTTCGATATTGTGCTTTTTATTCTTGTCCAAGTTCAGGTCATCACCGACCTCAAAGAGCTCCCCGTCCACCCTGATCCGGATAAAACCGTCTTTGGCGATGGTCTCAATGATTTTCTTATGCTCTCCCTTGCGTCCCCTCACAACTGGGGCCAATACCTGAATACGCGTACCCTCAGGCAGAGCAAGGATCTGATCGACGATCTGCTCTACCGTTTGCTGCTGAATGGGTTTGCCGCAACTTGGGCAATGGGGCCTGCCCACCCGGGCATAGAGCAGGCGCAAATAGTCGTAAATCTCCGTCACCGTACCCACGGTGGATCGGGGATTGCGACTGGTGGTTTTCTGATCAATGGAAATCGCGGGTGAAAGCCCCTCGATTAAATCAACATCCGGTTTGTCCATCTGGCCAAGAAACTGCCTGGCATAGGCGGAAAGGGACTCTACATACCTTCTCTGTCCTTCAGCATAAATGGTATCAAAAGCCAGAGAGGACTTGCCTGAACCGGAAAGTCCTGTGATAACGACCAGTTTGTTCCTGGGAATTTTCACATTTATATCTTTCAAGTTGTGCTGTCTGGCACCTTGTATCACGAGCTTATCTGTCAAACTGACAACCCCATTTCAATCCTTATCTCTTTGATCTCATCCCTGAGTTCAGCCGCCCGTTCAAAATTAAGATCCTGGGCAGCCCTGTACATTTCTTCTTCCATTTCCTGAATGAGTGAGATCACTTCCTTGAGTGAACCGGTCCGGCGTGCATCATAGCCAGCTTTTTCCTCAGCCACCTGCTCTTCGGCGATCTCCTGGGCAATATCTTTGATAGCCTTCTCAATGGTAGCAGGTGTAATTCCCATGCGTTCATTATACTCCGTCTGGATGGCACGTCTGCGGTTAGTCTCATCTATGGCATACTGCATGGAATCGGTGATGCGATCCGCATACATAATCACTTTTCCCCTTACATTGCGGGCAGCCCGTCCAATAGTCTGCACTAAAGATGTAGACGAGCGCAAAAAGCCCTCCTGATCCGCATCCAAAATCGCAACCAAAGACACCTCCGGCAAGTCCAGGCCTTCCCGCAGCAAGTTAATGCCGACTAGAACATCAAAAACTCCTTGTCTGAGTTCGCGCAAAATCTCAATGCGATCCAGGGTTTCAACGTCTGAGTGCAGGTAGCGCACCTTTAGACCAATTTCGGTAAAGTACTGGGTCAAATCCTCTGCCATACGCTTTGTAAGGGTAGTAATCAACACCCTTTCGCGCCTTTTGAGCACCTGGCCGATCTCATCAATCAGATCGTCAATTTGCCCCTTTACGGGACGTACGACGATCTCCGGATCCACAAGGCCTGTGGGCCTAATCACCTGTTCCACCACCTGTTCCGAGTGCTCCTTTTCATAGGGCCCGGGCGTAGCAGAAACATAAACCACCTGATTCATATGGGACTCAAACTCTGGAAACTTCAGGGGACGGTTATCTAAGGCCGAAGGAAGGCGGAAACCATATTCCACCAAATTTTCCTTGCGGGAACGATCGCCAAAATACATCGCCCGTACCTGGGGCAGCGTAACATGGGATTCGTCAATAATCATAAGGTAATCCTTAGGAAAGTAATCCAAGAGAGTGGCCGGCGTTTCACCAGGCTGGCGCCCGCCGAGGGGCGCGGAATAGTTTTCTATCCCCGTACAGTAGCCAAGCTCTGTTAACATCTCCAAATCATAACGAGTCCGCTGTTCAAGGCGTTGGGCTTCTAACAGCTTATTCTGGCTGCGCAGCACCTTCAGCCTCTCTTCCAGTTCTGCTTCAATGGCAGGGATAGCACGGCGCAGCTTCTCTTCCGGCGTAATAAAGTGGGAAGCGGGGTAAATGGTGAGTTCCTCCCTATGGGCCAGCACCTCACCGGTTACTGGGTCGATTTCCTGGATCCGCTCAATTTCATCACCGAACATCTCCACCCTGATTACTGATTCACTGCCGACAGGGTTGATCTCAATAACATCCCCCCGAACCCGGAAGGTTCCCCGGGTAAAACCGATATCATTGCGCTCATATTGAATCCCCACCAGGCGGCGCAAAATGTGATCCCGGTCCCGGTATTCACCATTTTTCAAGGAAAAGGTCATGCCCACATAATCCTCTGGGGAGCCTAGACCATAAATACAGGATACACTGGCCACAATAATAACATCGCGCCGTTCAAAAAGTGCGCTGGTGGCAGCGTGGCGCAGGCGATCGATCTCATCATTGATTGATGCGTCTTTTTCAATATAGGTGTCACTTGTAGGCACATAGGCCTCTGGCTGGTAATAATCATAATAACTGACAAAATAATGGACGGCATTATGGGGGAAAAACTCCCGGAACTCGCTGCACAGCTGTGCTGCCAATGTCTTGTTATGGGCCAGCACCAGGGTTGGCTTTTGTACAGCCTCCACCACTTTAGCCATAGTATAGGTTTTGCCGGAACCCGTAACTCCAAGTAGAGTCTGGTGCTTCATACCGGCGTTGATTCCCGTGACGATTTCCCCAATAGCTTTAGGCTGATCTCCGGCAGGCTCAAAGGGAGCCACAACTTTAAATTCGTTCTGCACAGCCATTTTATATCTATATCCCCTTTTTTCGGTTTTCTAGTAGGTAATTGACCGCAGTATAGCCAATAGTTACAGTAACAGACAACGGGAGGTCGTTAGATCATGAGCTTAAAGGTGATGGTGGAGATACCACGTGGAAGCCGCAACAAATACGAGTACAACAGTGAAGAAAAACGGTTTTATTTAGACCGTATGCTGTTTTCTTCAGTCCATTATCCATCTGATTATGGATTTATCCTGGATACACTGGCTGAAGACGGAGACGCTCTCGATGCCCTAGTTCTCGTAGGTGAGGCCACCTTCCCCGGCTGCATCATCCGTGTAGAGCCTGTTGCGGCCTTTGAAATGTGGGACGAAAAAGGTCCAGATCAGAAAATTCTCTGTGTACCGGTCAGTGATCCGCAGTGGAACTGGGTGCAGGGCCTCGGCGATGTTCCCCCCCATTTACTTAAGGAGATCACCCACTTCTTTCAGGTCTACAAAGATCTGGAGAGGAAAAAGACCAAAGTCGGTGATTGGCTGGATAAGGAGGATGCGAAGCGCTTCGTAGCGGAAGCCCAAGCCCGTTACATTCATAATCTGTAATCATTCAACGTGGAGCAGCCGCGAAATTGGTACAAGCTGCACACCTGAATCTATGAGTTCAGGAATCATCTCCCAAAGAGCACGGGAGGTAGCTGGTCGGACATGCCCGATTATCACGGCATGTCCTTGTTTTTGTGCCAAGTCCAGGCCTGCGCGCACCTGGGCTTTTATTTTTTCAACGTCGCTCTCATTGTCGATAAACAGGTTGTTGACTCCATAGGGCACTCCCACCTGGCGAGCTACCTCAGGCACCACACTGGATGTTGATGTGCGGCTGTCTACGAAGAATAAGCCTAACTCTTTGACCACCTCTAACACATAAGTCATCACAGTCGGATCAGAGGTAATCAGGGAGCCCATATGATTGTTCAACCCAGCCACAAGAGGCAGCGAAGCCAGGTTTTCTTTAAGCTGAGCCTTCACTTCATCGGCATCCATTTCTGCAGTAATGCCCCCGGGTCCTAACTCCAGACTCCCATCCAATGCTTCCATAGGCTGATGCAAAATCAGTTCATGGCCCGCCGCATGGATGCGTTCGCTCACCTCTGGGGAGTCGGCCAAATGGGGCAGCACCGCCATAGTCAAAGGGAGAGGATAAGCGGTCAGGGCTTCTGCGGCCAAGGTGATATAACCCCAATCGTCTATAATGACGGCCAGAACCGGAGACTCTGGTGTTCCCTTCCTAAAGCCCTCGGGATCGAAAGGCTCACCCATTACTGAAATCAAACCGCCGAAATAATAGTCGTAATTGCGCGGATTTACCAGCTCAACTTGCCACTTATACGCCAAAACCCTTTGTTCCAGGCCGGGGAGGCTGCCCCAAAACCCTAGTATATAGCCATGTTCAACAGCCTCGAGCTGGATCATCCACCCCTGTTCTAAAAATCCGGAAGTCAGCTGCAAGATGGCCTCAGACAAGCTTAGATCATGGCGCGACGGCACCAGTACGAGCTTCTCCTGTCCCTGAACCCAAACTTCGCTGCCCTGGGCAGAACTTGTTTGCACGCTGTAGTCCTGCTCCCTTTGGACCGTAAGATATCCAGCTGCAGTCCAGTACTCGCCAAGCTCACCTAGCTTAGGCATCTCGGGGCGGATAAGCTCCACCTGATGGCCAGAACCCAAGTCCCGTGTGCCTTCCGGTCCGATCACAAAGCCTAAAATAGCAAACCCCAAAGAGCTCATAGCCAGAATGACCATAAGGGTAATCAGGGAAGGTTTCTGTTCATCCAAGGGAAAAATAACCACGCTGTCACTTCCTCATCTTGGCCTGCAACTGCTTCCACAGATTCTTCAGGAACCCGTCTTTAAAACGGACATACGCACCTTGCTCGGGATGGGGCGCAGGGACAATGCCTAGGGGAGGAATCTTCCCCTTGTAGTTGATCTGTCTCCTGGCTGGCTCCCGAAATTGATTCTCCACTTCGAACACCGGATCGATAATCCAGGGCTTCATTTGATACGCCAAATCCGTGAGATCCTCTATTTTAACCCCATTAATGCTCTTGATCACATCTCCCACCTCCAGGCCCATCTTCTCTGCAGCGGAGTTGGGAAAGACAGTCAATATCATTACCCCATCGTCACCTAGAAAGACCGGGGCATTGTTCTTTTCGCGCCGCTTGCCAAGGTAGATAACAAGTTCGTGGCCGAGGGGCGCAAAAATTACAGGCAGTATCGAAAGCCAGGCATACTGGTTAGCCAAAACGGACAGGCCTAAGAGGATCATACTATAAAGTGCCAGCATCCCTGCGCTGCGCCTGGCCCTCGTCTTGGGCAGCTCTGTTTGGACAAAGTCGCTGTAGCCTAAGGCTACAATTAAAGGAAACAAGACATGAATCAATACATGGTTTTCCGGCACTTCCAAGCTGCGCTCGAAAATGGGCCACCAGTCCGGCATAGGTACCGACTGCATATCCACACCCGAGCTGACCATGACCAGTCCAACCAGGGCGATAGTGGGCATGGGCCAGAACTTGCGCAGGGCAAATCCTCCCACCACTTTGCCGCTTTCATGTTTGAAAAACATGGGTGATGCGTTGTGATATCCGTTCACAAAGATCAGAAAAGATTCTACCAAGTGCAAAACTGCAACCAAAGCCATCAGTGTGGCTGTGTGAATCTGGGGGAACCCCGTAAGCAAGGCAATAAGACTTACTAGACTGCCGGCATAGGCAAAACACAAAAACCGCTGGTTAATCAGCATAAGAAAAAGTGCGGCCAGCCATAAATAGGCCACCCCGGCATCGCCGATGGAAATGCCGAGTAAAAGGAACAGTACTGTGGCCAGCATGCCCCCGGCAATGCCATAGATCAATGAGGTCACTGTCTCCATTAAGGGATTAATTCGCTTCAAGAGGAAGAACCCCTGTTCGTATTGGAGAATTTTCGCGTATTGCCTGTAAACGAGAACGGACACAAGTGCTATCATCAATATATAACGCAGGTCTGTGACCATAAATGTAAAAGTCTGAAACGTTATCTTCACAAGTTGCCACAAAGAATTCACGTCTTCTCCTCCCTGATTTCAGCCAAGAATAGATCACCCCGGAGTCAGTTTCCGGGGTGGTGTACGTTTAGAGCTGGCTGCGTAAAACCTCTAAAGCCTTTTCTAACTGTGGATCGTATTGAGCTTCATCGAGGTAAATAGCTTCTTCCTCCTCCAGTGTAACTTCAACCACAATATCGGGCTCAATACCTACACCGTTGATGTCCTTTCCGCCAGAGGTGAGATAACCTTGCTCCGTGACGGTTAAAGCGCTTCCGTCACGCAAAGGATAGAGGGATTGGACCAGCCCCTTGCCAAAGGTTGTGGTTCCGATTAAAGTAGCCAACCCATTGTCCTGCAGAGCTCCAGAGACAATTTCCGATGCGCTGGCACTGCTGCCATTGATCAGTACTGCCATCGGTATCTTTTCACGTGTTCCTGCTTCCATGCTCTCAAATGGGGTGCGATTTCCAAATTGATCCTCTAAATATAGGAGTGGGGCGTTGGATACAAATTCATTGGCTACCTGCAGCGAAGAGCTCAGTGTCCCTCCAGGATTAAAACGCAAATCCAAAATCAGGGCCCTCTGTCCCGCTTCATCCAGGTAGGTCAAGGCTTCCCTCAACTCCTCATAGGTGCGGTCGGAAAAATTCGTTATTTCCACATACCCTATACCATGCTCTTCATCTATGATGTAATACTCTGGAACAGATATAACATTAATAAGTTCTCTAACGATATGAACCTCGAAGTTGTCTTCATCTCTGCGAATAGTCAAATCCAGTTCTGTACCTTCGGGACCCCTCATCAGACTTACCGCTTCATCTAAGGTCATATGGGTGGTATCCTTGCCGTCAATGGCTATGATCTTATCACCGCGCCTAAAGCCAGCTCTCTCCCCAGGCGTGCCTTTAATCGGTGAAACCACGGTGACACGATCATCTACAATGCCTACGGAGAGGCCAATTCCTCCATAAATGCCAGTTGTGGTGTTCATCATATTTTCAAAGGCGATGGCATCCATATGGCGGGTGTAGGGATCATCTAAGGCATGTTTGAGCATGCCGTTAATTGTGCCATGGGTCACATAAGCTTTGATTAATTCAAAGGTGCTGACCGGCTGATAATAGTGCCTAGTCTTGACCAAGGCGATTACTTCTAATACAGTACCAATGCTCTCATAGCGCTTTTCGCCCTCAACCAGCTGGCTATTGGCCTGATAGGAACCATAGACCAAGGAGACGGACAATATCGAAACTAACAGTATGATTATTAGAGTTGCTTTGCGGCTCACTCCATCACCATCTTTCTATCTAGGCAAACCATATGTGGAAATTTCCCTCAGTAGACTCAAATACTGTTCATATTATCATATCAAAAACCGCGAAGGGTTGGCAAGTACCTGCACTTCTCCGCGGCTAGGTGCGCAAACCGCGAAAGCCCTCCCCCAAAACTTCGTGGACGTCGTAGATAACCACAAAGGCCTTCCTGTCCGTTTCTGCTACGATAGCCTTTAGAGTGGAGATCTCTGTGCGGGAAACTATTACCAGCAAGATTTCCCGATCATACTTGGTATACATGCCCCGGCCGTCGAGAACGGTCACTCCCCGCTCCAAACGCGCCATGATCTTTTGGCCGATGGCCTCGGGATCGTCAGAAATCACCAAACAGGCCTTGGCGTAGTTAGGTCCTTCCTGCACTATATCTACCGTCTTAGTTGTAATAAAGACAGCTATCAAAGCGTACATAGCTAGTTCGGGACCAAAGGCAATTCCTGCCAACACAATCACCAGTCCGTCCACTATGAGCAGCGCCTGCCCCACACTGGTGGGAAAGAATCTGGCCACTAGCTGGGCTGCCATATCCGTTCCACCTGTCGAACCCCCGGCCCGAAAAGCAATACCTAAGCCTATGCCGGAGAGTACACCGCCGTAAATGGCACAAAGCAGCAAGTCATCAGTCATGGGTATTGCGAACTGGTTAAAGATGTCTACAAACACAGACATGGCAAGGGTGCCGAACAAGGTCTTTGCCCCAAAGACTGGCCCGATTATCCGCCAGCTTAAGATGAAAAGGGGAATGTTCAAAAGCAGCATGGTAACTCCTACAGGCAGTCCGGTAAGATGAAAGACTACCGTGGCTAAACCGCTGACACCTCCGGCGGCAATTTTAGCTGGAATCAGCAGGTAAGTTACACCTACCGCAGTTACAATAACGCCAAGCAAAACCCCTCCGTAACCTAGAACAATCCGTTTCAGCATCTGCCTACCTCCCCTGCTTGAACCGAGACCAGATGACAGCAAGTGCGAAAATGGGCAAAGCAGCAAGGCGCTTGATTCTCCAGGGCTGCTTGATCACTCGGTAAAGCCATTCCAGATTGACTTTCCGTATCCAAAGGGGGGCGCGTTTATCTACCCCGGCCCACACATTAAAACTGCCCCCAACACCTATAGCTACAGGTATCTTTAGAGTTCCTAAGTAAGCGGCCAGCCATTTTTCCTGGCGCGGAACCCCTAGGGCTGCCAGCAATATGTGGGGTTTTTCCCGATCAATTTTCTTCAGGATTTCCCCTTCCTCACCAGAGGAAAAGTAGCCATGGCAGGTGCCCACAATCTTGATCTCAGGGAAGCTGCGCTGCAGTGACTGTGCGGCCTCTTCCGCCACACCTTCGGATCCGCCCAGCAAAAAGACTTTCCATCCCTGGCGTGACGCCTGAGCAAGCAAACCCTCAGCCAATTCAATGCCGGGAATTCTCTCCGGCACTGGTTTGCCCAGGACACGGCTGGCCCAAACCACTCCAATGCCGTCAGCCACAACTAAATCAGCCCGATCCATAATCTCTGCCAAAAGCTGGTCGCCCCGAGCTTTTATGACCATTTCAGGATTGGCTGTGATCACCAGGTGAGAGTTTCCCTCCGCCACAAAGTCTGCCAATCGGGCCTGGGCTTCCTCCATAGTCACAGGATCAAATCCACGGCCTAATATTTGTATCTTTTTCATACTCTCACCTCAATAACCGAGCTAACATTGCCCGATTTTTCAAAGCGCCTGCGCGTAAGCCCTCCAGTGCTTTGCGATATTTCAGCCTATGCTCAGAGCCATCCTGCCATACTTTGTCCAGTATCGAGCCCAGCTCAGCCAGCTGCCCAAGTTCCAGACAGGGAATCTGCAATTGTTGGCAAATTGCCCTAACCTTCGGATCATAGTTCAAACCTATGGGCAGACAATCCTGGAGAGCGCTGATGATCAATCCGTGGAGGCGCATGGAGATGCAAAGGCCTGCTCCGGAAAACACCTGGCCGGCACTTTCAAGCTTGAGTTGAGCATGCATCTTCAAGCCAGGGCAAAACTTAAGCAAAGTGCGACCCAGCACCTCATCGCCTGGACCCAAGGGTATGAACTCGATGTCATAACCCTTGCTCTGCCATAGCTTGACCTGATCCGCCCACAGCTTCTCCTGGCTTCCCCAGTCGCTGTAGGGTCTCAGATTCAGCAGCACCCTGCGTGACCGAATTTGCTGATCGATGACAGGCACTTGCTGAAACACCGGATCAGCACAGAGCTCGATTGTCTCTTCAGGAACGCCAAGTTCCGCTAGAAACTGGAGGCTGCCTGGATCCCGCACCGAACAAGCCAGGCTCCGCTTAAATGATCGCCCTACCCAGTGGCGCAAAATTCTGCTTTGCACTGGACCCAGTCCCTGTCCATACATTACCACAGGCACTTTTCGCATGTGGGCAAGTTCTACCAAACCCAGATAATAAGGGATGCTGCGCCTGCTGGTCACATCCTGCAGCAAAGAGCCTCCACCGCTGATGAAAAGCCTTGCCCTGCCCAGTCGGCGCCAGATCTCCCGGAGATCATATCTGTGTATGGCTGTCACTTGAAACTCCTGGGCTGTGTGCTGGGGCTGGTTGGATAGGACAACTATCTCCTCGCCCTTTACTCCCAGGGCGCGAAGGTCAGCGCACAAAACACCTAGAATCGCTTCATCACCGAGATTATCGAATCCGTAGTAGCCTGAGACCAGAATCAAGATCAACTCTCCCTTTCGCCCAGTTAAACACCTTGTAGGCCAGCCAACCTAATAGGCAGCCGAAAACAAGGCCGTACAGTGTACGTAAAAGACTTACCCACAAAAAGGTATGGGTGTGGGTAAAGGTGTTTACCAAGGAAATCTGTCCGATTACTGCCAGGGGCAGCCACCAGGACTTATGGGGCTGCTTGGCATGGACAGCGAAATACAGGGCTGGATGTCCAAGGAACAGTTCTTTCGTACGGGGACGAACTACCAGAACATTTTCCAAGAATTCTCTAGCTTGCACCTCAAGCGTAAGGACAGGCAGGCCGAAATTTCCGGTACGCAAAATATAAAGCATTCCCGCCATGCCAAGCACCCCTAGGGCAAGCAGATAAGGAACTGGAATTGCCTTGTGCAGCCAGTCCCTCAGAGGGCGAATCAGGGTAAAGACTACCAAGACAATAGGGGCCAGATGCATTAGTTTTACGCCTCTAAATTCCTGGATCTTCACTAAAAACTCCGTCCCGCCCAAAACGGCCACGACAAACAAGGCTCCAATTAAGGAGATTCCGGCAGCCCCCGCATAGCGCCTCAAAGGGGTCTTGCCCCACTTAAACTGCATTGCCCAGGCCGGAAAAGTTATCGCTGCCACAAGGGCAAGGCCCTGTTTAGCTAAAATCGGCTTCACGATAAGCAAGGCTGCACTGAGGATTAAGGCCAAAATGCCCAGCCCAAAAATGAGTCTTTCGGCGCGGGGAAAAAGTTCCAGACCATAGAAAGCTGCTGCAGCCCAAATCCCAGCCCCTGCCAGGCATGTCCATATCCAGGCTGGATGCCAGGGGGCAAAGGGCTCTGCCTTGCCTAGGGCAAAACCGAAGTCCTCTAAGCGGTGCTGCAGAGAATTGAGCAGGGTCAATGAACGCTCCCAGCTGTCCTCTCCGTCCAAAAACGGCCTCACATATAATACTCGCATATTGCGTTCCTTAACCGCCCGCATATATCTGTTGAGAATTCGTTCTTGCGAAAGAACCTCCATTTCAGGGGCGCTGATACCATGCAGTCTAACTGTGTTACTGGCCTCTACAGAAGAAATCTCGGGTGCAGAAAACTCCACCAAGGCTAACGCAGCTTCACTTCCGTAGAACTGTTCAGCTTCCATAATCCCCTGCCCGCTAACGATAATCAGCTCCGGCTCATATTCCAGCCATACCGGCTCCACCGCCCAAGGAACAGTGTTCAGTTTCGGTGCCGCTTTTAGGCCTGCCTGCTGCACCAGTTCAAAGTGCTCCTGCTCAAACTGGACAGGCAGAGTCAAAAACCTCCCTAGATCAGTAAGACGATCCGGCAGATCAGCCCTGACCTCTGCGGGCAGCAAGTTCCCTGCCAACATCATCTCTCCTACACTTGTGGGCTGGATGGCAATGGTTTCCACCCCCGCTTGCCTCAAATCATGCAAAAATTGATCGAGGGACGCGCCCTCGATCAATTCTGACAATTCAAGCAAGCCAGGCAAGTCATAGACAATTTCCACCGTATTATTGGGCATCTCTATAGTCCAGCGCTGCATAAAGACCCCCAGGGAGGTTAGAACAGCCAGTACAATTACGATCCAAAGAACGCGTTTCATTAAAGCCCTCCCAATATAACCTTAATCTGTTGTTCCTGCAGATGCACATCCTTAATCTCTACTGGATAAGGAAACACCCCGAAGTCAACTACAAGTTCGTAATTCTCGCTGAGAACTTCCAGCAAAAGATTGGGGATCCTTGTTTCCTGCACGCCGATATCCTTCAATACATAGCGCAAGGAGGTGCCGTTTAGAACCTCGAGCTCCCCTCGGACAGTGACGGTCCACTCGATGTTCCAAAGACTAAGTGTACCTACCAGGTCCACACCTTCTGGCGAGATCTCAATCTGCAATAGCCTGTCTGGATCTACCCTCTCCCACAAGAAAGCATTAAGGGCTGCTTCGGTCACTGTACCTTCTCCCCCAATGGCGGATACATCAGTCAGGACAAGGTCCTGTTCCTGCCAAAACAGGCGGGGGTCAAAACGGATTTGTTCGCCGAAAAGCTTGACCCGGGAAATCTGAAGACCGTCGATAACCGCATCGGAGGCTGCAAAATCGAAACCGGGAACATGCCCTAGGAGCAGCTCCCAGCCCCAAGGTGCCTGCACATCGACCCGCACCTCATCAGCCTGCAATACTTGGGCAAACTCAGCTTGGAGCTGTCGTTCCAGGTAAGGAACTAAGAATATTCTGGGTACGCCAATTGCGACCAACACTATGGCTATAACTGCAATGGGCAGCTTGTACCTTTTGATCATCCACAATTACCCCGTTTCCCTCTGCAAAAGTGGCCTTTTCACAGGGAAAAGGCCACTTTCTGTCTATTGTTTCAACTTGAGGTATCCCTCAATAAAGGGATTCAAATCGCCGTCCATGACGCCATCAACATTACCTACTTCGATGTTGGTACGATGGTCCTTAACCATGGTATAAGGGCAAAATACGTAGGAACGAATCTGACTGCCCCAGGCTATGTCCTGCTGTTGACCCTTTAGACTCTCCATTTTGGCCCGTTGTTCTTCCAATTGCCGCTCTAAGAGACGTGCTCTGAGAATCTTCATTGCTGCCTCCCGGTTGGCGTGCTGGGAACGCTCTGACTGGCACTGCACCACAATCCCTGTAGGCAGGTGTGTAATGCGAATGGCCGAGTCAGTCTTGTTGACATGCTGCCCCCCTGCTCCGCTGGCCCGATAGGTGTCGACCCTTAAATCATCTGGCATTATCTCAACCGTGACATCATCTTCTATCTCGGGCAGTACTTCCACCGAGGAAAATGATGTGTGCCTGCGGCCTGAGGAATCAAAAGGAGAGATCCGGACCAAGCGGTGCACGCCTTTTTCACTCCTGAGATAGCCGTAGGCGTTTTCCCCTTTGATCAGCAAGGTGACATCTTTCAAACCTGCTTCTTCACCTGGCTGGTAATCCAAGGTCTCGACAGAGTAGCCCTGATCTTCAGCCCAGCGTGTATACATCCTCAAAAGCATGGACGCCCAATCCTGCGATTCAGTACCGCCTGCTCCGGGATGAATTGTCAAAATGGCGTTGTTAGCGTCATATTCGCCATCTAAGAGCGACGCAAGCTCCAACTCATCCACTGACCGCTGGAGCGTGGGCAGCAGGGCATCCAGCTCTGCCTGCAGGGCAGCGTCTTCAGTCTCGTCCAATAACTCCACCAGAGTAGAGGCATCGTCATGGAGCCTGCGAACCTCATTCCACTCCTGGATAGTTCGCTTTGCGGAACTAATCTCCTTGGTTGTCTGCTGGGCCAATTCCTGGTTATCCCAAAAGCCCTCTTCCAGCATAGCTTCTTCAAGCTCTCGGAGTTTAGTCTCCTTAGCATCTATGTCAAAGATACCCCCGCATTTCCTCGATTCGTCTACCTAAGTCCGCAAGTACTTCCTGCATTAGACTACCTCCCATGGCACTTTTTGTACTTTTTCCCGCTGCCGCAAGGGCAGGGATCATTGCGGCCGACCTTTTGTTCAACCCGGCGAGGCTCTTGTTTCACATCATCTCCCTGGTTGGTTCGGGCACCAGCCAGCCGATCCTTGGGCTGAGTGAGGCTTCTTTCTTCTGCTAAGCGTACTTTAAAGAGCATACTGATTGTATCTTCCTGGATACTGTTGACCATCTCCTGGAACATCTGATAAGCCTCAAATCGGTATTCCAGCAGCGGATCTCTCTGGGCCAGGGCCCTCAACCCTATGCCTTCCCGCAAATCGTCCATGGCACTGAGGTGGTTCATCCACTTCTGATCAATGATCTGCAGGAGCACAACCTTTTCAATCTGCCTCTGCAAATCTGCCCCATACTCAGCAGTTCGCTTCACATAGGCTTCCTTGGCTAAATTGACCAGCCTCTCAACTATCTCCTCCGGCGCAAGGTCGCCTAGTTCCTCTCCAGTCAGGGGCAAAGACGTTCCGACAATCTCCGTATATTGCTGCCGGATACTTTCCAGATCCCATTCTTCCGGAATCACTTTTTCATCAGCATAGCGATTCACCAAACGTTCGAAAACCGGTTCAAACATGGACGAAATCTGATCAGAGATGTTTTCATCGAGGAGCACACCTCGCCTTTGGGCATAAATCACTTCACGCTGCTGGTTCATGACATCGTCGTATTCGAGAACCTGCTTTCTAATTTCAAAGTGGCGGCTTTCCACACGCTTTTGAGCGTTTTCAATACCCCTGCTGATTTGTGGATGGTCGATCACCTGATCCTCTTCCCAGCCGAGGCGATCCATAATGCCCATTATGCGTTCTGAGCCAAAGAGGCGCATAATGTCATCTTCCATAGATACATAAAACTGTGAAGAACCGGGATCACCTTGACGTCCCGCGCGTCCACGCAACTGATTATCGATGCGCCTGGACTCATGTCGCTCCGTTCCGATAATGTGCAGCCCACCCAATTCTATAACGCCCTCACCGAGGACAATATCAGTACCTCGGCCGGCCATGTTGGTCGCAATGGTCACCATGCCTTTTTGACCGGCATGTTTGACAATTTCCGCCTCTTTGTCATGATGCTTGGCATTTAGAACCTGATGGGGAATACCGGCCCTTGTGAGCATGGCACTGAACTTTTCCGAACTCTCAATACTGATTGTTCCAACCAGTACAGGCTGGCCCTGGCTGTGACGTTCCGCAATATCTTTGATGATGGCGTCCGCCTTGCCCTTAGCTGTTTTATACACCGCATCGGGAAGGTCTGCTCTGATCATAGGCTTGTTAGTGGGAATCACAACAACATCAAGCCCGTAGATTTTCCTGAACTCTTCCTCTTCGGTTTTCGCCGTACCAGTCATTCCCGCCAGCTTGGCATACATCCTAAAGTAGTTCTGATAGGTGATAGAGGCCAGGGTCTGACTTTCCTTCAGAACCGAGACTCCTTCTTTGGCTTCA
The DNA here is from genome assembly GCA_012520315.1 of Bacillota bacterium. GTDB lineage: Bacteria > Bacillota > Limnochordia > Darwinibacteriales > Darwinibacteriaceae > UBA5420. The sequence goes on along the minus strand of JAAYOM010000044.1, from coordinate 5,207 downwards.
ATACTTTGGTGCAGACCGTCGGAATAACGTCTTCCGGGCATCAAACGCCCAGTAAACTCATCGACTATGAGCACTTCCCCGTCTTTGACCACATAGTCCCGATCACGAACAAAGAACTCTTTCGCCTTCAGCGCTTGGTTCAGGTAATGGTTAAGTTCAAAGTGAACATCGTCAAAGAGATTTTCTATGCCTAGAATTTTCTCGACACGGGCAACCCCTTCTTCGGTAATCGCGATGGTTCTTGCCTTTTCATCCACATTATAATCACGCTCAGCTTTAAGCTGGGGAACGATTTGGGCAAAACGCATGTAATGCCTGGCCGAATCCTCTGCCGCCCCTGAAATAATCAGGGGAGTTCTGGCCTCGTCAATCAAAATCGAGTCTACTTCGTCTACAATGGCATAATGAAGCTCCCTTTGCACCATCTGCTCAGGATGCACCACCATATTATCTCGCAAATAGTCAAAACCGAACTCATTATTAGTTCCGTAGGTAATATCTGCACTATAGGCTTCTTTACGCTCCGCAAAGCTAAGCCCGTTCACAACTACGCCAACCGTTAGCCCAAGAAACTCATACACTTGACCCATCCATTCGGCATCACGCCTGGCCAGATAATCATTGACCGTGACCACATGGACACCTTGCTTGGTCAGCGCGTTAAGATAGACAGGCAATGTGGCTACCAGAGTCTTGCCTTCACCTGTCTTCATCTCGGCAATACGGCCCTGGTGGAGGATCATTCCGCCTAGGAGCTGCACATCAAAGTGACGCATTGCCAAAACCCGCCTGGATGCCTCACGGACAACTGCGAAGGCTTCTGGAAGAATGTCATCCAAAGTTGCTCCGCCCTGGAGCTTCTCCTGGAAGTAACCGGTCTTGGCCTGCAGCTCACTGTCGCTCAGTGACTGCATCTTAGGTTCCATAGCATTAATGGACTGTACAACCGATTCTAGGCGTTTTAATTCTCGTTCTGTTGGATCGAAAAAGTCCTTTATACGCTTGAGCACATCAATACCTCCCGGCTCTATTGTACTAACCCTTGCTGCCCGCGTCAATTAATGCCCACAGCCCCCCGGTGACTAGAGAATGTCCGCCAAGCAAAACAGGTATGGGCGCCTCCAAAGCAGCTAAGGTAAACTTTTTCAATAGAGGATGGGAAATCAAGTTCACCTCGCCAAGATCAGACGCAAAGCGATCAGCCGATGAAAGTTTCCAGCCAAAATGCTCGAAAAGCACCCTGGTATCTAAAACAGCACCTAGAGCTATTTCTGCTAAGAACTCAAAGAACCCAATGAATCCCAAACTGTCGATCAGCCTGCCCATTAAAGCTTTCACTTCACCGCGGGCGTCCCTCCCTAGGGCCTTCATTCCCCTTTCCTCAGAGTAAAGGCGCAGGCGGCAGCGGGTGTTTGCATCTAGATACTGGAAGAAATTCGAACCTACCCGCCCATAGATCACAATCTCTCCGTTAGGGTTGCCCAATAACTCCCTAATCGCCCGATAACGGCTGGAATCCCACTTCACATCCTGCAGCGCCGCCCGGGTATGGACACCCGTGTCGGGATGCACCGACATGACCATAATATCTGCAGGGGTGTCTACATCAAAATTCAAGCCTAGTGTGCGTTGAACCGGGACCCAGCGCAAACCGGCCTCATTACAGAGGGCAAGGGCCAGAGTGTTGTCGATGTTTGGAGGCGTAATCTGCCTGAGGGCCTGCCCAGGTGTAAACCCTACAATGTCTGCCGAATAGTAGTTGTTCGCTAATAGAATCCCTTCGTTCTGCTCCAGAATTTCACGCAGGTAACCAAACTCCGAAGAAGAAATCAGGGGAGCGGATGCTCCCCCCATGTACAACACTTTTTCCAAACGATACGACTCCACCACATCTTGTAAACGTTGGCCAAAATGGAAGGGCTCCCCAACATCTTCATCTACCACCGCTTCAACAGCGGTAGATTCTAGTCTGGCTGCCAGCTCTGGGTAGGATGTAACTACCGCAATGTTGTCGAAACCGCCCCTTTGAGCGCGCTCTACAAGATCCAGGACCATAGCCTGCCTAATCACCTGCATCTGTGCCTCAAGGACACTGTGTACTGGTCCGCCTTCAAATATTACTAAACTAACCGAACTTGCCATCTTAGTATTCGGACTCGATTAAGCCATAATTGCCGTCACGGCGTTTGTAAACCACGCTTACATCACCACTGTCCGCATCTCTAAAGACAAAGAAGTCATGACCCAAGAGCTCCATTTGCATTACTGCCTCTTCAACATCCATGGGCTTGAGTGCAAATCGCTTGGTTCTGACAATGCGTGGTGCAGACTCTTCTGAACCTTCCTGCACAGCTGGCTGCATGGCGGCAAACTTCGAACCATGAACCCTGCGGCCCAATTTGCTCCTGTACTTATTGAACTGGCGTTCAATGCGATCCACAGCGTTGTCAATTGAGGTGTACATGTCCCCAGTCTTGCCTTCTCCCCGCAGGATAACGCCGGACAGGTTCATAGTTACCTCTGCAATATGAATGCCCCTTTCAGTTCTAAGCATTACTTCTGCAGAGTAGGTCTTGTTATCATTGAGGTATTTTTCTAGTTTGGCGACCTTCTTTTCCACGTAGCCCCGTAGCGCTTCAGTAATCTCTAAGTTCTTACCCGTCATATTGATTCTTATTGTGGACATCTTATCAACTCCTTCAATGATACGCCTCGTTTGTACCTAATATTTCCCATACACCCCAAAAATCCTCCCCGTTAGAAAAAAATGGACTGAGTTTACACCCAGTCCTCTTCAGGTCAGATTTTCACTACATTGGAAGCTTGTGGTCCCCTATCACCTTCAGTAATATCGAACTCGACACTTTCACCTTCTTGGAGCGTCTTGAAACCTTCTTGCTGGATTGCTGAAAAGTGTACGAACACATCCCCTTGTCCATCATCACGTTCAATGAATCCATAACCCTTTTCAGCATTAAACCACTTTACCTTGCCTAACATTAGCAAACATTCCTCCTAAGCTTTGAAACTCCGGGCACAAACTTCCGGTAACTAAACCTTAACATAATAGACAGGCTAATGTCAAGGTTTGGAAAAACTTTGCCCTAAAGATCCTTCTTGCCGTAGGCCCTTTCTGCCAGTCTGATCTGGGCCTTCTTGGTCCTGGTCCCTTGCCTGGTTTCCAAGTACTGGCTTAAGGACTGTTCATTGCGGCGTTCTTGTTCTTCCAGCCCTTCCAACACAGGCACAAGGCTAGAAACAGCCTTTTCTATCGCTGCAATCTCCTCCTGATAGTAGGAAGGGGCAGCCAATTTTAACTGCGGCAGGGAAAAATGCGCTAAGGCAAAGTGTTCCACCAGCTGTTCCTGAAGAGATCCGATACGTTGTTCATACTCACCAGCCTGTTTCAGCAGCTCCTCCTTTTCTTTGAGAACCTGTAGGAGTAGATCTAAATGCCCATCACGGATCAGCTTCTGCTCCCCGGAGCCCACTTCTTCAATCCTGTTATATAATTGTAATTGCTCATCATAGGCTGCGGCAAGTTCGCAAAGCTTATCCCTGATTTCCCTCATTTGGTCTGGTTCACCACCTGTTCCCAGGTATCCCTGAGCTCGGTCAACATATGCAGGGCATTATCGACTATGGCTGGATCTTTCTTGATGTTGGCCTCAACCAAAAGATCATGGATGTATAAATATAGTTGTTCTAGATTGCCTGCCAAATCTCCCGTATCATGATCTAGCGAGAGTATCAGCTCGTTGAGGATATCCTGGGCGCGAATAAGCTTGGCATTGGCCTCTTCAAGATTTCCAGCAGCCATAAAATCCTGAGACTGTCTGGCAAAACGAATAGCCCCGTCAAACAACATAAGCAAAAGCTCACCTGGGGATGCAGTAGTAACCTTGGTTTGTCTGTACATTTGATAAGCATGTACACTCATCGAAATACCTCCTTATGCCCGTTCATCTATCAACAGCCCTATCATCTCTCTAATGCGGGCAACCGTATCCAATACCTCTTCTGGAGGAATCTCTTTAATTACCTCATCTGTCCTAACGTTTACAACTCTGACCATCAAGCGCTGTGTATCTTCATGAACGGTAAAACGCAAAGCACGGTTGATGTGTTCCATATCATTGTTGATACTTTCCACCGCAGATTCAACCTCAAGCCTGCCTAGTTCTTCTTTCTGCCCTTCTTCTTTCCACAGCTGTTCTAAGTCTGTGTCCCGTTCAACCCGGGGCACACGTTGAAGATTTGTAGGCTCGGAAATAACTCTAGCGGTCGAATCCGACCTAACTAGATCCGCTGTTGCCTGTACTCTGAGACTCATACTTTCCCTCCTAACCTTTACTCGGTTTTGATTCCCTGATTGTTTTCTCTAGCACACCAAGGTCAATCTGTCGCTTCAGTGCTGCCCTTTGGTTTTCTGCCTGAATATCTTCGTAAACCTCGTGGCGATGCACCATGATTTCCCGCGGTGCGTCAATTCCAATTTTCACCTGGTCGCCCCGGACATCCACTACTACGATGCGGATGTTGTCGCCAATCATAATACTCTGATCTACCTTCCGTGTAAGTACCAACATGGCCGTCCCTCCTTGGACCATATTCTTCCCGAACCAGTCTGGAATTAGACCGACTCTTGCAGATTCTCTTTGTCCGTTTCTGCCTGCGCCGCCTCGTTTTGCTTCTGCAGCAGGTAGGCGTTCTTATGCATTTCGGCAATTACATTGTGTTTGGTATGGTACTTGTCGCCCGGAAGGACAAACTGGGCTCCTATTAGACTCTTAGTGTTAATTACAACTGGAGCTTGCAGATTTACAGTCATCTCCGCCACATTTTCGGGGATTGTCACAATTCCATAGACCTTACCGTCAGCGGGAGATTCAATCTGCAAGAGTTTGATTTGATCATCAGTAAGATCCACCGCATAATCACAGCAGACTAACTCCGGCATGATAACTACAAAACATAATTCTTCATCATCAACTGACTGGAGATAACTAAAGGCGCTGCCTTCCTGTTCAAGGATTACATAGCGATGATATTCCGAAAATCCTAAAATGCCCACAGGAAAGTCAATAATATCTTCCTCGTTTACTTCTATGGTCCCTAGCCTTGTTTCCAGTTCCATTTAATCCACCCCACCTTTACCCGCGTACGTCCACCTGAACACCCCCAAGGGTCCAGTCGATTCTCGGCGG
>JAAYOM010000043.1 GCA_012520315.1 Bacillota bacterium | reverse complement strand
TGTTGCTGTTGTCGCCAGACGGCATAACATCTCACCGAATACCATCCATACCTGGGAAGTAAGACCCGGAAAACCGGTTCAACAAAGCCTTTGCCGGCCGATGAGGCCAAACGAATCGAGGTAACCGGATCCAATCAGCTTTGGCAGATGGATTTGAAGTACGGCTATATTGCCGGCATGGACTACCTCCTGACTAATAAGTCCAGGTTTTCGTCCGCACCACCATTCTCTCCATTTTATTATGCCACTCACAGCAGTGCATCTTATTAAGTACTATGAAGATAAGTATGGCGGATTCGAAGCAGAGATCAAGCTGCTGCCGGGCACTGACAAGGGGACATCGATCAGCATCAATTTGCTGAAGGACCAGGAGATCGTCTGGCGCACATCCTTAAAAGACGACGTACTGGCGTTCAAACTGCAAAGCCTGCCGCCGGGCAAATACCAAGTAGAAGCTGATGTGGAGTTTTTCGACGGTCTCGTGCAGATAAGTCTAGGCCCGATTGAAGTCGAAATTCAGGCAGGCAAGTTAGAGCCAATCAAGCTCATACAAGAGAATTAAAGGCAAATAAACCCGGCCCAAAGAGATTGGGTCCGGGTTTTTCTTATATTTGCTTCCTGCGAAACACTAAGACAGCTATGCCGATCAGGCCCAGTGCGGCAGGAATCGTAACTGCAACTGCCGGATAGAGCACCGACTTGTCGATTGCATTTGCAGCCAGCTCCATACTCCGGGAGGCTAAGGAAACGGGGTTATACTTTAGGGCGCCGGGAACAATGTTTAAAGTAAGCAGAGCTACAACAGCTAAACCGGTGAGCAGCAGCCCCCCATAATTGCCCCCGGCCACAGTAGATGCCGCGAGCAGTACCGCGAGCAAAAATGCACCGAAAAGCCACATGCAAAAAACCGCAAAAACGAGCTGGCTGACCCCATCGCCTGGAAACAGGTAGGCAGTATAAACCCAGGTTAAAAAAGCGGACAGTCCAACACTTATACTCCAAACCAAGAGCATCGCCCCATACTTGGCCACAATCACCGCCTGGCGCATAAGTCCTTTGGTCAAGAGATTAATGAGCGTCCCCTTAGAGATCTCACCAGCCAGCACACTACTAAAAACCAGGAGCAAGACGATGAGTCCCATCTGTTGGGTGTTTTTGAAGAATTGTGCCCAAGAGTCAAGTGCAGTGGGCTCAGGAATGGTAATAGTCATACCCCCCGGCATAAAATTGGCCAAGAGATCTGGCGTCAACTTAGCGATTAGGGGATTGGTCATCCCAAAAATCGTAAAGACTGCCAGCAGAATCAGGAGTTTATAGGTGCGGGCGTATTCCATGAGTTCCTTCTTGAGAAAAACGAAGTAGTGCTTCATGTGACCACCTCCGTAAAGAGGTCCTCGAGAGTGGGTTCCATAGCTTCAAAATTTTCTGGAGCCAGCCTGTGCTCTGACAAGAGATCAACCAGCTTCTGACCGTCGATGGAGCCGTCCTCGCAAGAGATCTGCAGTTCCTTTCCGTCAAGTATAAGCTCAACACCGCCCCTGTTCAGCTCTTCTAGCTGTGTAAAGGCAGTAGCCTCTGCTTCAGTGGCAAACCTGATTCTAAAGCTGTTGCGCCGCTGCTGCTTCTGAATTTCAGCCAGGGTTCCAGACAAGGCCAGCTGGCCTTGTTCTAAGACTGCAATATGATCGCAGATTCTCTCCACATCAGATAGAATATGAGTGGAAAATACAACCGTGGTTCGGCCCTTTATGGCTGAGAGGATGTCCAGCACCTGCCTGCGGCCAATAGGATCCAAGGCGGACGTGGGCTCATCGCAAATCAAGAGGCGGGGTTCGTTTAAAAGGGCCTGGGCAATTCCCAGCCTCTGCTTCATCCCCCGGGAGAAACCGCCGATCCTGCGGTTGACTCCCTCCAGTCCCACCAGTTCCAAGAGCTCTTCACTCCTGCTCTTGATTTTAGCAGGCGCCAAACCTGTTATCTCACCGCACAGCTTCAGATATTCCCTTGGCCGCATATAGCCGTAGAACTCAGGAACATCTGGAAGATAGCCGATATGGCGATTGGTTCTGGTCGCCCCGTAACTTACCGTTTCACCGCAGACAGTGACCGAACCGCCTTGTGCCTTTAAAAGTCCCAGTACTATCTTCATCGTCGTCGTTTTACCCACGCCGTTGCGGCCAACAAAACCAAAGATTGCATGTTCAGGCACTTCCATATTCAGCCCCCGCAGTACATGGTTGGTGCCGAAGCTCATCTGCAGATCGCTAATCTCTAGGATGTTCAATGATCCTCACCCCTGCCAAAGACAAAATACACTATAGGGCCGACCATTTGGAAAAGAACTACAATCACAATCCACATCGCCCGGGATCCAAACCTGTAGTCTGGATGTTTGAAAATGTGAACCAAAGCGGTAATCATCAATACAAACTGGGCAATAATCAGGGGAAGCAAAAAAAGCCAGTATTCTCTGAGCACATCCATGTCAATCACCTCACGTCTTCAGTTTTCCCAGACTTTCCACTATACCTTGCAAGCGTTCCGACACTGGCGAAACGCCCAACTCCATTATAAGGATAGATTTGGAATCTCACAATGGATTCTTGGTTGCTTTGGCTGATAAGATCAACCGGCAGGCAACAGGTCACGGGCGAAATGCTACAAAAAAGCCGCCTTCACGTGACGGGAAGACAGCTTTTCTATTGTGTCCTGGTCAATACCGGCAAAAATAAAAAAGCTCCTTGAACAATGATATGTTTGCCAGCCAATGGCACACACTATGGATACCGGACTGTAAATTGGAGGATCGCCATGCTAGGGACCAAAGAACAACCGATTGTCAATATCCGCGAAGCCCACAATCTTTGGGACATCTTGAACTCTAAGTACCAGATCATGGAAAAAATGCTGATCTACCAAGGCTTTATCCATGACATGGATCTCGATGCCGTCTTCAAACTGCTCAGAAAACCCATTGAACGCAACATTAAAATCTTGGAAAAAGAGCTGGAAACCTATGCCATTCCCTCACCTGACCGCAACCGGGCAGCAGTACAAGTGCAGACTAAGACAGATGCGGTGACGGATGAGTACATAGCAATGGACCTGTTTCTATACTTCCAGGAGCATATCGAAAACCTGCTGGACGCTTTCTACTCCTGTGTGACCAATGACGGCGTACGCAAAACCATCATGGAGATGACGAGACGAACAATTTCCGAAACAGACTCGCTCCTCCGCTACCTCCGTACCAAAGGCTGGTTGAGCAAACCGCCCATGGTTAAGGCGACATTCAAGGAAAGCGCCGAACAGCTTACTTTGATCGAGGCAGCTGCGCTCCATGACCACCTTACCTACCGGTATGACACTATGTACCTCACAGACATTTTCGTGTCCATTGTCCACGATCTTGATTTTAAGCTGGCGTTGGAACTAGGGCTCAAGCGCCTGAATAGACAAATTGAGGTGCTGGAAAAACAGCTCAAAACCTACTTCATTCCCTTTCCGAAACGCCCCGGCAAATTCACCCTGCCTCTCCAGGACATCCGCTTTTTCGACGATGACACCATTTACCGCACACTAGACAGCTTTATGCAGGGGGCCGGCGCCAAACATGCCCAGGCCTTCAAGCAATCCAGTTACAACGACAGTGTCCGCAAAGTGTTCAAGGATCTGCTCCTGACAGAAATGGAAGTCTTTGACGAGTTCGTTAAATTCGGCAAGGTAAAGAGCTGGCTCAACACTGTGCCCCGCTATACCCAATAGAAGCTAAAGAGTCTATCTAGGGCGCTCTTGGGATCGCCCTGTTTCAGCGCGTCTTTTTCTGGAAAAGAGCAAATTTCCACGTCCATAATATTATAAATTTGTTAGATCTCCCCTGCTTCCTTAGGGAAACTCCCCTGTTGACCAGTCTGGTCAGTAGTGGTATACTAAAACTGACCACCATGGTCAAAAGGGGGGTGAGGAATATTTCTGAAGCTTTTTCCAAATTGGATCCTGCCAAGCAAGAACAGATTCGTAAAGCTGCCCTGAATGAATTTGCCAGGGAGGGCTATGAACGGGCATCTACGAATAACATTGTCAAGGAAGCAGGTATCGCCAAGGGAACGCTTTTCTACTACTTCCCTAACAAGCAGGCCCTCTTTGACTACCTGATTGAATATGTTCTAAATTATGTTGAAACTAAGTATCTGAAGCGCATTGACTTTAGCGAGCCCGACTTTCTCACCCGTTACTGGAAAGCGGCCCAAATCAAGCTGGAAAGCTACCTCAGCGACAAGGATGCCTTTGAGTTTCTAGGATCGATGTATCTAAGGCAGGAGAACCAGACACTCTGGCAGCGGCTGGACGCAATGTACCAGGACGCGATGGGCAAGATGCTGTCCAATCTGGACACCTCACTTTTACGCACTGATATTACAGCAGAGTATGCCATGAAAATAACCGCCTGGGCCATGGAAGGCTACCAGAGTGAGCTTTTGGCAAGGCTGCAGAACCAAGATCTGGCCGCTCTGGACATGAAACCCTATTGGGATGAATTCTACGAGTTCCTGCAGGTTTTGCGGACATTACTCTATAAAAAACAAGGGGAGGTCGAAAATGACAATTCTACGAGTGAATCAGGTAACTAAGAAGTTCGGAAGTTTTACAGCTTTAGACGGAATTGATCTTGAAGTTGGACAAGGTGAGATTTATGGCTTTATCGGCCCCAATGGCGCTGGCAAGACTACCACAATTCGCATT
>JAAYOM010000042.1 GCA_012520315.1 Bacillota bacterium | reverse complement strand
TTGGGGTGGTAGAGGTCGCAAGTTCAAATCTTGTCGCCCCGACCATGTTTTAACTTTGAAACCTACAGCGGTATGTTGTAGGTTTTTTTAACAGGGAGGGGATACATTTGCGCAAGGTATTTCTGTACGTAGTGTTTTCCATCCTGGTTTTATCTCCAGTGGGGGCAGCCTCCACTTACATAGCTGTAGAGGTGCCGGAGCTGCAAAATGCTGCTGTACTTCCAACTGATCTCTACGGCAGCAACGAAGCCTCCTTGCTTCTTGGACAAGGGCACAAACTCTCCATTTATTCAGACGGCACTGTCTTGCCGCTCCTTGACGGCATTTCCGGCCGGGTTACCGCCATTGCGGCGGGGGACATCAACGGAGACTTTAGAAACGAACTGGTGGTAGCCACTGACAGCGGCGGGGCGCTCTATTTTTTTGCAGAAAGAAACGCACTCTGGGAGCGGCACGGTCAGACTCAGTACCTTTGGGACACCATAACCCGCCTGGAAATTCACGATTTTGACAGCGACGGCTGGGGCGACCTCTTGGTTCTGACAGAAAAGGGCCAAGTCCATGTGCTGCTCTCCTCTGAAGGAACGCTCGTTCCTTTTTGGAAAAGCGACCCGGCGGAGGTCGTTGTCGGTGTAGAAATCCTTGATCTGGATCAGGACGGCTATCCAGAACTAATATATGCACTTCAATCAGGTTACATTGGTATACTGACCTTGGATGGTCAAGGGTTCGCTACCCTTTGGGAAAACTATCCCTGGGGTTTGGTCGAGAGTCTGGTGGTTTTGCCAGATCAGCCCTCTCCGGAATGGCTCGTTGTTACCAGCCAGAAGATGCTGTACGGCTGGCGCTTTCGGGGCGGGGAAATAACATCGAGCAGACTGTTTGAAGGCAGCGAGCTGGGAGAGCACCTCTTCTATTTTCCTGGTGAGGGTTTATTAAGCCTCTCAAGTAAAACAGGAGTTTCGTTATTCCAGTTGCAGTCATCTTCAGTGACAGAAAAATGGACGGTGCCGGGGCTTTATGGCAAACACGCTTTCTTTTACCAGGGAGCCCCTTATCTACAGGCCTTAGATGGTACCTATTTCAGGATTGAGCAGGGCAATGCCGCCTGGCGGGTTTTTTTGCACAATAAAGATGTGACAGAATCGGTGCCTCTGATCAGACATAATGAAATTTTTTATTATTCCCTGTCTGATGTGGCAGTACTTTTTGGTTTAATGGAGGTTCCTGAGAATAGATGGCGCTATGTGGTGGATCATCATGAGATCATCTTGGATCCTCACGAGAATCTGGTTAAATTTGACAACCTGGTTATTCCAATTAACAACCCTGTTTTAGAAAAAGACGGACTGCCTTATGTGTCAGCTGAGGTGTTTCCCCTGTTCGGGTGGAGGGTGGAGCTTGATACAGCTAGGCAACATGTGATCTTTCAGCAAAATTGGGGTTGGTGGTTATAGCTTTTATCCGCATGAGGCAGGAAAAACCGGCGATCTTGTTGAATGTTAGGCGTGGAATAAAATTAACTTAGGAATATCTATACACTAAGGTTCACTAAGAGGAGGAGAATTTGTGAAGGAATACGGAACCGAGTTCTTACGGAACGTGGCCTTATTAGGTCATGGCGGTGCGGGAAAAACCTCCCTAGCGGAAGCCATGCTCTATGTAGCCAAGGGTATTAATCGTTTAGGTAAAGTTGATGACGGGACAACAGTTATGGACTTTGATCCAGAAGAGACTCGTCGTCAAATCTCCATTAATACTGCCTTGGCACCGGCGGAATGGAAGAATCACAAAGTCAATATTCTAGACGCACCAGGATATTTTGACTTTGTTGGTGATGTTATAGCAGCCCTTACAGTAGCAGACTCGAGTCTTTTGGTAGTTTGTGCCTCGTCCGGGGTAGAGGTTGGCACTGAAAAAAGCTGGGAATACCTCGAACAATCCGGATTGGCAAGGGCCGTTTTTGTAAACAAAATGGACCGTGAAAACGCCAATTTCAGACGAGTTGTGGATCAGCTGAGGGAATTTTTTGGTCCTAAGCTCGTTCCCATTCAGCTGCCCATTGGTGAAGCTGAGTCTTTTTCGGGTATTGTTGACTTAGTGCAAATGAAAGCATTTTTAAAGGATGGAGATTCTGTCAAAGAAGCTCCCATTCCTGAAGATATGATGGATGCAGTAGAAGCTGCCCGGGAAGAGATGATTGAGGCTGCATCGGTTTCCGATGATGAGCTCATGATGAAATACCTCGAAGGCGAAGCGTTAACAGATGACGAGATCAAACATGCTGTAAGTTTGGGAACCCAAAATGGTGAGATGGTGCCTATTCTCTGTGGCAGTGCCCAGTCTACGTTTGGCGTTAGCGCCCTGCTGGATTATGTTGTCCAGGGTATGCCCTCGCCAGCGCACCGCACCATTACCGGCACCGATGCTGACGGCAATGAGGTGTCCATCAGCACAGATGATCAGAACCTTTCTGCCCTCGTTTACAAGACAATGGCCGACCCTTATGTTGGCAAGCTGACTCTGTTTAGAGTGTTCTCCGGAACGCTGCGTTCTGACAGCACCGCTTTTAATGTGCGCACAGGTAAAGACGAAAGAGTTGGCCAACTGTTTTTGATTTCCGGTAAGGATCAAATTCCAGTCAGCAAGATCGGACCTGGCGACTTAGGCGCGGTGGCTAAGCTTCAGGATACAACCACAAATGACACCTTGTCTTCTAAGGATAAGAAGATCAGCATCAAACCCATTGCCTTCCCCAAACCAACCATGAGCATGGCTATCCAGCCTAAGGCCAAGGGTGATGAGGATAAGATCGGGTCTGGACTCAGCCGTTTAGCGGAAGAAGATCCAACCTTTACAGTTGAAAAGAGCGTCTACACCGGCCAAAACCTGGTCAGCGGCATGGGAGAACTGCACCTGGAGATCATGTGCAGCCGCTTGCAGAAAAAATTCGGTGTTGAAGTTGAACTAGAAGATCCTGATGTTCCTTACCGGGAGACTATTCGGGGAACTTCCGATGTCGAAGGTAAGCACAAGAAGCAGTCCGGCGGGCGCGGTCAGTTTGGCCATGTCTTCCTGAAGCTGTCACCTGGTGATCCTGAGCATGAGGATCGCCTGGAGTTCGTTGATGATATCTTTGGCGGAGCTGTGCCCCGTAACTTCATTCCTGCCGTAGAAAAAGGCTTGCGCGAAATTCTGGATGAAGGCCCCTTGGCCGGCTATCCTGTGGAAAATGTGCGGGTATCACTTTATGACGGCTCCTATCATGCGGTAGACTCATCTGAAATGGCCTTTAAGATCGCTGCAGGCATGGCCTTTAGAAAAGGGTTCTTAGAAGCCAGTCCTGTTCTGCTTGAGCCCATCATGAATGTGGAGATTACAGTCCCAGAAGCCTTTATGGGAGATGTAATGGGCGACATGAACAAGAAACGCGGTCGCATCTTAGGTATGGAACCCACAGGTCGTATGCAGGTAATTCGTGCCCAGGTTCCCATGGCAGAAATGTTCAAATATGCTATCGACCTGCGTTCCATGACACAGGGACGGGGCTCCTTTACTTCGGAGTTCAGTCATTACGAAGAAGTGCCGGCCAATATAGCTGAACAGGTAATTGCAGCAAAGAAGAAGCAAGATGAGTAGTTTTTTGGATTACGGTATGCAGTCCCGTTAGGGGCTGCATATTTTTTTATTCCAAGCATAGGGTGTATGGGGTGATTGGAATGACCAGGAATGCCAACGGTACAAAAGGCTTTGCTCTGCAGCCAATAGCTGTCTTGCAGGGGTTTATCGCATCTCAGTTTTTCCTGCTCTTGATATCGGTTGTTTTGGCATTCGCAGTATACTTTTCCCCGTGGAAGGCCAGTCCGAAACTGCTGCATGTCTTGGCCCATGCAGCAGTTTTTGCAGGGGCAGTCTGGGCCGGGTTGCGCTGTCAGATGAAGGCATGGCTCCATGGGATATTAGTCGGGGTGCTTGCTTTTGTAGTCTTTAGTGTGGTGGGGTACGGCGGAGTGCCTCTAAGCACCTGGCTCTGGTGGCGCAGATTTCTGAAAATGGGATTTGTGGCCATGCTTGGTGGAATATTGGGAGGTTTGTCCAGGGGCTCCTGATTGAGCCAGAAAATTTTTCTGGACACAAGGACTCTTTCTCTCCTTAGCGAAAGTAGTAATATGTCGAATTTTCGCTGATGGAGGAATGAATTTGCGCGTCACAGACACTTTTAAAAATTACTTAGCAGTGACTCTGGTAGTAATGATAACCATCCTATTGAGCAGCACGGCCGGGGGACAGGCCAGCGTCGGGGCTGACTTTGACTTTGCCGAACTGATCAGAGAGACAATAGTCTATGGCAGTATCACAAGAGACACGCCGGCCTATGATGATTATGCCAGCGGGCGCAGGCAGATTGGCGAGTTCAAGGAAGGCGAAGTTGTAGAAATCGTGCGGGATAGGGCTTTTGCCTGGTATTTGGTGAAATCGGAAGATGGTCAACAAGGCTGGGTTTCCGCTGACAGCCTCTCGATTCCCGGTGATCCCGAGACCAATATGGAACAGTTACCCCAAGCAGTGCTGGAGGCCTTTGTAAACACAGGCGGTTTAAGTTCTAAGACGGATCACCTCGTATGGGTGGATCTAGATCGCCAGTTGACTCATGTTTTTACAGGAAAGGAAGGGGCATGGAGCCTGAAACGGACGATGCCCAGCTCAACCGGGAAGAATATTTCACCTACCTTGCGAGGCAGGCACGAGATTGCAGAGCGAGGCACTTGGTTTTTCTCCCCCTTCTTAGGACGGGGCGGAAAGTACTGGGTGCAGTTTTCTGGGCCCTACATGTTTCACTCCTTGCCTATGGACGAGGATCGCAATATTGTTGACTATACTCTGCTGGAGAGGCGCTCTGCCGGATGCATTCGCTTATCGATGGAGGATTCTGAGTGGTTTTATTCCTTTATCAAGCGAGGGTCAACTGTTTATGTAAACTGATCACTATTACCCCATCGTCTAGGATGGGGTTTTCAATAATCTTGAAAGGATTGTAGATAGGTATGACCCTTCAGAAACGAGTTGGAGCTTTACATCTTCCTCTCCTCAGTTCAATGTTCAGGTTTGCCCTGCCGATTATGGCTATGAATCTTTTGCAGCTGCTTTTTAATGCGGCAGATATGATTGTTGTGGGACGCTTTGACGGCAGTCTGGCCTTGGCCGCAGTCGGTGCAACAGGTTCTTTGATCAGCCTGATCGTCAACTTATTTATGGGTCTGTCGGTTGGGACAGCCGTGATCGTGGCGCAGGAATACGGGGCCCGCAGGGTGGAGAGCATACGCCAATCGGTTCATACCTCCATTGCAATTAGCATAATTGCCGGGATATTTGTAGCGATCTTAGGCATCGTACTGAGCACACCTATGTTGGAGCTGATGGGCACTCCCGGCGACATCATCGATCTTTCAACCTTGTATATGAGAATCTTCTTTTTGGGAGTTCCCGCCAGTATGGTCTATAATTTTGGAGCCGCCATCCTGCGTGCGGTCGGTGACAGCAAACGGCCAATGTACTTTTTGACTGTGTCTGGTGTAGTCAACGTAGTCCTAAATTTTGTTTTTGTAGCCGCCTTCCGCTGGGGAGTAGGGGGTGTGGCCTGGTCCACAGTGATCTCACAGTACTTGACCATGGCCTTAATCATGACTTCCCTAACCAGGCACGAAGGAGCTTTGCGTTTTAGTTGGAAGCGTTTGCGCATCGATGGTATAAAGTTGCGGTCAATTGTTCGTATTGGACTTCCTGCCGGCCTGCAGAGCCTGCTTTTTTCTATCTCTAATGTACTCATTCAATCTGCAGTGAACTCCTTTGGCTCCGTCATGGTCGCGGCCAGTGCTGCCTCGGGCAATGTGGAAAATCTTGTGGGCACCACCATGAATTCTTATTACAACGCTGCCATTACCTATACCGGCCAGAGCATGGGGGCTGAAGATTATGACCAGATTGATGAGATTGCAAAGATTTCCACTGTGTTTGTCTTTGCTACTTGGATTGTACTAGGCGGTGCAGTTGTACTCTTTGGCCGGCCTTTACTTGGCCTGTACACCAAAGATGCTGCCGTACTGGATTTAGGCATGCAGCGCATCAAAATAATGATGGCTGTCTATTTTTCCTGTGGAATTATGAACGTTTTCCCAGGCCTAACCAGAGCGATGGGCTATTCTATCCTTCCCATGCTCTCCACTTTGGTGGGGGCCTGCATAATGCGCATAGTCTGGCTGGTCACCGTTTTTAAGTGGTATCCCACGATGTTAGTGCTCTTTATGGCCTATCCTGTCACATGGACTTTGGCAGGCATTGGACAGGTGGTTAGCTTCTTCTATGCACGTCATCAAGTGCGAAAAAAGGCCCTTGACAAAGCAGCGTGGACTGTCGATGCTTGATTGCAGCCGTCAATAATGCCCTTGACAGTTCCTCCTCTGTCTGGTTTAATGTAAGAAAATCAAAGAGAACGACAATGAAGAGGAGAGTCCATAAACAGGGTCTTCTAAGCGAGCTGGGGGAGGTGGGAGCCTAGCAGGAAACTTTTATGGACGGACACCTTGGAGTTGCCATCTGATCAAAAGGATGGGCCGGTTTCCACCGTTACCTGGACTAAAGATAACTCTTGCTTAGGGTTTGAATTTGGGTGGCACCACGAGCTTCTCGTCCCATAGGGACGAGATTTTTTTATAAGCAGAGTTAACTAGGGTGGCACCGCGTCCATCACGCCCCTAGCCGATTAGGCTAGGGGCTATTTCTATTCGAAAGGAAGATCGAGTTGAAACGAGTGCTTGTGGAAGAACTACAAAATTGTCTGGGCCAGACTGTGACAGTTGAGGGCTGGGTCCTTCGCATGCGGCGCCTCAGTAAAGTGACATTTTTGCTCCTCCGTGATCGCAGCGGGGTTGTTCAAGCAGTGTTAGATCCCCAGTTGCTCAAGGGACAGTCCCTCACTGCAGAAAGCGTGGTGAAAATTCGAGGTGTGGTTCAGGCAGAACCCCGATCTAAGCAGGGCTATGAGTTGGCAGCGCAGGAAATCGAGGTCATGGCTCTGGCAGATCAGCTTCCCTTTAACATCAATGGGGAGGAACTGAATGTTCCCCTCGATCTTGCCCTGGATCATCGGGTCTTGAGTCTCAGGCATACCAAAACCAATGCGGTGTTTAGGATTCAAGCTGCTTTGGTTCAGGCCTTTCAAGAGTTTCTCAATGGCCATGGCTTTGTTCAGGTGTTTACTCCGAAACTTGTAGCCAGCGGTACTGAAGGGGGTACTGAACTCTTTGCAGTCAAATACTTTGAGGAGACAGCCTATCTGGCCCAAAGTCCCCAATTTTACAAGCAGATGCTGGTTGGGGCAGGGTTCGAGCGCGTTTATGAGATCGGCCAGGTCTACAGGGCGGAGAAGCATGCTACGACCCGACATCTAAACGAGTATGTAAGTCTGGACTTGGAGATGGGTTTTATAGAAAGCGAGCACGACATCATGGATCTGCAAAATCAGCTCTTGGCTTCTATGTTTGCTGCGGTAGAAATGAATTGCCCCAAAGAGCTGAAGGTTCTCGGGGTACAGCTGCCCGAAGTGCCGCAGATCCCCAGGGTTAGCTTGGAGGAGGCCCTCGGCATTTTGCAGAGGGAATACGGGAAGATGCACCAAGACTCAGATTTGGATCCTGAAGGAGAAAGGCTCCTCAGTCAGTACGTTCTGGAACAAACAGGCAGCGAGTTTGTCTATGTAACGGACTATCCGTGGACGAAGCGGCCCATGTATACTATGCCCAAGGGAGAGGAGCTGACTGCCAGTTTTGACCTGATGTTTCGAGGCTTGGAAATAACTACAGGAGGACAGCGGATTCATCGCCACGAAGCCTTGACTGCTAACATGCGGAGGAAAGGTCTGGACCCAGAAGACTTTACATCATATCTGGGCAGTTTTACTCTGGGGATGCCGCCCCATGGGGGTCTGGCTATAGGCTTAGAACGGCTTACTGCACAGATTATCGGCTTGGGAAATGTGCGTGAAGCAAGTCTGTTTCCCAGGGATCGCCATCGCCTGGAACCGTAGCACCTGGTAGAATCCCGGGGCTGTCAAAACACAAGTGCAAAAAGGACAGCGACTAGGACGGCAGGAAGCATGTTGCCTAACCTCAATTTGGTTAGCCCCAGCATGTTGAGGGCAATTCCGATGATTAAAATGCCTCCGGTGGCAGTCAATTCAGCTAGAACCTGACTGCTAAGGAAGGGAGTAAGGAAGGTTGCCAAGAGTGCAATTCCTCCCTGATAGAGGAAGACCGGGATGGCAGAAAAAGCAACGCCAATTCCCAGGGAGGCAGAGAAGAAAATGGCGGTGACTCCGTCGATCAGAGACTTGGCATACAGAACCTGATGATCTCCGGTCAGCCCGCTGTTGAGACTGCCAATCACTGCCATGGCGCCGATGCAATAGGTGAGAGTGGCGACCAAAAATCCTTGTGTAAAATCAGCTGCCCCGTCCTGCCGCTTACTGCGTCTGAGCCCCTGCAACTTGTTACCAAGCAGGTTGAGCCCGGCTTCAACATTCAATATCTCCCCGATAATGCTGCCGAAGGCCAGGGAAGCGATGGGAATCAGTATATTGCTGCTCTTTAGCCCCATGGAGATGCCAATGATCAAGACCGCCAAGGCGAGGGCCTGCATTACTGTCTGACGTACTCGTTTTGGAAGGCGGACAGCCCGCCCAAGGAGAGCGCCGCCAACGATAGCGATCACATTAACTGCCGAACCCAACAAAGCCACTGGCATTACCTCCGTAAATCAACTTGTACTTAAGAGTTCTGCTACTACAGGAACTTCCCTTCCTTTCCAGGGAGGGAATCCCAGGCTGGAGGAAGAATACGACAGCATTGCTGTAAGTTTTCACAGGAAGACAGGGTGATGTGATCGCGGATCATGCACTATTGCGTGCTTCCTTGCTGATAAAGGCACTGGGCCGTGATTTCGAGTTAAGAGATGCCGCCGGCAGCGAAGCACTGGCATTTTTGGTTCTTGACGAAGTTCTAAATGTACCGGGGATGTCCGCTCGAGCGTGTTTGGACGCGTACTTGCGCTTAATCAAAATAGCGATTGCAATAGGAGGAATGGTATGAGTTTGTTAAACGATTTCAGATTGTCAGTGCTGGAAGGGAATCTTAGTGTTTACGGCATTTATGTTTATCAAGATGGAGAGATCCTTGCAGCGCATCGTTTTCGCAGTGATGACAGGGAAAACCTGTATTCGGCCTCCAAGACCTTTGCTGCAGTAGGTGTAGGTATTGCAGAGGAAGAGGGACGTTTTCGCCTGTCAGATTATGTACTTGACTTTTTCCCTGAGCTCAAGGATTTGGCCCAGCCCGGATCAGAGAAAATCACCGTCGAGCATCTGTTGCAAATGAGTTCTGGACATATGTTTGAAGACTTTGAACTCTACAGATCCAAAGAACTGGCTGAGCTCTTTTTCAGTACAGAAATGAAAGCGGAGGCAGGGTCGGGCTTTTATTACGAAAATCTCTGCACATACATGCTTGGGCGTGTTGTGGAAAAGGTAAGCGGTCAAACCATGCGGGAATATCTCATGCCACGACTCTTTGACAAGCTGGAAATTTGGAATCCCCAGTGGAGCAACTGTCCCCAGGGACATACATTTTGCGCCAGCGGCCTCTATCTGACCACTGAGGAGTTGTCCCGCCTTGGAATCATGCTTCTGCAAAGCGGTGTCTACAAGGACCAGCAGATTGTTTCAGCTGATTACGTCAGGCGCATGCATGGAAAGTGGGCGGATACAAGTTCCAATCTAGATCCGGAGAATAATGGGGGCTATGGCTACCAAGTCTGGAAGTGTACACCGCCAAACACGTATCGCGCCGATGGCATGTATGGTCAGCTGTCTGTAGTTTTAGAAGACTACCAAGCAGTGATAACTGCTACTTCCCATAATGAGCATAACCACATGAACATACTGCGGGCCATGTGGAATGATATTCTGCCCAAACTATAGACGGCTGCTATGGAAAGTTTGCTGCAGGAACTGAAGGGAACCCTCGATGCCGGATGTTATGGTGTACTGGAGCAAATTGCAGGCTATATTGATGCGCACTATGTTATGGATGTTCTTTTTGATGGGGTAGATGAGATTAAGTTCAGGCGAAGCGGCAGAACTCTCCTGACAGTTTATGTCCGGGGAGAGTCTCTAACAGCTTTAGTCATCTTCGGGCAGCGCGAGGGGCAGTTTTTTGCCAAGGCCCGGGAGAAACATGCCGCTGGATTCAGCGGCGCTGAATATGATCTCTTTCTGCGGGCCTTTGACAATAAGACGCGGCTCGATCGCCTTAAGAGGCTGCAAGAACTGCAAACCTCCAGAGTCCCCTAAACCGGTGAAACAGCCGATTCGGCCAGCCCTTTCTCAAAGGCTTCTTGGTCGAAAAGGGAGTGTTCTAAGAAAATCTCGCCTCCGTCAGCGCCTAGGAGCTTGCCAATGTTGCGCAAAAGAAAGGTCCACAGCGCAAAGGTTGGCCGCATGTCATGAATGCTTTCTATGTCGTTGTAGGACTTTTCCCGCTTAATCCAAGCCTTGAAGGACTCAAACTTCTCCTTCGAAGTCAGCTCTTTGTCGATGAGGTTGTACAAGAGCCAGCCTAGATCTAAGAACTGCAGTTTACAGCGGACCCCATCCTGCTGCTGTGGCAGGGCATCGATTTCTTTGCCCTGCACTAACTGGGCAAATGCTCCCATCAAATCTACCCCGGCATAATAAGCTAGGATAGCACCGGGAGCAATGCGGGGATTGCAGTCGATTAGGTATAGTTTTCCAGTTGTCTCCTCTTCCATGTAGTCAAAGCTGATAAAGCCCGTCCAGTTAAAGTGCTTGATCAGCCTGGCGTCGAAAAGATCCGCCTCTGGCGACGTGACTGTTTCGCGGTAGGAACTTGTTCCGCCCGAAGTAGGAACAGTACGTAGAGCGCGAAATACAACCCGTCCTTTGATTTCCCCGTTTACAGCCAGATTCACGGTGGAAACAAGCCTGCCGGTAATGTACTGCTGAACAATGGGGAGCTGTTCCTCCAGTCCGTACTTCTTGACAATTTGCCCATATTCCCAGACCGCCTTCTTGGGATCTAAGACAACTTTCTGTCCATGAGCATTGCAGGCGACGCGGGGTTTAATAACGACTGCTGAATCAAGTTCTTCCAGCAAGCGGAATGCGCCTTTCAAAGAATCTGGAGCTTGGGTAACAGGCATGCGGACATCTGCCTCTGCGGCATACTCCCGCATGGCGTGCTTGTTATGGGCACGGGTGATGTCCTGATAGGACATGGAGACCATGTTTGTGTACTTCTCGATTGTATCCTTGTAATAGGACATTAAGAAACCGTCTTCCAAAACAGGAACATACAAGTCGTATCGCTCCCGTCTTAACTCGTCAATCACAGTCTTAGCGTAACCGTGAGGATCGTGGAGCAGGGAGGGAGCAAGTATTCTCTTGCTGACTCCGTTAGAATACGATGCGAAACTGCGGGAATATGAGTCTATTACCGTAACTTTATAACCTAAGGCGTGCAGGCGCCGGACCATAAACAGACCTGTTGGTGTGTTAGCCAATGTTATTAATGCTTTCAAGTTGCTTGCCTCCCATAGATGGACAATCTATAATTGAACTAAGTATAACACTTTGATAATAGCATATGTAGCCCAAGATTCATAGCGGTTTTGAGAAATAGACAATAGTTAGAATGAGGGTGGACAAATTGTATGTGCGGGCAGCTACCGCGGAAGATAATGCCAGATTGATTGCCATAGAGCAGCTTACGCCCCAAGGCGATCAGATTAAGCTTGTCAGTGAGCGGCAAGATTATTTTATCCGTGCTAAGAAGTTCAAAGATCCGATCCTGTTAGTTGCAGAAGACGACAGCCGAAGGGATATTTTAGGCGTGATGGGCGTTGGTCCAGTTACGGTTAGACTGCGCGGTGAAGTGGTTCGAGGCGGGTTAATTTTTGACTGGCGTTCAAATCCACTGACGCAGACCGGACTTCCCCGCCACATGCTCAGGCTGTGGCAAGCAGTACAAAAGGAGATAAAGAGTCAGGAGCTGGACTTTATCTTTGGCTATGTAAAGGAGGACAATGAACGTTCAGTGGGCATTCTACGCAAGTACGGAGCTAAGCAGGTGGAGAGCAAAGAGTTTCTGACTATGCCCGTTCACGCCAGATTCAGCAAAGACCCAATTCGGGTGAGCAAAGTGGAATTTGGCAAGGCAGTTGATGCGGTGCAAGAACACACATTGCTTAAGCGCAGCTTTGGCAACCAGGACTTTTTCCTGGAGATGCCCAGATCAGCCCAGATGAAGGAGTTGTACATGTTCGGCAAGTTTTCTTACGGTAACTCATCTTTGAAGGTTTGGGACACCAATGCAGATTACACCCAGCGGGTATTGAATATGCCTTTACTGTACAAAGTTGCACGGCCCATCCTTGGTGCTGGATCTAAATTCTTGTCAGTGCCCCATATTCCGAACATTGGCGATGCAATCAGAGTATGGCAGCTTTATGATCTGATTATTGATCAGCCGGAAGATCTTTTCCATATCCTGGAACGGGTTCGCCAGGCGGCCAGGGAGAATAATGTTCACTACTTAGTGACCTGTATGAATGCGAAGGACAGGGGGTATGGGCAAATAGCCAAAAAGGCGTGGGTCCGCTTGAAATACCACTTGTTCTTTATACCCATAAACGATCTTCCCATACCCGAAGCACCCACCTACTTCGATGTCACCTACCTTTGATTGCTCACCATTTCTCCAAATATGAGGTGAACAATTTGAATCTTTTGCGTGCATTTTACCGGAGTGATGGTCTGAACTTAGCAGGTAAGACCATTAGCCGCGCAGCAGTCCGGGCGGTGATCCTCGACGGTGATCAGATTTTGCTGGTCTACTCGCCTGTGAACCATGACTACAAGTTCCCCGGCGGAGGAGTAGAGGAAGACGAGAACCATGTAGAGGCTCTGTCCCGGGAGATTCGAGAAGAATGCGGCTTGATCCTAGAGAAAGTCCAGGGTGAATTTGGTTTGGTGGTGGAATACTCAAAGCCCCGCGAGGAGGGCTTCGATGTATTTAAGCATCTTTCCTACTATTATCTCTGCAGTGTTCAATCCCGTTTTATGGGCCAAAAGTTGGATCGATATGAGTGGGAGCTTGGTTTTCGCCCGAAGTGGGTGCCCTTGCTCGACGCCCTCGAGAGAAATCGGTCTGTATTAAAGGGACATTTTGGTGAGCCTCCACGCTGGACGAGGAGAGACACCTATGTGCTTAGAAAATTGGTTGAGACACACCTAACAGACGGAGTGAGAGAGAGATGAGAATATTTCAGGTCGACTCGTTCACCACTGAATTGTTTAAGGGAAATCCTGCAGCAGTCTGCATGTTTGTGGGTGATGAGCCTGATACTTGGATGCAGAATATTGCGGCAGAAATGAATCTCTCGGAGACAGCCTTTCTAAAAAAGATGAAAGGCGGTTACGAGCTGCGTTGGTTTACTCCTGCGACTGAGGTTGATTTATGTGGACATGCTACGTTAGCGGCAGCCCACATTCTCTGGGAAACAGGAGAGTTGGATGCTGCCGTTGAGGCTAGGTTTTACACAAAAAGCGGCCTGCTAAAGGCGGTCAAGAATGGAAATTGGATACAGCTTGATTTCCCTGTGGAAGAAGATGAAGAGGCAGAGCCTCCCCAGGAGCTGCTCGATGGACTTGGAGTACCATTTTTGTATGTGGGCAAAAACCGCATAGACTATCTAGTTGAAGTTGAATCGGAGCAAGTTTTGAGAATGCTGCGTCCCGCTAAAGAGAAACTTTCGAAGTTGGCCAATAGAGGTGTTATTGTGACCTGCAGGTCAGAGGATGGCAGATACGACTTTATGTCCCGTTTCTTCGCCCCTGCCCTGGGCATAGACGAAGATCCAGTCACAGGGTCTGCCCATTGCTGCCTAGGTCCCTATTGGAAAAGAAAGTTAGGCCAGGATCAGTTCACAGCTTATCAGGCTTCGGCCCGAGGCGGCATGCTAAGACTCAAGGTGACTGACAGAGTATACATCAGTGGGCAAGCAACAACGGTCTTTAGCGGTGAAATCAGATCGCAGGGATAGCTGCCGGGCTTGAATCGGCCATTCAGTAGATCTGGATGGCTGCGTTTTTTCCGGTGTAGGATGAAATGTGCTTCACAGCGGAATCTCCCTTGACAAACTAACGATCGCTAGTTATACTTTGGGTTGATGTCAGAGAATGGAAACCGCGCCATATATCTTAGGGGTAAGAACAGGAGAGTCGCTGCTTCAGCGATAGTTGTTAATGTCTGAGAATGGCCAAGTATGTCATAGCGGAAAGGGAGAAACGCCATGGAAATCAGAGAACTGCAGAAAATCTCAGATGAACTTGAGAGACTATCTGCCTTGTATGAGATTTTTGATGAGTCCGCGCGATTGGAGTCAAAGGCTGCAAATATCGAGTTTATTACATCTGTGAAGTATATTGAGGCTGCCTTACAGCCGGGTATGAGAATCCTAGATTTGGGGGCTGGAACCGGAAGATACAGTCTCTATTTAGCCCAGCAGGGCTACGAGGTGACAGCCGTTGAGCCTGTGGAAAAGCATGTCCAAGCAATTGAGAAGGCGCGTACGGACAGTATGAACCTAACAGTGGTCAAAGGCGATGCCCTGGGCATACTAAGATCCTTGGCCAGCGAGTCCTTTGACATAATTTTATGTTTCGGGCCCCTGTATCATATTGAAAAATCTGCAGAACGGGCTGCATGTGTCCGAGAGACCCGCAGGGTCTGCTCAAAACACGGCAGAATGTATTTTGCATTCATTAACAACGACATGGTTATTACCACAGAAACCATGCTTTATAATCCTGCCTTTATAGAAACGGGCCGCTATAATAAAGATACGTTCAAGGTCGAGGACTTCCCGTTTGTCTTCTACACTGTCTCAGGCGCGAGGGAGTTTTTGGAGCAGGCTGGCGTGACAATTGAAAAAGAAGTTGCCTCAGACGGAATGAGCGAACTCTTAGGTGAGAAAATAAATCAATTGAGCGAAGATACCTACAGGCAGTGGGTGAAGTATCATCTCTACCTTTGCGAGAAGCCAGAATTTTTAGGCTCAAGCAATCACCTGCTGTTCATTGCAAAAAAATAGCTGTACAGAATTAATCCTTGCTCCTAAGTAGGCATTGCTGGCGACAGGAGCAAATAACCTTATGTGACATGACCGTGCGAACTGTTAAGCAAAGGAGAGTTGCAGTGCAGCAAAGAGCTATACGCTTACAGCTATACCGTGAGCCCTAAGAGGGGACGACGCTGATATCAGTGCGAATCAACATACACCTACCGGTGGGACGTGATTAAAACCGCGTCACAGTGGCCGATACAAATAAACAAAGTCGGTCGTGGTTCGGATTCGGGAATGAAAAAAGTCCTGATGAAGCAGGAACTGGAAGTAATC
The DNA here is from genome assembly GCA_012520315.1 of Bacillota bacterium. Lineage (GTDB taxonomy): Bacteria > Bacillota > Limnochordia > Darwinibacteriales > Darwinibacteriaceae > UBA5420. Next base: position 3,546 of record JAAYOM010000042.1, on the reverse strand, counting down.
GCTATTATAAAAAGCGGCGGTGAATGGGTCACTGGTTGTTTCAAGCCTGACACCTGGCTTTGTCCAGGAAGAGAAAACGGAACCCTCTCCTTGATTTGATCCAATTCAAATCAAGGGGGTCCGGTATGACCAGAGCGATTCAAAATGTTGGGTTTATCTGCATGCAATGCGGGAAAGAAGTCTTGCCCTTAACCAATGGCAGTTATCGAAATCATTGTCCTCGCTGCTTATACTCTAAGCACGTCGATGAAAGACCAGGGGACAGACGCAATCTATGCCATGGATTGATGAAACCAATAGGTCTTAGATTCAACTCCAAAAAGGGATATCAACTGATTCACAAGTGTACTCGCTGCGGTGAGATTAAGGTCAATAAAGCAGCGCAAAACACTGCTCAGCCAGATAATCTGGACGAACTGATCAAGCTATAGAGCTTTTTTGGCAAGTCTCACGCACGGTCAAAGTCGCATAAGTCACTTTACAGACAGCTCGGGCCTTAGCAACATGCAAGGGGGATCGAGGCTGTAAGAAAGGCGGCAGATATGAAACTAGGACTGATTATTAATCCTATTGCAGGAATGGGCGGAAGAGTCGGTTTGAAAGGTACTGATGGGGAAGAAGTCTTACAGCAGGCCATCAGCTTAGGCGCAGTTCCTGAAGCAAATGCTAAAGCCGGGCAGGCGCTGGCAGAGCTTTTGCCGCTCCAATCCAGAGTTAAAATCTACACCTACCCAGGGGCAATGGGAGAGGATTTAGCAAAAGAGTTAGGCTTTCAAACAGTTGTATTGGGCGCAGTCGGAAACCGGACAACAGCAGAAGATACTGTGGCAGCAGCCAAAAGAATGCTGGAGGAGCAGGTTGACTTGCTCTGCTTTGCAGGCGGGGACGGCACAGCCCGTAACGTTGCGGCAGTGATTAAGACAACTCTTCCTGTCATTGGCATTCCAGCTGGAGTGAAGATCCATTCGGGAGTTTTTGCCAGTCACCCCCAGGCCGCAGGGAAGCTTGCCTTCAAGTTTTTCTCCGGTGAAGAGCTGGAGTTGATGGATGGGGAAGTTATGGACATTGACGAAGAGGCTTTCCGATCAGGAGTGGTCACAACTAGGCTTTATGGGGTAATGAAAATACCACTGGCTCCCGAGTTTATCCAAATGACAAAATCTGGAGGTAGTCAAATACCAGAGCGGGAGATTCTAATAGGTATTGCAGAACGAATTGTAGACGAGATGAAGTCTAACCCCGAGACGATTTACATTATTGGTTCAGGCAGCTCACTTGGTCCGATTATGGAGCTTTTGGATCTGCCCAATACCTTGCTGGGGATTGATGTGGTGTGCAATCAAGAGTTGGTTGGTAGAGACGTGAATGAAAAGGAAATCCATGATCTGATTCATGGCCGGTCTGCAAAAATAGTTGTCACAGTCATTGGCAACCAGGGTTATGTCTTTGGCCGCGGCAATCAACAAATTAGTGCCGAGGTGATCAGACAGGTCGGTAAAAACAATATTCAAATTGTGGCAACTCGCAATAAGATCGACGCTTTACAAGGACGCCCTCTCCTCGTTGACACAGGGGATCAGGAGGTTAACTCCTGGTTTAACGGTTACACCAGAGTGATCACCAGCTATGGTTCGGAGATGGCTGCGAAAATTAGAGGCTTAGCGTAAGGCTTGGGGGGCTGGCAAGTAAAACTCTGCCGGCAGTATGATACGGAACATAACATTTGCCAATAAAGTCAAGAAAAAAGGAGGAACCAGGGCAGATGTTAAAGAATTAAACGATAAGCATATACTTAATCAAGTCTGAACAGTGGCGGAGGCTGCCCGTGCCGTACTTGTTCTTTGACACCCATGAAAAGTTTGCACTTCGAGGAATCTATGGCGTTTTGATCTTTTTTGGTGCTCCGGCGTCGTAAGTTGCTAGGGGCGCCTTTTTTTATAATTTTTGCTTGGAAGGTAGGTGCTTGCGTGAACATACTTTTCGAACTCGTCAAGGAAAACACCAAAGCAGTGGTGCCGATAGCCTTGATTGTGGTACTGTTGAATTATACCTTGGTACCACTTGGTTTGCCCCTCATATTACGATTTCTCGCAGGCGCAGTTCTCATCATTTTTGGCCTTTCTCTATTTCTCCTTGGTGTAGAAATAGGCATAACGCCAATGGGAAGTCTAACAGGGTCTTCCTTGGTTAAGACGAACAAGCTCTCTCTAGTTCTATTGGCAGGTCTGGCCCTTGGTTTTTCGATTTCCATTGCCGAGCCTGGTCTCATGGTCCTTGCTCAGCAGGTCGATTTTGTTACCCTAGGTGCTATTTCCTCGCCTTTGCTGTTGGTGGTCGTGTCAATTGGACTGGCCATTTTGGTTGCCTTTGGTTTTCTCCGAGTTTTTTTCAACATCTCGCTTAAGGTTTTCTTGCTGGCCTGTTATATCCTCATTTTCATACTTGCTTTCTTTACCCAGCCCGAATTTCTGGCCATAGCGTTTGATGCATCCGGTGCGACCACAGGCATATTGGCTGTACCTTTTCTTCTGGCCCTGGCAGTTGGTATTGCCAGGCTTCGTAAAGACAGTAAAGCTTCTGAGGAAGACAGTTTTGGTTTAGTTGCAATTGCCTCGGTAGGTGCTATAATGGCAGTTATGGTTCTAAATATTATAATCGGGACTAGAGAGTACACAGTGGCTACGCTAGAACCGATTCAGGTTGAAAGTGTGCGGATTCTGCAACCATTCTTGGGGTTTATACCTGGGGCAGTTTATGAGAGTTTTGTCAGCCTTTTGCCCCTGACTGTAGGGCTGTTTTTGCTGCAAAAGATTCTGTTTAAGCTGGATAGAAAGCCTTTTGAGCGCTTAGTTAAGGGATTTTTGTATGCATTTATTGGACTAATTATCTTTCTGATAGGAGTAAATGGCGGATTTATGGAGGTCAGTGCCGAATTGGGGTTGCGTCTTGCTATGTTGGACAACAAGGTGTGGCTTGTGTTAACAGCTTTCTTCCTTGGTTTTTTTACTATATTGGCAGAACCGGCTGTTTTCGTGTTAACCCACCAAATAGAAGATGTAACCAGCGGGTATGTTAAACGCAGGGCAGTAGGTCTGGCCCTTTCCATTGGGGTGGGCTTTGCGGTAGCTTTGGCAACCATTCGTATAGTCCTGCCTGCAGTGCAGCTTTGGCATGTCCTGCTGCCTGGGTATATAGTCGCGATCAGCATGATGTACTTTGTACCGACTCTGTTTGTAGGGATTGCTTTTGATGCTGGCGGAGTAGCAACTGGACCTATGACCGCCACGTTTATTCTCGCATTCGTCCAGGGTGCTGCAAGCGCTTTCCCCGGAGCGAACTTACTGCGAGATGGGTTCGGTATGATCGCTTTAGTGGCAATGGCCCCAATCCTAACATTGCAGGTTCTTGGTTTCATTTTCCAGGCTAGATCCCAGAAACAAGGAGTTGATAGTGATGCACAAGCGTGAGCAGCCAGTGAAACGATATGATCTAATCTGTGTCATTGTAAATTTCGGATTGGGAAGCAAAGTGTTACGCCATGCCAGA
>JAAYOM010000041.1 GCA_012520315.1 Bacillota bacterium | reverse complement strand
TAGTTTGAAACTAGCTTTGGTGGTTGATTACTCAACCACCTAGTTTGATTTCTCAAACTGCGCTCAATTCAAAGAATTGAATCAGGCTTACACAAACTTATGGCTTATTCTCTTCAAACACAGAATGACTTCTTCTCTCTCAGCCAGTGCAGCTCTGTGAACAAAACTGCAAGCTTGAGACAAGGCGTTTTACCTTGTTGAGAAAGACATTCGTTGTCTCAAGACCAATGTTCAGTTTTCAAGGTTCTAAGTGCGCCACCGTTTTGAGGGGCTTTATTATCATAGCACAACTAGAAGAAGTTTGTCAACCTTGTCTTCGGTTTTTGCAAATTCCAGTTTCTTACTAAACGGAAAAAGCATTGTACCTGAGAGTTGGTTTCGAATTTAGTGAAAACGACATTTCTGTTGGCTGCTCTGTAATCATCGCACTGGTGAGAAGCCGCTCTTGTTGGACTTCCGAGTGGCGACAGGTCGTATAGTATCATGAAACAATATCACCTGTCAACAGGCAAACGCGATTATTTTCAGTTTTCAAGGGAATCCGCTCCCAGCGTGGAATAACAAGCATTAGGAGGTGTTCTTATGTGTGGACGATTTACTTTGCACACGCCAATCCATGAACTCTTTGAGCGGTTTTCAATCCATGAACTCAGCTTTGACTACACGCCTAGCTATAATGTGGCGCCAACTCAGCAAGTATTGACCGTGTTATCACAGGAAGATACTCGCGCAATCTCCAAGATGCGCTGGGGCCTCATACCGCCTTGGCAGAAGCCTGGGCAAAGCAGACCACCGCTAATCAACGCCCGTCTTGAAACTATTGCAGAGAAGCCTACGTTCAGCAGGCTTGTCAATGCCAAACGCTGCCTCATCCTTGCCGATGGTTTTTTCGAGTGGAAACAGGAGGGATCGGTGAAGTATCCAGTCTATATTACATTAGATCAAGGACAACCCTTCGCCTTTGCCGGTCTCTGGGATAACGCGATAGAACCTAGCTGTACCATCATTACTCAAGAGGCAGCATCCTCGCTCCAGTCCATACACCATCGTATGCCGCTGATTCTTACACCTGATTCTGAAAACCTGTGGCTCAGCTCTATTCCTTTTGACCAATTGAGAAACTTGCTTCCTGATCAGGAAAAGGGAATTTTTAATACATACCGTGTCAGCACCTTTGTCAACTCGCCCAGAAACAACAACCCTACATGTATTCTGCCGGCTGAATGCTCTCAGCAATCATAGGATTAGGCGTAAGGCTATGATTAACACCACACCTGGCACCCCTAATAGACCAACAACCAATGCAGTAATAGGGTTCACGCCCACGACAAAACCCCAAAAGCTGCCGATGAAGTTGACTACCAGTAACACTCCGCCGCCGATAACGGCATTCACAATGAGGTTAAAAATACTTCTCAAAGGAATCAGCAACATCTTCCCGAGGGCATAAAGGATTAATACACCGGTCACGTAAGCAACAATTACTAGAAAGTCCATGCGGTTCACCTCACTTAGGTTCGTCCTCATGAACATACTATGGTGCCATTTGTCCGATTATGCCCCTTGTACTATTGCGAATTTTCCATGCGCTTCAGCCAATACATATACTTGCGTTCGGCTGCCTGCAGGGACAGAATAGCATGATCGACTAACTCTGGTTCTGTTGCGTGGTTGAAATAGCTTTGCGCATCAAGCCATTCCTGTTTCGCCGCACTCACAATTTGCGAAAGCTCTTCTTTGGTGGCTGGGCTAGTTTCTGAAGGCAGATCATCGTCAGCGTTATCAAGCCAGCGACTGGCTATCTGCCACAGACTTCCAGCTAGTTTACGAGACAAAAAACCACCCCATCTCCTGTAATACTTGGTTTAGTATTACTCAATGCAAGGCGGTTTATTCCCGAAACACTACAATTCGCGGCGGCCTTCCAGCGCTTTAGACAGCGTCACCTCATCAACATACTCCAGGTCACTGCCTACGGGCATTCCATGGGCCATTCTAGTTACTTTCACGCCAATGGGCTTCAAAAGACGCGCCAGATACATTGCAGTGGCTTCACCTTCAACATTCGGATCTGTTGCCAGAACTACTTCCTCCACCTCAGGCCTTATTCTGGCCACTAACTCCTTTACTTTGAGGTCATTCGGGCCGATTCCTTCCAGAGGAGAAATCGCTCCGTGCAGCACATGGTAGACTCCATGAAAACTCTTCGTCCGCTCCATGGCTATAACATCCCTAGGTTCTTCCACTACACAGATGAAATTCTTGTTACGTTTCGAGTCAGAACATATTGCGCAGGGGTCTTCCTCGGTCAGATGGAAACACTGTGAACAATAGATAATGCGCTGCTTGGCCTGAATCATCGCTTCGCTTAGACTTTGCACTTCTGCAGGAGTTTGGTTGATTAAGAAAAAAGCCAATCGCTGCGCGGTTTTTGGCCCAATCCCGGGCAGGCGTATTAACTCTTCAACTAAGCGGGCCATCGGTTTTGGATAACGGGCCATGGCTCTTAAAACAGGCCAGGGGGCAATCCCTTGACTTTGCCAGTTACCTTCTCAAGCTCACTGGCAGACATCTCCCGTGATTTGCGTAATCCATCATTGACAGCGGCAAGAATCATATCTTCAAGCATTTCTACATCTTCAGGATCGACAGCATCTGGATCGATCTTAATCTGGCGCACTTCCTGGTGTCCCGTAACTAGAGCGGTCACCACTCCACCGCCAGCGGTTCCTTCGACTGTCATCTCCTCCAACTCTGCCTGCACTCTCTCTAAATCAGCTTGCATTTTCTGCATTTGACGCATCATCTTCTGCATGTTCATGCCCATTAAAGTCACCTCATCTTCTTAGTTTTCCTTAGGTCTCGAAATAATCTTTCCCCCAAAGGCCTCCATGCTTGCCCGCAGAAATTCTTCTGCAGCAGCATCTTTCGCCTTAGCGGCTAGCTCGGCCTCAGGTTCGCTATCCTCTTTTCTCTGTTCTAGCTCCCTCTCGCCTTCCACTTTTTCTACCCTTTTATCTAAGCCAACCTGCTTCGAAGCGGTTCTGGCTTCGTCTTGAAAAATGCATTTAATGCGCACTTGCCTGCCTAGCAGCTTCGACAGAACACGCTCTGCCGGTTCCCGATGGCTATCCTGCTCGATGCTTGCCTTGTGGAACCCCCGATCCCGCGGGAAGGCAATAATTGCCTGATCGTCCACTACTTCTACAGGTGTCCCCTCCTGCAAAAAGGCTTCGCATTGCCGCAGGCGTTCATCATGCAAGCGCTGCAGGTAATCAGGCCAAAGCTCAATCAAAAACTTCGAGCGTTCTCCGTCATTGGCAGAGGGAATCCTGCGGGAAGCAGCTTCAGCAATTTCGGGAGGGACATCATCGGACTTCTTTTCCCGCTGCGCTGCCAACCGCCCATGCAGCTTAGAAACTTGCATCTCGAGTGTACGGACTTTCTCTTCGAGTTTGGCCAGATCAGCACTGGGCATTTGGGGCTTAGCTGTTGTTATCTTCAAAACAGCCAGCTCCAGGACAATGCGTGGGTCTGATGCAAAGCGCATATCTCGGACTGTTTCGGTAAGCTGCTCAATGGCGGCCAATTTCCGTAACTCGCCGTCCTTTTCACCAGACAAGATACTGTGTCGCAAACTGGAGATAACTGCGAGGGCAAACTGTGTTAGATCCTTTCCCTCATTAAACAGGTCATCAATGATCTGCAGTGCCCCAGACTTGACGTCTGTGAGAAGCTGGTCAATAAAGGCATCCACTTGCTCCTGCAGCGCCACTCCTAAGATCTCGACTACTGTGCCCACCTTGATTTTCCCGGCGTAACCTGCACATTTTTCTAGGATGCTGAGGGCATCACGCATCCCTCCATCGGCGTGCTGCGCTATTATTTTCAGCGCTTCAGGTTCATAGGCGAACCCCTCAGCACTGGACACTTTCTCCAAACGTTTGATCATAGCTTGTTCAGTGAATCTCGTAAAATCAAAGCGTTGAACACGAGACAAAATCGTAGGCGGCAGGCGGTGGGGATCAGTTGTGGCGAAAATGAACACTACGTGAGCGGGCGGCTCTTCAAGTGTCTTTAGCAGTGCATTAAAAGCTGGCGTAGAAAGCATATGTACTTCGTCAATTATGTAGACCTTGTAGGTTGCATTAATCGGAGTAAACTGCACTTGATTGCGCAGGTTGCGGACATCCTCAATTCCACGATTGGAAGCACCGTCAATTTCAATAACGTTGAGTGATGTCCCAGCTTGAATCGCTTCACATTCGGGACATCCGCCGCAGGGTGTAGAAGTTGGGCCTTCATTGCAGTTCAGGCCTTTTGCGACAATTCGGGCCATAGAAGTCTTCCCTGTTCCCCGAGGACCCGCAAAAAGGTAGGCATGGGAAATCCGCTTGCTGTTGAGGCTGTTCTCCAGCGTTCTCACGATCGTATCTTGTCCGACCACATCTGAAAAATCCTGGGGTCGCCATTTTCGATACAACGAAACATATTCCACGGATTGTCCCTCCAATCTCTTAGCAGTCACCTAAGGTTTCTCTACTGCCAGATGAAAGTCCTTTCAATTGTCGCAACCTAAATTTGAGCACAAAAAAATGTCGTGCACCTATCCTCGAATATGGTCCTCCGGACGATATTTAGGGAGTTAGCTCGGACCAGGCACCCTTACGGCACATAGGAGCTTCCACTTACCGCTGCTTCCTTCCAGACCTGACGGGGTTCATGGATTCCTATTGCGTAAGACCCAATCGTCAACACCACTTTCCTAAACCAGACTCCACAAAACCAATCCTCAAATAGGAATTCGACCCCGCTACAGCGGATTGCGGGTTCAGGGCACCGCTACCTCCCCGTCTAGCACGACACAACAATTATACTGAACTAAACCCTGTCTGTCAAGACTGCATACCTCCAGCCCAGGAGCGGATCCAGGCATTAAGCTGGGTGATTACCGATATTGTGGTTCTTCTTTCTGAACATGTTCCAGCCTGCCCTGCAGTTTGGGGATCATATCCTCAATCTGCTGAGCCATTCCATTATACATTTCCTTTACGGCAGGAACATCTGTATCCATGGCACATGTTTTCAGCTGTCCCACTAGCGTTTGTGCTCCTGCGACCGTCTGCTCAATTCGTGTCCTGGTTGTCATACTCACCCTCCTTCACTAGTGCATGTTACATGAAGTAGCCTTTCCAAGTGAAGGGTAAAAATTCAAGCCTAACTGTACAAGTGAACGGCAGGTTCCCAGACCATGATGAAATCCTCTGCCCGTTCCTTCCAGATGCGGTATCCATTCCTCTCGTATAAGCGGAATGCAGGGTTACCTTTTTGAACTGAGAGGGATATTTTCGTGTATCCTTCTGCTTGCAGGGACCCATGGAGGGACTGAAGCAATTCTGTGCCAATGCCCTGGCCTCGATAGGGAGGGCAGACAGCAATAGCAAGCTCGGGAATGCCGGGACCAATGTTTCCATAGCCTTTTTCGCCATCTCTGTCGAGTATGCGCGTCCAGGCCGCTCCAACAATCACATCCGCGATCTCACAAACAACACAAATGTCGCCTTTCCGTCCAAACTCCTTAATGTAATTGTAGACAGACGGCGCGTACACAATGCTGCGCGGTAGAGGAGTCTGTCCCGGGGCTACGTAAATGGCTGCGTAAAGAAAGTCTTCCAAGAGGGCATACTCTTGTGGATTGATGAACCGCACGCACTTGTTCATGAAATCTCTCCTTCCGGATCAGTTTAAAACAAAAAACCTCCTAGCAGACTAGGAGGAAAGATATCAAATGGCGGAGAGAGAGGGATTCGAACCCTCGAGGGGCTCATCACCCCTACACGATTTCCAGTCGTGCCTGTTCAGCCGGACTCCAGCATCTCTCCATATTTAGTTTTAAGTTGGCTGGCGGAGAGGGTGGGATTTGAACCCACGGGACGCTTGCGCGCCCAACGGTTTTCGAGACCGCCACATTCGGCCGCTCTGTCACCTCTCCTCGCTTGTGGCTAACCGCAACTCCTGAAAGAAATTCCGGAGCAGTTCAGCACATTCACGCTGGCAGATACCATCATATACTTCTACACTATGATTGAACCGCCTATCCTGGACGAGATTCATCAGAGAGGTCACAGCCCCGGCTTTGGGGTCGTACGCTCCAAAAACAAGACGTTTTAGGCGAGCGTTCACGATGGCGCCTGCACACATTGGACAGGGTTCTAGAGTAACATATAGGGTGGCATCCGTCAAGCGCCACCTCTTTAAATGCTTCGCCGCTTCCTGAATAGCTAGAATTTCGGCGTGGGCTACAGGGTCGTTGCAGGTTTCCCTGCGGTTGTGTCCCCGGCCAACAATCTTTCCATCCACTACGACAACAGCGCCAATGGGCACTTCCCCGAGTTCTAACGCCAGATGGGCCTCGGCTAATGCTTCTTGCATGAACATTTTGTGCACATTGATCTCTCCAAGCCTCGCGTTACCGAGTCTTAATATACCACAGAAATCCGGCCTTGACAAGCAAAAAATAGGGCGGCTCCCTCCCTGGAGTACCCCCATCTCACGATTTGAAACCTGCCTCATGATCATTGAGATTTTTTTCCGCTTCTGCAATCATACGGCGCACCGTCTGGCCGTCTGCAGCACCATACTCGCGAGAAGCAATTCCGCTCCAATGGCCTGACTCGTACTCAGGACTCATTCCGAGCTCCTTGGCCATTTCATACCTAAATTCATTTATGGCTTTGGCCGCCTCTGGAACAGCGGTGCGGCTTTTCTTCCTGCTTCGTCGTGCCACCCAATACCCCCTCCTAGAAAAATAGGATGCGCGGTACGCTCGTACCGGCATCCCATCTTGTCATTCAGGCTTTCACCTTACTGGTTCTGATTTGGTTCTGGCGGGAAACTGCCACGGAAGCCAGTGCCTCCACCGCCCTGGCCGACTAAAGACTGCTGAGCGGCGGCGATCATACGTCTTACCATATGTCCACCAACGGCACCACACTCGCGAGAGGAAATGTTGCCCCAATACCCAGACTTATACTCGGGGTTGATCCCCAACTCGGTAGCGACTTCGTATTTGAACTGATTCATGGCTTGGTATGCTTCGGGTAATACTTTTACATTCGATCCTGAAGATCCTAATGCCATCAGACTCACCTCCTTCTGTCTCTGGTAGGCTTAATGTTCCCGCTAATCGGTCTGCCTAATCCAGTAGAAGTCTGGTGAATCTGGAAAAAAAGAAAACCAGCTAAAACAGCTGGTTTTTCATGCTAAACTTTTTGAGCTACAGGCTGATTGCCCCTGTCGGACAAGAATCTGCGGCTTCTTGGCAGCACCCGGCAGCCCCGCAGTCAGCACCCTCTTTAACATGTGCTAGACCGTCATCGCCCATTTCGAAAACGTCGGGGCAAATCTCTGCGCACAACTCACAGCCGATACACTCGTCATGGTTAACGTGTGGATTCATGTTCTTCCCCCTCTATAGTTCTTCAAACAAATCCTTTCCTACACCGCATTCCGGACAGGTCCATTCGTCTGGCAAATCCTTGAAATCTACCCCTGGTGGAATATCTTGCGTTGGATCGCCAACAGCTGGATCATACACATAACCACAAACTGTGCACTCCCATTTTGACATTGCCTTCACCTCTTTCCCCGCTTTTTCCCTGCTTTATTCTACCCGAAAGGGAAAAATCCTACCTGTATTACTCCAATAGTTCACGAATTGCAGATGGGACAGAAATGCCATAGGCTTTGTACATGTTTTCCACAACAGGGGCAGTTAAATTGAGACCGCCGTAGATGACGGAGCTTTCAGGCAGGACCGTCTCAATACCGTTTTCTTCAGCCACCTGTTTAATTATGTCCAAGATAAAGGTAACCAAATCGAGACGAACCTGTTGTTCAATTCGCTCAAACTCAAGCTCATACTGGGAAACCAGTCCGTCAATCTCTTCTTGAGTTTCCAGCTTTTCAGCTTCTGTCTCAATTTCCAAATACAATTGCTCAGCAGCTTGCTGAAGCTCCGTATTCTTGACGTCATATTCTGGATGAGCATAAAATAAGAACTCGAAATCCACATAACCGATCGTGCTGGCAGAAGCCAACGCAGGCACAAGTAAAGCTATCAGCAGTATAAGCGCAATCCCTAGTGTTTGTCTTCTCAAACTGGACACTCCTTTGAATTTACTCTCACTTACTATTCCACCCCCGACATATATTTCCTTCCGGAACGTTACTTTTCGGGGGTCTGGGAAACTAAATCTGCAATGGTCCTTGTCTGCAGAACTTCAATAAAGGCTTCCTGTGCCTCTTGCCAAACCGGATGCATGGGGCAAGTCTGCTCACGGGAACAGCTTCCATCTCCGGCAAGACACTTAGTGATTGCAATCGGCCCCTCAATCAGTTCAATGACATCTTTGAGGGTGATCGAGCTCGCTTCTACCTCCAGGCGAACTCCTCCACCTGGCCCTCGTACGCCTACTACCCATCCTTGGGCACCAAGCTGAGCCATGATTTGGGGCAAAAAATTGACCGGAATGTCCTGTCTAGTCGCTATGACCTTGGAAGAAATAAACTCTCCCGGATGCTCAGCCAGTTCCACCAGGGCACTGATAGCGTATTCAGATTTTTTAGTAACTTCCACTAATTTTTCACCATCCGACCCCGCAAAAAATCTCCAGCATTACAAAAAAATATGCTTTGCGGGCATTTTTTTGGTTTGCCTTACTTACCAGAATTATACTGATAGTGAGAACGTCTGTCAAGAAAGACAATCTTTGCTTAACCATGCGAATCTGTTAGAATAAAGATAACCTAAAACCAGGGGGAGCGAAGAGAAGAATGGATCGCATCGGCATTATTGATCTTGGATCAAACACTGTACGCCTGGTGATCGTCGATATTAAGGAAAACGGCGCCCATCATCAGATCGAGAACCTCAAAGAGTCCGTCCGGCTGCGGAGCGGAACCGATGTCCACGGGTTATTGACACCAGAAGGGATCGAATCAGCAGTAGAAATTGTCTCCCTCTTCGTCAAGTTCTGCCGAGCCAGACATGTTAAGGAGATCATTGCGGTAGCCACTGCCGCGGTCAGACGCGCTCCCAACCGTGCTGAACTCATTGATCGAATAGTCGAGCTTACAGGTGTCACCATCCAAGTGCTCTCCAGCGAAGAAGAAGCCTACCTAGGCTACATAGGTCTAATCAACAGCGTGACCGAAAGCGATGGTCTCATGGCCGATCTAGGCGGAGGGGCTCTTAAAATCGTAGGTTTCAAAGACCGCCTGAACCAAAACTCCATCACCCTTGATTTCGGTGCAGTATCCCTTATGGAAGCCTACAATTTACAGGACCTGCCTGCAAATGACAGCCTGCGCGCCATGGAAAACTTCTTAGATGATACCTACAGGCGCATCCCCTGGCTTGCCAATTACCCGAGACTCATTGGCCTGGGCGGAACTTTCCGCTCTCTGGCAAGAGTGTATCGCAATCACGTTCATTACTTACCAGATGTCACCGATGGCATAATCATCCCCACAGATGCGGTAGGAGAAATCTATAACATGCTAAGCAGCATGAGTCTCGAACAAAGGCGCCAGGTACCCGGTTTGGAACAGTCCCGGGCAGATCTTAGTGTTACTGGGATCGGCATCATCTTTCGTTTGCTGCTAGCTGTCAAGAGTTCGGAACTGATGGTCAGCGCCAGCAGCCTCAGAGATGGAATCTTTTACAACCATAGATATCCAAGGGATCCAATCCTGTTTAACGTACTCACCCACCATACAAAAAACCTGATTGAGTATCATAATCTTGATGAGAAGCACCTGCGGCGTGTCTCTAACCTGGCAGTGGTTCTTTTTGACCAGCTGATGCCCCTCCACTGCCTGGGGAGCTACGAACGAAGACTGCTCTTAATTGCCGGTCTGCTCCATGAACTCGGGGCGGTAGTGAGTGTGGAAGGCCTCGAGAAGCACACCCTGTACACGGTGCTGAATTCTCCGTTCCTTGGCCTAACACAGCGCGACAGGGTATTAGTGGCTTTCTTGGCAGCATCGCATAATGGTCTGTTTCTAGGCGGCCTCCAGGATTACGTGGAGCATGGCCCAATTGAACCAGAAGACATCGAGCGCGTTAAAGCGCTTGCGCCCCTGCTCCAGATCGCCCACAGCCTGGATCGTTCCCGAACCGGTGTGGTCACTAATCTGCAGGCAAATTTGGCTTCAGATGTATGTGAGCTCAAAGTGTTCAGCGCGCAAAAGGCCGACCTGGAAATCCGAGATGCCCATCGCCAGACAGAGGCCTTTGAAAAGGAATATGGAGTGGCGCTGAAGATTACTAGGGGCTAGACCAGAACAGGCCAATGAGAAGCGCCAATTAGAATCTCCACAAGTTCACTTAGTCCTCGGGCGTCTTGGTCAGAAAAGCGCCTGAGAACCGGGCTGTCCACATCAAGGACGCCTAGGAGCCTGCCTTTTTCGGTAAGGATCGGAACCACAATTTCCGACCGGGAAGCAGAGTCACAGACTATATGTCCCGGAAACTCATCTACATTGGGAACCACTACAACCTCCCTGCGCTGGGCTGCACTACCGCACACACCTTTACCAAGGGGTATGCGTACGCAGGCGGGTTTTCCCTGAAAGGGACCTAGAACAAGTTCCGAGCCTTCCAGCAGATAAAAGCCCACCCAGTTCAGATCTTTAAGTTCTGAGAATAATAAGGCAGATGTGTTAGCCAAGTTTGCCAGCCAATGGGTCTCTCCAGCCAGAAGGCTTTGGAGCTGCCTCTGTAGCATTGAATAATCGGTGTTATACATGGCTTTCCCCCCTGCCTTTCAGTATAACCTATAGCATAGAAAAGCGCCAGTTCTTGGCGCTTCTGTCATTTTACTGAATGGCCATAGTGTGGGCAACATCCCGCTTTATCTTCCTGAGGATGGTTGAGGGCTGGTACATGAGATTATTGTATTCCGTAAGCATACGTTGGGCAGAAAACCGGTGCATTCCCATGGAAATACTGGCACGCATCATTTCTTGCCAGCGGGATCTGTCTTCGTAATACAAAGGAATGATCTCTTCCAGAAGTACCTCGTAAAGAGATAGGGCGTCCACCATTGTCTGTTCAGGGCCCTCGTAGCCCCCTCCAAACTCCCAGCCCGTGACGGCATGCAAGCACCCCTCTGTCCACCAGCCATCCAAAACGCTAAAATTGAGGACCCCATTGAGAGCTGCCTTCATACCGGAGGTAGCCGATGCTTCAAGCGGTCTCTGGGGCGTATTGAGCCACACGTCACATCCGGAAGTAAGCAAGCGGCCGAGCTCCATATTGTAGTTCTCCAGAAAAATTACACTGTCAGGAAATTTATAGGCCATTTCCGCCATGTTAGCAACAATTTGCTTGCCAAACTCATCATCAGGATGGGCTTTGCCAGAGTACACAAGCTGAATGGTGCGGTCCTGTAAAAGTGGTTCGATGACATGGGGCTTGTAGAAGATTAAGCCGCTCCGCTTATACGCGGCGGCTCGGCGGGCAAAGCCGATAGTGAGCGTGTCTAAATCCAAGGCCACGCCTGTACGGTTTTCTATCTCCTCCAGCAGTCTCTTTTTGAGCTGCAAATGGGTCTTCCAGAGATTGCCCTGTACATTATAGGTTTGTCTGATCAATTCATTCTGCCAAGTTTCTACATGAACCCCATTAGTGACACTGATGATGGGAGACGTCCCAGAGTTCCCGCGCCACATGGCCCGGGCGGTAGCTCCATGGAGCTGTGAAACGCCATTGGAGATATAGCTCAGGCGCAATCCGGCAACCGTCATATTAAACGGATTACCGCCAATCTGTTCCACCTGATCATACTCTAGGCCAACCCAGGCCCCCATATGCCTCAAGAGATCATGATCATGTTCTTCATTGCCCGCCATTACCGGCGTATGGGTGGTAAAGACGATCTGTTGCCGAGTTTCTTCCCAGGCCTGATAAAAGTCACTGCCTCGAGCGAGTTTTTCCCGGATCAGCTCTAGGCCTGCAAAGACTGCATGGCCTTCATTGAGGTGATAGATGTCCGGCTCAAAACCCAGTCTTCTCAAAATGCGAACGCCGCCAACACCCAGTACCAGCTCGGCGGCGACCCGTTCCTGGGGCGAGCTGGCATAGAGCTGTCTGGTGATCCAGCCATGGGGCGTACCTGGCAGGTCGGTATCCAAGAGATAGAGGGGGACATTGCCAAAGGCCTCAGTCTTCCAGACTTTGCAGGTAACCTCCTCCCCGCGGATCCATAAGTTCACGCTGATTCCTGTATCCTCTAAATGGGAACGATCATAGTTTTGCCGCGCATGTTGGGGATAACCGTTTTTGTCAAGGTATTGATCGGAGTATCCCTCGTTCCATAAGATGCCTACTCCCACAAAGGGCAGCTTCATGTCTTTGGCCGTCTTGAGAATATCCCCTGCTAACACCCCTAAGCCACCGGAGTAGATGGGGAACTTTTCATCTAAACCGTATTCCATACAAAAGAAAGCGACTCTTGGTTGTGGAATTGCTGCCATGTACTTATCTCTCCTCGTGTTGGTGCCTTGTAATTAAATCCAGATAGTTTTTCAGCAGGCCCGCAGCCTCAGAGTCAGGCTCAGCTTCACTGTACAAGCGAAAAACGGGCTCATCTCCATCTGGCACAACCAAAGCCCAGCCCCCTGCTCTCCATTCCTTTATTCCATCCAGGTACAGGGCTTGCTCAGGATCTGAACTTTCAATCAGTTTCCGCATCACCCTGCCCTTTTTGTCCCAGGGGCATTTTACTTCCGCCGTCTTGACCTGTGTTGTTCCCTGCCAAGCACTGAGGGGAACTTGGCCTGAACTGACTACAGACAGGAGCTCTCCGATTGCGGCCAGCGGCTCTACATGGGGAAAGAACTCTAAGTTTTCTTCTATTAGTGTGTTTCCGAGCTCTGTGGCTGCTTCCATCCAGTAGGGAGTTTCCATTTTTGTCCAGCAGACATCCAGCCCCTGTTCCCTTGCGATTTGGGCCACTGTTTCAGAAAGGTGAACCGGCACTGCCACAGCCTTCCTGTCCCGGGCCTTAAGAGCGTGAATGAACCCTTTCCACCAGTCATGAATGGAAAGCCTAGACCCCTTTTCATCCTGGAAATACCACCCTTGGCTGTGCACTACAATGGTTGGACGTCCCTCCACCTGATCTGTAACCACCGCATAACCGCTGCACCGCAGAAATTCGCGCACCATTTTTCCGAATGGATCTGTGCTTGGTTCCACCAGCAAACCTACTTGAAACTGAGGTGTTCTGCTAGGATAGTATCGGGCCAGCCGTTGAATGTAGCGCTTTTTCAAATCAGCAACCTGAACGTATTCACCAAGATCTTCCGCTCCAAAGCGAGGATAATCTTCCCTAACGAAGATTCCTTCGATTTTTCGTTGATCACCCTTGGCCAGCCAGCGGCCGCGCCCATCCCAGCATTCCACACATACGAAGTTGGGCTCTCCCGGCGCTGCTCCAACATGCAGCGCACCGTCTAAACCCATTTCCTGCACTGCTACACGAGTGATGCGGCCTGTTACCTCGCCTCCATCGCGGATTTCCAGACCTCCACTCCTCAGACCAACCATGAGGGCCCGTTTGGCCAGATCCGCGGCCTGGGAAAAATCACCTGTAACCAACACCTTTTTTTGCCTGCCCAGGAAGGCTCCATAACTCAACCCCAGCTTGATCAGTGTCTCAGGATTTAAGTCCCCCCGGATATCACCGGTTATACCCTGTTTGGAGAAAATGGGGCGTTGCTCCTGACAGCCCCAGATGAGAGACTCCCGCAGCTTGCTACCGCTCAAGATATGCTTTTCTGGCCACACCTTAGTGTTCGGGGCAATTGTGGACATGGCTCCCACCCTTACCTTTGGGCCCAGTACTGCCCCTTCGTAGATTTCGCTTTCCTTTTCCACCGCCACATCCTTGGCCAAGACGCATCCCCGCAGCTCGGTGCGGCGGCCTAAGTTTACGCCAGACCATAAGAGGCTGCGCTTGATGTTAGCATGGGCATCAATCTGGCTGTAGGAACCGATCACACTGTAGGGTCCTACGTAGGCGTGTTCGCCTATGCGCGTGCCGCGGCCGATGTAGACCGGCCCTTCGATGGTGGCAGTGGGGTGGATCTCTACTTCTTCTTCCAGATAGATGTTGCCTGATTGGGGCTCAGGCAGCTCGATCTGAACCTTTCCGTCCAGGCAATCCTGTTGAGCCTGGCGAAAAACCGTCAAATTGCCCACATCAGACCAGTAGCCGCAGGCTACATACCCATAAAGGGGCGCTTTGCGCCTTAAAAGTTCGGGGAATATATCTTGGCTGAAATCAACCTTCTGACCCGGCTCCACCAAATCCAATACTTCAGGTTCAAGGATGTAAATACCTGTGTTTACGGTATCACTGAAGACCTGGCTCCAGGTGGGTTTCTCCAAGAACTGCACAACTCTGCCTGCTTCATCAGTCAGCACCACTCCATAACTCAAAGGATTCGGTACTTCAGTCAGAACCAGTGTTGCCAAAGACCCCTTCTCCTTGTGAAAAGAAATAGCTTTGCCCAAATCGATATCTGTCAGGGCATCACCGCTTACGACCACAAAGGTGTCTTTAAGAAACTCAGAAGCGTTCTTCACACTGCCGGCGGTGCCCAAAGGTTTTCGCTCTATGTGGTACTCCATCCTGACCCCGAAAGCTGAACCGTCCTGGAAATAGGCGGTAACATCATCGGGAAGGTACCAGAGTGTACTGGCTACCTCTGAAAAGCCGTGACGCTTTAAGAGGTTTAGGATATGCTCCATCATTGGTCGATTTACGATCGGTACCATGGGCTTAGGTAAAGTACAGGTGAGGGGCCTGAGCCTGCTGCCCTCACCACCGGCCATGATTACTGCTTTCACGGAGACGTTCCCCCCTCTCAAAAATTTCACCGGTGAGATCATAGCGTTCGTCAAGCCCTTTTGGCAGGCACTCCTGCGGGACTGCTTGCCTATAGCACTCCAAGGTCTGGCGGGCAATTGCGTTCCAGTTGAATTTTTCCTTTAAATCCAGCGACGCATGTTCGGTGAGGCGGCGGGCAAAGGCTTTATCTCCCAGAAGATGCAAAATATTGTCGGCTAAAGAATTGATGTTGCCGGAGTAAAAAGTTAGCCCGTTTCTGCCGTGTTCCACTGTCTCGCTGAATCCACCCACATCACTAACTACAACGGGGGCTTGGCCTGCCATTGCCTCTAAGGCCACTATGCCAAAGGGTTCATAGCGGCTGGGAAACACTGCTGCATCTGCCAGGCGGTAGAGGCTGTTGCGGGTCTTATCGTCGATAAATCCCGGGAACAGAGCTTTATTTCCTAGACCAAGTTCCCAAGCCTGCCGCTTAAGATCATCATGGAGTGGACCTCTGCCGCAGATAATGAATTTTGCCTGCGGCCTGTGCTGCAGCACCTTTGGTGCAGCCGCAAGCAGTAAATCGATTCCCTTCTCGTAGACATGACGCCCCACGTAGAGCACGATTTCTTCTTCAGCCAGTGCCCAGTTGCTGCGCCAAGTGCTAAGGTCAGCGTGGACATTAGCAAAGTCCTCTGCCCGTACACCGTTGGGGATCACATCAAGCTTATCTTCGGGCAGTTGAAATATGTGGCGCAATTCAGCTCTCATATACTCACTGCAGCAAATCACTCTATACGACTCATAGGTCAGCCACCACTCTAAGTCACTGATGTGACGCTGTAAGTCAGTATGGAGGCCATGATTGCGTCCCCACTCCGTGGCGTGAATTGTGCAGACCAAGGGCTTGTGAAAAGCATGCTTCAAAATCTTGGCACTAGGTGCCGCCAGCCAGTCGTGGGCATGGATCACATCAAAATCCGACCGGCTTAAAAGTTCTGCCCCCTTCTGCGCCAGGTGGTAGTTCATGAAATGGACTTCTTCCAGAAAATCCAGTGGTTTCGGAAAAAACTGATTGACCCGGTAAACTTGCACTCCATGGACATACTCAGCCTGTTCACTTTCTGCCCAGTCGCCACTTACTACAGACACCTCATGTCCCTCTTCGACCAGGGCCTGGGACAAATCCGCCACTGCCCTTGCCAGTCCGCCAATTACTTTAGGAGGATACTCCCATGACAACATCAAAACCCTCAATTACGTCACCACCTCAACCTCTCTCATCACAGGATGCCCTAAAGGGGAGGGCATTATTAGCAAAACCGGCGGATAGTCCTGCTAACGTTGGTCAGAACCTCACTGGAAGAAAGGAAAAAGCCGCAACCCCGCCAATGGGGTTACGGCCTCTGGTCATGGAACAGCCTAGATTTCACAGACCTCAGGTTCCATAAATAGCTCTAAAATTGTGTTTCGTTCATCGAACATCCATTTACCGCCTATACTCCTTAAAATCGAATAGCCCCATTCAATCCAGATACACTCACCCTGCCCTTCCTGCACGCAATATTCCACGCCTATAATGCGGGCAGTAGGCAGATTGTAAAAAGCGCCCCTATCTTCCAGGCGTAGATCCCCTACGAAGGAACTGCCTGTTTCACGGGCCATGTTCCACTCCTCAAAGGTACTTTGCATCTTCGCTATCACATGTTCGCCAGACCAGCGAACCACCTCTGCTCAAGTGCGCTGTTCAATGGGGTAGATCCAAAAGCCGGCCAACGCCTCTGCATCCTGTTCGCGAAAGGCTGACATCACTGCACCCAGAACCTCTTCAATACTCTCGTCTTCTATGTCCGCATTGCCATAGGCAATCAACGGGAAAGACAACAGGCAAAGCAGAATGACGAAGATAAACACATGCTTCTTGCTTCTCATTGCCCCACCATCCTCTCTTTTTGATTGCAGTTCAAAAAACGTCACGGTATAGCCTTACAAGTTCTTCCTTGAAGCTCCAATTCCTCCACAATATCTTGAACACCTGTTCGGGAGAAGGATATTATGGGAAAATCGCCAAATACACATGGGAGAATTGTATGAAGGAGATCGATTATGAGAAAGTTCCATCAGAATAGACCGTCTATTTTTCCCTTTGATCCCTGGCAGATCGAAGAACTCGAGTTCGATGCAGGTAACAATCACCGCAATGAGACAATTTTCTCCCTCGGCAATGGTTATCTGGGTCTAAGAGGCACCTTTGAAGAAGGCCTGCCTGGAAACATTCCGTCTACTCCCGGTACATACATTAACGGGATCTACGAAACAGAACCGATTATCTACGGGGAATTCATGGCCAGACAGCCCGAAGAGTATCAATCAATGATTAATGTGACGGACTGGACAGGTCTGAAGGTTCTTCTAGAACATGAAGAGTTCTCCATGCTGGACGGCACCGTGGAAGACTACTCCAGGGTGCTTGATTTCAAAGAAGGGGTTGTACGCCGCACGCTAGTTTGGGAAAGCCCCCAGGGACGTCGAGCCCAGATTGTCTTTGAGCGCTTTATTTCCCATTCCAATCAGCATTTGGCTTTCATGCGCTGCAAGGTCACTCCCTTGAATTTTTCAGGCGTGATCACCGTTCGCTCCCATGTCAACGGTGCAGTAAGGAATTTTCACCACCTCAGGGAGCCGGCCTTGGAAGTAGTCGCCACAAAGCATACCAATGAGAGCGGCGTAATGGTATCCCGCACAAAAAACAGCGGATTTACCATTGCCTGCGGGGTAACGCATGAGACCACACCGTCTGCATCAATTATGGGATCGGCGTCCACAACCTGTCTCGACTTCCTGGCCCGCTATGAAGCAAGGCAGGATCAAGAAATCATCTTCGACAAATTCATTTCCGTAAGCACCTCTCGGGAGACAACCGAAGAACACCTCTCTGCTTTTGTCGAAAGGCTTGTGCACAGGAGCGCCCAGCACGGCTATCTCCAAGGCAAACAGGCCCATATGGAGTTTCTCGAGGCTTATTGGAACGATGTGGATGTAGAAATCCAAGGTGATGCCGCATTGCAGCAGGGCATCCGTTTCAATGCACTGCAGCTGCTCCATTCCACCGGTCGCGACGGCAAGACTAACATTGCCGCCAAGGGTCTGAGCGGTGAGTACTACGAGGGCCATTATTTCTGGGATACCGAAACTTACATCGTCCCATTTTTCCTCTACAGCCAGCCCAAGATCGTCCGCAAACTTTTGGAGTACCGCTATAGCATTCTGGATGCAGCCAGGCTCAACGCCAAGCGCATGCGTGATCAGGGAGCCCTTTATGCCTGGCGTACAATCAATGGCCATGAAGCCTCAGGCAATTTTCTGGGTTCCACCGTGCAGTACCACATTAATGCAGCTGTAGCCTATGCAATTCATAAGTACGTAGAAGCTACAGAGGATCTGGATTTCTTGGTGGAAATGGGCGCCGAAATTCTCTTCGAGACTGCGCGCTGCTGGGCCCATCGGGGCGTGTTTCTAAAGTCGCGGGGAGATAAGTACTGCATCAATGAAGTCTGCGGCCCTGACGAGTACAAACCTGGAGTTAATAACAACTGTTATACCAACTATATGGCCCAGTTTAACCTGCGTCTGGCTTTGCAGGCAAGAGATCTTTTGATGAAAGACTATCCGGAAAAATTCGCCCAGTTAATAAGCGATTTGAACCTTGATGAGGCAGAGTTCGCCCGCTGGCAAAAGTGTGCGGATCACATGTACTTGCCCTTTAATGAGGAGCTGGGCATCCACCCCCAGGACGACTCTTTTTTGGACAAAGACCCCATTGATATCGATTCCATCCCTGAAGATGAGATTCCCCTGGTGGCCAACTGGCACCCCTTGGTGATCTGGCGTTACCAGTTGATTAAACAAGCCGATGTTATTTTGCTCCTCTTCCTGTTAGGCGATCAGTTCACTCTGGCTGAAAAGAAGGCAAACTTTGACTACTATGAGCCAAGGACAACCCATGATTCATCCCTGTCGCCTGCAATCTACAGCATTATCGCGGCGGAGCTTGGTTATGAAGAGTTCGCCTACAACTACTTCCTGCAGACCGTCCGCCTCGATCTGGACGATTATAATCGCAACGCCTGGCAAGGGCTGCACACAGCCTGCATGGCCGGCTCCTGGATGGGTATTGTCAATGGCTTTGCCGGAATGCGCACCTTTGGGAGTGAGCTTAGTTTTAAGCCTTTCCTGCCTGAAAAGTGGCAAAGCTACAGCTTTAAAGTCAAGTTTCGCCATGTGCAGCTGCAGGTGGAGGTTGCCAAAGAACACACCTCATACACCTTGCTGGAAGGTGACAGCTGTTCCTTTAGGCACTTTTCGCAACCGGTTACATTAGCCCGCGGCGAGACCTGTTGCCTGGAGAACGAACATGCCTAAGAGAAATGGACAGGCAGCGGTCTCAGCGGCATACTTTCTGTTCTTCGCGTCAATAGGCGCCCTCATGCCCTATATTACGCTCTATCTCAGCGCAGGAGGCTGGGGCGGGGTTCAAATCGGCATCTATATGGCCATCGGCCCCCTCGTTACCTTTGTCACCCAGCCGCTCTGGGGCTATCTTGGCGATCTTTGGGGCAATCTGCCAAGGCTTTGCGCCCTGTTGGTTCTGCTGGCAGGGGCAAGTGCCTTGACCTTTGCCTTTCTGCCTGTCTCCCCAGTTTTCTTTGTCCTGGCGATCCTGCTGGGACTTTTCCAGGGACCGGTCAGCCCGATGCTGGATTCCATGGGTGTGAGAATTCTGGGCCAGAGAAAGAACAGATGGGGTTTAACAAGGCTGTGGGGTTCAATCGGTTTTGCAGCAGTGAGCCTGGCAATCGGCAATTACTTTGCCCAGATTCCCAAACTGCCTTTTCTTGGCTATGCCCTAGTGTCTTTACTGACCATGTTCGTTGTGCTGCGCCTGCCTTTTCAGTGGAAACCTGGACAAGCTAGACTGCGGGGGTTTCAGTTCTCTGGAATGAAAGATGTCTTGAAAGGACCTTTCCTTACTTTCCTAGGAGCCATGTTCCTCTTGCAGCTCGGCCACTTTATGCAATCAGACTTTTTGAGCCTGGTGATGACGGATCGAGGGGCTTCGAGCACCATCGTCGGCCTGGCTTGGAGCAGTACTGCCCTGGTGGAAATCCCTATTTTCCTGATGACAATCAGATTGGTGGAGAGATTCAGCGCCGAAAGGCTTGTGGTGTGGTCAGGATTTTTGATTGTACTGCGCCTGGTTCTCTTCGCCTTCACCTACGATCCGCTGCTGATGCTCCTGGTTCATGGCATCAAAGGAATAACGACGGCGGCTGTTTTGGCTTCAGTGGTGCTCATCGTAGATCGTTTGGTTCCAGAGGAGTACCATGCTACAGGTTTTACGCTTAATACTGCCTTTACCGCCACATTGCCGCAATTTCTAGCCGGCCTCATGGGCGGCCGCATCTATGATGTTTGGGGAGGAACAGCGCTCTCTTTGATCGCCGCAGCTGCAGCCCTGGCTGGAACGGCAGCCTTTATGCTCTGGCTGCGGGCAAGAAAAAAGGAAGGTTCTCACTAGGGAGCCTTCCTCTACGTTTAGCATAAGTCTGATAATAGATAGTAGTAGACAAGTTTGGCGGTGTTCACAACCGAGTCTACGTGGGTCCGCTCGAAAGCATGGGAAGCATCAATTCCCGGACCAATCAGCCCATGAACCACATCATGTCCGGCCCTTAAGGCAGCGCTGGCGTCAGAGGCATAGAAGGGATAGATATCAACCTTGTACTGGATATCATGTTTCTCAGCCAGATCCACAAGATGCTGCCTGAGCCTGGCGTTATAAGGTCCGGAAGAATCCATGGCGCAGATCGAAACGGTGTATTCATCGGTCGTCTGTCCGTCACCGATGGCACCCATATCTACCGCCAAATACTCTGCCACTTCTTCGGGAATGTTGGAGTTGCCGCCATAGCCTATCTCCTCGTTGTTAGAAAAGAGAAAATGCGTTGTATAGGGAAGCTCCACCTTGTTTTCCTTCATTTCCTGAAGCAGATACAAGAGGATTCCGGCGCTGGCTTTATCATCGAGATGCCTCGACTTGATGAAACCACTGGGCAAAATCTCTACCCTCGGGTCGAAGGCAACAAAGTCACCGACTTTAATCCCTAGCTTCTCCACATCCTCCCTGTTTTGCACCCTGGCATCGATGCGGACTTCCATATTCGCCTGATTCCGCTCTGCAGTGGCGGCATCCTTGTAAACATGGACCGAAGTCTGATGCATTAAAATCGTTCCTGTATAAGTGTTCCCGTCAGTTGTGAAGATCCTGCAGTACTCACCTTCTACATGGGCCCATCTGGTTCCGCCGATATTCGTCAAACGGAGCCTGCCATTGGCTTTTACTTCCTTCACCATAGCTCCCAGCGTGTCTACATGGGCGGTCAGCAACCGATGCACCTTGTCATTTTTTCCAGGCACTGTAACAATCAAGGCACCCTTGCGATTCCTAGCACTTGCGATGCCAAGCTTGTCTAAGTCAGCTGCCATATGATCTGTGATGCGGTCGGTAAATCCCGAAGGGCTCGGAATCGAAACCAGCTCGGTAATGATTTGCAACAGCTCTTTTCCACTAAAGGCCATGGGCACTCTGATCATCCTCCTCTTTCCTGACCAGTATTATTTGACATCCCCTTCTATATCCCTGCATTTGGGAAAGAAAACTGTCATAGGTTACGCACCCTTATCTCAAACTATGGGCGAGGAGGGAAAACCATGACCAAACCACGACAAAGGCCTGGAAAAATCAGGAACATGCCTATTGAAGAACATTCCACAGCCGCCTGGGCCAACATTGTCAGGCAAAAAAAGCATTCCAAAGTTTCAATTCCCAGTACTGAAGACATGGAACTAGCCAGGGAATGGGTCAACCATAACCGTAAGTAGGCAATTTGGGGATCAGGCACATGTCTGATCCCCAAATTTTCCCTCCTTAATGGCCGGCCAGGCGCTGATATTCCATCAGGCGCTCCTTAGCGTCAGCTTCCGCCTTGGCAAACAACTCTTCCGCCACATCAGGGAAAGCACGCTGCAGCGAGGAGTAGCGCACCTCACTCAGCAGAAAATCCCTAAAGGAATCATTAGGTTCCTTAGAATCCAGGCTGAATGGGTTCTTACCTTCCTTCTTGAGCAGGGGATTGTACCTGTAGAGATGCCAATATCCGGCTTCTACCGCACGCTTCTCCTGCAGGATGCTGGTTCCCATGCCGCTGCGAATTCCATGGTTAATGCAGGGTGAGTAGGCAATGATCAGGGAGGTGCCAGGGTAGCTCTCAGCCTCCAGGATGGTTCTAATCGTGTGATTCATGTTGGCCCCCATGGCAATCTGGGCTACATACACATCGCCATAGGTGATTGCCATGCGTCCTAGATCCTTTTTGCGGATCCGCTTGCCTGCGGCAGCAAACTTGGCCACTGCGGCCGTAGGGGTCGCCTTAGAGGATTGGCCTCCTGTATTGGAATAAACTTCTGTATCTAAGACCAAAAGGTTCACATCTTCACCCATGGCTAGCACATGATCTAAACCGCCGTAGCCAATATCATAAGCCCAGCCGTCTCCGCCTATAATCCACTGTGATTTCTTCGTCAGATGCTCCTTGTGCTTAAGGAGCTCTTTCACCAGAGGATTTTCGCCCTCCCGTTCCAAAATGTCCACAAGCTGTCTGCTTGCCTTGCGTGAAGCGAGGGAGTCATGACTGTTTTCCAGCCATGCAGTGCAGGCCTCTTTGGCAGAAGGGGACAGGGACTTATCTTCCAGGAGCTCTTCTACCAGCTGCAGGACACGTTTTTCCATTTGTTTCAGACCAAGCCGCATACCAAAGCCAAACTCAGCATTGTCCTCGAATAGAGAATTGGCCCAGGCAGGCCCCTCGCCTAAAGCATTCTTGGTATACGGGAACGAAGGGGCACTCGCGCCATAGATTGATGAACAGCCGGTGGCATTGGCAATCAGCATGCGTTCACCGAAAAGTTGGGTCAAAAGCTTAATATAGGGTGTTTCACCACAGCCGGGGCAGGCCCCGTGGAACTCAAAGAGGGGAGTTCTGAACTGACTGTTCTTGAGCGTATTCCAGTTCACATGATCCTCTTTGCTGGTGAGGGTCAGGGCATACAGCCAATTATCCCGCTGCTTTTCAATCTGTTCGTCAGCGGGCTTCATAATCAGGGCCTTTTCAGGTGCTGGACATACATCGGCACAGTTGCCGCAGCCCGTGCAGTCCAAGGGGCTGACCTGAATGCGGTAGCCAAACTGATCTATGCCCTTGCCCACAGCTTTTTTGGTGATAAAACCCTGGGGTGCACCCTCCATCTCCTTTTGATCCAGCAGGAAGGGGCGGATCACGGCATGGGGGCAGACAAATGAACACTGGTTGCACTGAATGCAGCGTTCGATTTGCCACTCAGGAATGGTCACCGCAATGCCCCGTTTTTCATAGGCGGTTGTGCCGTTGGGGTAAGCGCCGTCTTCTCTGCCTACAAAGGCGCTAACGGGCAAATCATCACCTTCCATGCGCTGCATTGGCAGCTGGATTTCTTCCACAAAGGGAGGTGCTCCTTTGGCATCATCCTCCCGTTCATCCTGTAGGCGCGCCCACTCAGGAGGAACTTCTATCTTCCGCAGCGCTGTAACTCCTTGATCAATGGCAGCTACATTCATGTCAACAATGTTTTGGCCCTTGCGGCCGTACAGCTCCACAACTGACTCTTTGAGATAGGCTAGAGCCTGCTCAACCGGGATCACATTGGCCAACTTAAAAAAGGCCGCCTGCATCACCATATTGATCCGATTGCCCAGCCCGAGCCTGCCGGCTATGGAGATGGCGTCAATAGTGTAGAATTTGACGTTTTTTTCAGCAATACTGCGTTTCAAATGGGCGGGAAGGTTCTCTTCCAGCTCTTTTCCTTCCCAGGGGCAGTTAAGGACAAATATGCCGTCCGGTTTGATCCCCTTCAGCAGGTCATAGTTGTTGACAAAGGCCTTGTTATGGCAGGCGATGTAGTCAGGCTGATCAACCAGGTATGGTGCCCTGATCGGCTTTGAGCCAAAACGCAGATGGGAAACGGTTGTACCCCCGGACTTTTTGCTGTCATAAAAGAAGTACGCCTGGGCATAGAGGTCTGTATTCTCCCCGATGATACGAATAGCACCCTGGTTAGCCCCTACCGTGCCATCTGAACCCAAGCCCCAAAACTTACAGCCAATGGTGCCCTCAGGAGTGATATCAATGGGTTCGCCCACAGGCAGGGAGCTTTCGCTGACATCATCAACAATCCCAATTGTGAAACGATCCTGCGGGCTTTCTCTCTTCAGGTTTTCAAAGACGGCCACGATTTGGGCCGGCGTGGTGTCTTTCGATCCTAGGCCGTAGCGCCCGCCTACAATTTGAGGCGCCGGGCTAAGTGAACGGCAGGCCTTGACCACATCAAGATATAAGGGTTCGCCGCTGGAACCCGGTTCTTTGGTACGGTCGAGAACAGCGATTTTTTGTACCGTTGCCGGAATTATGCGGAGCAGATGCTGTTCTGAAAAGGGACGATAGAGGTGCACGTTGATGAGGCCAACTTTCTCGCCTCGAGAAGCCAGGTAGTCCACAGTGCCTTGGATGGTATCACAGACCGATCCCATGGCTATAATTATCCGGTCTGCCTGAGGATCGCCGTAGTAGTCAAAAAGTCCATAGCGCCTCCCTGTCAGCTCCGCCAGACGATTCATGTAATCTTCCACAATCTCAGGCAGAGCCGCGTAGAAGGGATTGGCCACTTCCCTGCCCTGAAAATAGATGTCAGGGTTCTGGGCAGTTCCCTTCGTATAAGGCCGTTCGGGATTCATGGCCCTTTTGCGGAACTCCTCCAGGGCGGGCCAGTCAATGAGCTGTGCCATCTGCTCATACTCGAGTGGTTCAATTTTTTGAATTTCATTGGAAGTGCGAAACCCGTCAAAGAAGTGCAAAAAGGGCACTCGAGCTGAAAGGGTTGACAAATGGGCAATGCAAGCCAGATCCATCACCTCTTGCACATTGGACGATGCCAAAAGGGCAAAGCCGGTCTGGCGGCAAGCCATTACATCCTGATGGTCGCCGAAGATAGACAGGGCGTGGGCGGCAATAGCCCGGGCGCTGACATGGAAAACACAGGGCAAAAGCTCACCGGCAATTTTGTACATATTGGGAATCATAAGCAGCAGACCTTGGGACGCTGTAAAGGTTGTAGTCAGGGCACCGACGCTTAAGGATCCATGCACAGCACCGGCCGCGCCGGCTTCAGACTGCATCTCAACTACTTGTACTTTGTCGCCAAAGATGTTTTTGCGCCCATGGGCACTCCACTCATCCGCTAACTCAGCCATAGGTGACGAGGGTGTAATCGGGTAGATAGCACTTACCTCGGTAAAAGCATAGGCTACATGGGCAGCTGCTTCATTACCGTCAATGGTGACAGATCTTTTCATGCTGAAACCTCCATCTTTTTAACTTTCAAGACTATTATTTGACAAATGTTAGTTCTCATGCAAATAAAGGTTCAGAATTCGGATTCGTTGTCTTTCAATCTCGGGTTATCGGCCCTGACTTTATACTTTGATACGAAAATCACAAGCATGTAATATTTTGAAGAAATCGCCACAAAAACCCATAATCAAGAAGGATTACCATTCGGGGTTGCGTAATATATTACGTGAACAATAAGCAAAGGAGGTATTGTATTGATCGAGCTTAACAAGGACAATTGGGACGAGCACATCCCTAACTCCACTGGCTGGGCGCTTGTGGACTTTTGGAGCCCCAAGTGTGTACCCTGCATGAACTTGATGCCGGACATCAAGGCCCTAGCCGAAAAGTATAAGGATGAGCTGCAATTCTATTCCTTAGACACAACCAAGGCCAGGCGTCTGTCTATGGCCCAGGGCGTCATGAGTCTGCCAGTCATTGCTTTTTACCATAACGGAGAAAAGAAACATGAGCTTAGCGGTGAATTTGGAGCTGAAGATGTTGAAAAGCAGATCCAGGAGATCATCGGCTAGAGCACAAATAGAAAGGGAGGTGAATGTATGGAGTTCAAGTTAGGTAACATTTTCATCAAAGATCTGCAGTTTGGCCCTAACACAGAGATCAAAGACGGAACCTTGTTCGTCAATAAGGAGGAGCTGACTGAGTACCTACTGGAAGATGAACACCTAGCCTCGGTAGAGATCGACATTGCACGCCCAGGTGAATCCGTGCGCATCATGCCCTGCAAAGACGTCATTGAACCTAGAGTCAAACCTGACCAGGACGGAGGAATCTTTCCCGGCATGGTCAGCAAGATGTTCACAGCAGGTCAAGGCACAACCCATGTTCTCAAGGGAGTTGGTGTGGTAACAACAGGTCAGATCGTGGGCTATCAAGAAGGCATCATCGATATGACCGGTCCAGGAGCAGAGCTCACACCCTTTTCCAAGCTCAACAATCTCGTTATCGTGGCAGAGCCGGCCGAAGGCGTGGTCACCTATCAGCACGAAGCAACACTCAGAAAAATGGGGCTGAAGGCAGCGAATTATCTGGGAGAGGCAGCTCGCAGCCTAACACCGGATGAGACCATAACCTATGAAATTCTACCTATACACGAGTATCACAAGAAATATCCAGATCTCCCGAAGGTAGCCTACGTCTACATGCTGCAAAGTCAGGGACTTCTCCATGACACGTATTACTACGGAGTGGATGTCAAAAACATGACACCCACCTTCATGAACCCAACAGAAGTGATGGATGGCGCCATCGTGAGCGGTAACTGCGTATCCGCATGCGACAAGAACACCAGCTACCACCACCTCAACAGTCCAGTCATCCATGACCTCCTTGCACGTCATGGTAAGGATCTGTGCTTTGTTGGCTGTGTCATCACTAATGAAAACGTAACGCTCCTTGATAAGCAGCGTTCGTCCGACCTAACCGCCAAGTTGGTAGAATCACTAGGTGTAGACGGCGTGATCATCAGTGAAGAAGGCTTCGGCAACCCTGACACTGACTTGATCATGAACTGCAACAAGATTGAAGCCAAAGGTATTAAGACCGTTCTGATCACCGATGAGTATGCCGGTCAAGACGGCACATCCCAGTCTCTCGCAGACGGCAGCCCAAGTGCTGATGCTATTGTAACGGGCGGAAACGCTAACGAACTGGTTACTTTACCCGTTTTGGATAAGGTTATCGGTAATGTGGAACCTGCTGAAGTAATCGCTGGAGGTTTCAAAGGCAGCCGCAAAGATGACGGCACAATTGTAGTAGAGCTGCAAGCTATTATGGGAGCAACTAACGAGCTTGGCTTTAACAAACTCACAGCTCGCGAATTTTAATAATACAAAAGGAGGAATTGGTTCCATGATCGATCTAAACGGCAAACATATTGCCATTATTGGCGATCGAGATGGTATTCCGGGTCCAGCTATTGAAGCCTGCATTGAAAACACAGGCGCAATAATTGGTTTCTCCACCACCGAATGCTTTGTTTGAACGGCGGCAGGAGCAATGGATCTGGAAAACCAGAATCGTATTAAGGATTTGGTTGAAAAAGTAGGTAAGGAAAACGTAGTTGTAATCTTAGGCGGAGCAGAAGCAGAAGCCTCTGGCCTAGCCGCTGAAACTGTTACAACCGGTGATCCTACTTTTGCTGGTCCATTGACAGGAGTTCAGTTAGAACTCCCCGTATACCATATTTTTGAGCTTAAAGACATTGTTCCTGAAGATGTATGGGAAGACCAGATCAGTATGATGGAAATGGTCCTGGATGTAGATGACATCATCAAGGAAGTCACCACCTATCGTACACAGAATGGGGGGTAAGTGTATGGAAGAGAAACGTATCGTTCTCTACATCAATCAGTTTTTC
>JAAYOM010000007.1 GCA_012520315.1 Bacillota bacterium | reverse complement strand
GGTCATTTTCAGCCGTGACTACCAAAGAACCGGTCTTTTTAAAACCAAAGTTGAGCTCTGCATCGAGCTGGGCAAAGGCTAGGCGCCCCTCATAGCAGAGCTGCCCTTTCAAGGTGGTAGACGGTTCCCCGTAGCCGCCATGGACGATGGCGCTGTTGGCCTTGGTGGCCCCCATGGCTACATCGGTGCCCTTTTCCAAAATTAGAATGCGCAGTTGATACTTAGACAGCCTTCGGGCGATTGAGGTACCTACAATACCCGCTCCAATGATGGCCACATCATATAAGTTCTCCACAGGATCACCTGTCCCTAAAGGAATAGATTGGCGTAGAACCTGAACAAGTCAAAGAACATCAAAATCCCGACTGCAATGAGCAGAATGCCAGAAATGGTCTGGATCACATTTAAGTTGCGCCGAATAAAGCCAAAGGTGCTTTGGAGGCGATTCCAAAGGAGGGCAGTAAACACAAAGGGAATCCCCAGACCCAGCGAAAAGGTCAAAAGCAGCGCCATACCCTGGTACATGGTATCCAGGTTGGAGGCAAGAATGAGTGCGGTCCCCAAAAACGCTCCCAAGCAGGGCGTCCAGCCCAGTGAAAAGGCCGCCCCAAAGAATAGGCTGGACCAAAACTTCAAGTCTTTAGTGGAGGCGCCCAGGGATCGGCTGCGGTTGAGAAAGCCGATCTTAAGCACTCCCAGGTAGTTCAGGCCAAAAGCTATGACCACTATTCCGCCTAGCCGCTGCAGCAGCAGGCGATGTTCAGAAATAAGGCTGCCTAAAGCCGAGGCTGTAGCTCCGAGGCTGACAAAAACAATGGAAAAACCCGCCACAAAGCCTAAAGTGTTAGTCAAAAGGCGCCGGCCGGATTTTCCCCCTTCCCCCTCCATACCGCCTAGATAGAGCAGGTAAATTGGGATCATCGGGAGAATGCAGGGCGACAGAAAAGCCAAAAAGCCTTCAACGAAGATCAAGCCAAAAAGTGACAGTGAAATCTCTGGAGTCGCAGCCTGCAGCATTATTTAGCATCCTCTACCATCTGCAGTACAGTCGCCTTATTGGTCGCCCCCACCACATAACCGGCCAACTGTCCCTCGGCATCAATCACCACTGTGGTTGGCAGTCCCGGAATCCCGAAAATCTGTGTACCTACTGTGCCAAAGTCTAAGAGATTAGTCATGGTCAAATCGTTGTCTGCCAGATACTTAGCGCCTGTCTCCACCAGCTCTCGGCGCCCGTCAATTTGGTTGACCAGAAAGAGCACAACCTCTTCTGATCCCTCCAGCTCCTCATGGAGCTCTTGAAACTCGGGCATCTCAGCGCGACAGGGCGGGCACCAGCTGGCCCAGAAGTTGAGGATTACCACTTTGCCCTTCTGGTCGCTGAGCCGAATGGTTTCGTTAGCAGTGCTCACCAGAGCAAAGTTCTGCACAGCCACGCGGGGATTCACCTGCACTGCCTGGGCCAGGGCCAGACTGCTCACTCCAGCCACCATCAGAAGCACAAGGCAAGATAGAACAACCAACTTTACATTACGCATCTGCATCACCTCTTTTTGTCAAATATACCCCAGGGGGGCATATTAGGCAAGTATAAAGATTGTGAACACCTTCTCTAATCTCCTGGTTTTCCTTGACAAAGGGGCCTGATTCAGGGAAGATCATGTTAAGTCGTAAGAATCATCACAGTGAGGTGAGCGCTGCGGCATGAAGAGAATCTTATCCCTACTGCTCCACCGTGTTACTGTTATCTCCCTGGCCATTTTGATCCAGTTGCTGGCCATTGTACTGATGGTTGGTCGTTTCAGCGACTACTTTCAGATTTTTTATGTTTTCCTAACCCTGCTAAGTGCTGTGGTGCTGATCTTTATCGCCACCGGGCATCAAAAATCCGCCTACAAAATTGCCTGGATTATTCCCATCATTCTCTTTCCTATTTTTGGCGGCCTGTTTTATCTAGTATTAGGCAGTCCCCGCCCCAGCCGCCGCATGAGGCGGAAGATGCGGCAGCTTAAGTATCACGGAGAGCGCTCCCTCGTTTTTAGCAAACCAGTTTTGGATAAGCTGGTTCAGCTCAGCGAGCATGCGGGCAATCAGGCCCGCTATATTCAAAACCACGCCCTCTATCCTGTCTATGAACATACCTGTTCCCACTTCTTCCCCTTGGGGGAGCTCGCCTACGAATCCATGCTGGAAGAGCTGGCCAAGGCCGAGCACTATATTTTCCTGGAATATTTCATCATTGAAGAAGGGATCATGTGGAACAGCATATTAGATATCCTGGTGGAGAAAGTCAAGGCAGGCGTGGATGTGCGCCTGATCTACGACGATGTGGGCTGTTTATTCAAACTGCCCTACAGATACGACAAAAAACTGGAGGCACTGGGCATCAAAACAGAGCGTTTTCATCCCCTGACCCCTCGCCTTTCCGCCATGCTGAACTTCCGGGATCACCGCAAACTGATGATTATCGACGGTCACACCGGCTTCACAGGAGGCATTAATCTGGCAGATGAGTATATCAATGCCTACGAAAAACTGGGCCATTGGAAGGACTCGGCCTTCCTGATCAAAGGAGAGCCTGTCTGGTCTTTGACAATGATGTTCCTGGCCATGTGGGAGTACCTCCGGGGAGAAGCGGTTCCTGTCGATGAATTCAGGCCTGCTCAACTGCCCGAGGCTGCAGAAGTGGAGGGCTTCATTCAACCCTTTGGAGATAATCCCCTGGACGGAGAAGCAGTCAGCGAAACGGTTTATCTTAACTTGATCTCCCGGGCTACAGACTATGTTTATGTCACAACGCCCTACCTCATTTTAGACAACGAGGTGCTGACCGCCCTCAGCACCGCTGCCAAATCCGGGGTGGATGTGCGCATTATTACACCCCATATCCCCGACAAGCCCATCGTGCACGCCGTTACCCGCTCCTATTATCACATACTGGTCCAGAGCGGAGTGCGCATTTTTGAATATACGCCGGGCTTTATGCACTCGAAGACGATTGTTGCCGATGACGAAGTAGCAGTTGTAGGTTCTATCAATCTCGACTACCGCAGCCTCTACCTCGCCTTTGAAAATGGAGTATGGCTTTACAAAACCCCAAGTGTGCTGGAAATTAAAGATGACTTTTTGACGGCCTTGACGGTCTGTGAGGAAATCAGTTTGAAAAAGTACGAAGAGATAGGCACAGTTCGCAGGTTCACCTGGTCCTTGCTGCGCCTCCTTGCCCCACTCCTCTAGAAGCAAGCTAGGTCCCCTGCGGTAAAAGTGAGCAGGGGATTATCTTTTTGTGTCGAAATGTCCAGTAACCACCGTGAAATGGGGTGCAGCCATGCCGAAATGGTCATTTACACGAATTCGCCAGCGCGTTTTGGTCCTCTTTGTCACAATTGTAGTTGTACTAACTCTCTTTGTAGTGACCACGACCGGCATTTTGACCCGTGCACTTGTGAATGACTTAGTAGAAGAACGTGCCCTCGACCTGGTGCAGCATCAGAACCAGGTGATCGGCCTCTGGCTTGAGGAGCGCATCACCGAGCTTGAACAGCTCGCCCATTCCTCCCTCCTGGAAAGTCTGGACTGGGACGAAATCGAGCCCCATCTCCAGCGGCGCATTGCCCAGTCTGAGAATTACTATCTGATTTTTTTCGTGGCCTCCCCGGACGGAGAATACAATACTACTTCCATGCGCAATGCTGGCAATATCAGTGATCGGGACTACTTCCCCCGGGTCTTTGCGGGGGAAACAGTTGTATCAGAACCCCTGGTCTCCCGCTCTACAGACCAGCGGATCATTGTGGTTGCCACCCCGATCTACACTGCGGACGGCTCGGAAGTTGCAGGCCTCCTTGGACTTTCCGTTGATCTTGTCGCGATGCTGCAAGATGCGGTTCATCTCGCCGGAGAACGCTCTGATATGAACGTGTACCTTGTTGATGGAGAAGGACACTTTATCCTGCATGATAATCCGGACCTCATTTTGCACGGCCGGATGCAGAATGTGTTCAGTGATTGGGACGACTTTGCCGGACAGAAGTCCGGATCCTTTACCGTGAGTGAAGACGGCCAAAGCTACCGCGTTTTCTTTCAGGAACTTGCCGGCATTACCGACTGGAACGTTATTGTCCGTGTCCCTACAGCTTTCTTCGACCAACCGGTCCTAGATTTGATTTACAGGCTGATGGCGGTCTGCATCATCGGCATTTTGCTCGTGGTCTGGCTAGGTTCCTGGTTTGCATCTACCATCAGCAGGCCCATCGTGGAACTGAATGACATCTTTAAACAGGGTGCCCAGGGCGACCTTACCGTCAGGGCTGAAATCGACAGCACCGATGAACTAGGCGAAACCAGCGCATCCTTCAATAAGATGATGGATAGAATTGGAACGATGACCTATTACGACCCCCTGACGGGGTTGCCTAACAGGCAACACTTCTTAGATCTATTGGAAAAAAGCCTGGCAGATGACACCACCGTAATTTTTGCTTTGATATCGATCCGGGATTTTTCCGAACTGAAGACTTTGGCAGGTCCCGATGTAACTGACAGGGTTCTCAAGTATTTGGCTGAGACTTTGCAGAAACTAAGTGATGAGAGCCTGATCATGGGTCGGCTGGCCGATGCTGAGTTTGGCCTGATCATTTCATCAGGCAGCAGCCGTGTGCTCAAAACCATCGACAGACTGGACAACCTTCTGGCCCACCCGCTGCACTATGAGATCCATGATCTTAATGTGAACTTGCTGGGCGGCATAAGTATCAGCGAAGATCCGGAGCTCACCGCTGATGAGTTCTTCCATCAGGCCCAGACCGCACTCTATGAAGCCGAGCACAGCACTGACGACAGGCTCAGGCTCTATAACTCAGATACCCACCGGGCCATGATTGACCGGCTTCGTTTTCAAGCCGAGATCCGAACCGGTCTGGATGAGGATCAATTCATTGCCTTCTACCAGCCCGTAGTGGATCTTAAGACCAATATCATTGTCGGCAAAGAAGCGCTGATCCGCTGGTAGCATCCGGAAAAGGGATTGTTGACCCCTAATCAGTTCCTGTCCATAGCGGAACAGGGCGGCTTCATAGAAGAGATTGGCAAGTATATGCTCGCCAAAGTGTGTGCCCAGCACCAAGCCTGGTTGGCCCAGGGCATCGATTTAGGCTGGGTGGCAGTGAATATTTCCGCCAACCACTTCCGTTCCAGGGAGTTTCCGGGCTTGATCCGCAACATACTGCACACTTACGGTCTTCCCGCCAGTATATTGCGGATTGAGATTACCGAAGAGGCGATGCTGGCACCAACCCATGATGTCCTCCATAACCTGGAGGAGCTGAAAAAGATGGGAGTACTGCTGGCCATAGACGACTTTGGCACAGCCTACTCCTCCCTTGAATACCTGGTGCGTTATCCTGTAGAAACATTGAAAATCGATCGGACCTTTATTGATCAGGTTGACATCAACGCCCGGGCCCAAGGGCTGGTCAGATCCATTGTCGGCATGGGCCGGAACCTGGCGATGTGTGTTGTGGCTGAAGGTGTGGAGCGCAAGAACCAGCTGCATATCCTGCGCACAATGCAGTGCAATGAAGCCCAGGGCTTCCTGTTCAGCCGCCCCCTGCCTCCCGATGACTATGTGCAGGTAGCGGACCATTTGGCCGAGCAGCTGGAAAACAGTAAAATGGTGCTTTAGTAAAGAAATCAGGCGGGGACTTAAGTCCCCGCCTTCTGTTTCTAGATGAAGCTTTCTGCAAAGTGATATAACAGACGTACGCCGACGCCGGTGGCGCCTTCTGTGAGGTAATCCTGATCCTTGCTGGAGAAAGCTGTCCCGGCAATATCCAGGTGCAGCCAGGGCGTTTCCTCCACAAAGGCCTCAATGAAAAGTCCTGCAGTAATGGTGCCCGCCGGACGGCCACCTGTGTTTTTCAAATCTGCCGCCGGGGTCTTGTTCTGCTCCCGGTACTCAGGGAAACTCGGCAGCTGCCAGACCCGTTCCCCCGACTGTTCAGATGCGCCCTTCAGCTTCTGGTAAAGCTCATCGCTGTTAGTGATGACGGCAGTAGTAGTATTGCCGAGCGCGATCACAGCGGCCCCCGTCAATGTAGCTACATCAACCACTTGCTGGGCCTTTTCCTTGGTTACTGTGTAATAGACTGCATCTGCCAAAGTAAGCCGTCCCTCTGCATCGGTCGAGTCAATTTGAATCGTTTTTCCGGCCATGGAGGTAATAATGTCACCTGGCCGGTATCCCTCGCCTGAAATCAGGTTTTCACAGGCTGCTACCACAGCAACCACATTCAGGCGCAGATTGTTAGCGGCAATCGCACTCATCGCGCCAATCACAGAAGCTGCCCCGCCCATATCTGACTTCATGGCGCCCATGCCTTGGGCAGGCTTAAGGGATAAACCGCCGCTGTCAAAAGTCAGTCCCTTGCCGACCAGCCCTAAGATCTGGTCAGGCTGATCAGGGTTGCCCTGATGGCGCATGATAATCAGACGGGGGGTATTGGCGCTGGCCTTCCCCACCTCAAGAAAGGCGGTCATGCCAATTTCACGGATGGCATCCTGCTCTAAGACCTCAACTGCAAAGCCGTACTTTTCACCTGCCTGCACTGCTTCCTTGGCCAGCTGCTCCGGAGTCATGTAATTGGCAGGCTCATTCACTAAATCACGGGCCAAATTTGCGGCCTGGCCTAGACTCTGACCGAGCTGCAGCCCCCTGATCACATCCACCTCCTGGGATGGTTCATAACAAACCTGGAGAGAATCCAGGGAAACTTCCTTTTTCTCCGATAAATAGCGGTCAAATCGATAGGTGCCCAGCAGGGCGGCCTCTGTCACAGCCCGGGCCACATCGGCAGCAGAAAGCACATCTAAGGTCCAGGGAACCAGGGACAGGGACCTCATTTTCCGCTTGTCTGCCTCTTTCAGCGCTTTGCCGCAAGCTTTGCGCACCTTTTCCAGGCACAGCTCA
The DNA here is from genome assembly GCA_012520315.1 of Bacillota bacterium. Lineage (GTDB taxonomy): Bacteria > Bacillota > Limnochordia > Darwinibacteriales > Darwinibacteriaceae > UBA5420. The sequence continues at coordinate 16,154 of JAAYOM010000007.1, read as the reverse complement.
TCAGTCTTGCCAAGACCGCTGACAACGGCCTTTCTCGGTTTGTCTTCCCCTTCCACAAGGTAGGGGCAGTAGGCCAGCTCGCCAAATTTACCGGTAAAACCTTGATCTTCACATAAAGACCTGACCGCCTCATGGGGCCAGCTGTAATCTTCCATCCTGTCCTCAGCAACAAACAGCAGCAGATCGCCGACCAGGTCGGCACTGTACTCTAAAGCTCTTACTTCCACTTCATCATCGTCCTTTCTAGTTAATCCTCAACATCCAGCAGTTCTAGCCTGCTTTTTGGCAAAATCAGCTTGCTGTCCCCATGTTTTACCTGACTCATCGTAATCAGGGCGACAATCATAAAGATGGCGGCATAGGGAAAGAGTGTTCTATAACCCACATGCTCCATGAAAAACCCGGACAAAACAGGGGTAAGAATCTGGGCAGACATGGAGGCTGTGTAATAATAGCCTGTGTACTTGCCAATATCCGCTCCGGATGCCATCTCCACCACCATGGGGTAAGAGTTGACGTTAATAGCAGCCCACCCGAAGCCGACAAAGACTAGGATCACATTGAGCAGCGGTGAAAATGTGGTAAACAAAGCAGCCGCGGCAAAACAGACCGCCAGGGCAGAGATGCCGATTAGGATCGTTTTCTTTCTGCCAATCTTAGCTGCAATCATGCCCGCCGGCACAAAAGCAATAACGGCAGCCACTGTTGCCAGCATCAGGCTGTTGGCAAAGCCTCCCCCTGCCACCCCAAGAAAACTTTGGACATACTTGGAGAAGGCAGTTGTCACCGCATTATAGGCAAAGAACCAGAAAAAGATGGAGGTCAAAAGGAGCCAGAAGCTGCGCCTGACCGCCGGCGGCATTGCAGCAGAGCCCTTGGCTTCCTCCTTCTTTTCCTCAGCTTCTTCATAGGCTTCCATTTCCTTAGCAATTTTGTTTTCCTTGATCGTAAAAAACAAAATTGCCACCGCAACTACCATAAAGCTCGCCACAATCGTAAAAATGGGGAGATAGTCGGGCACACCTTCCTTGGGGACTAATAGCGAGATCAAGGCTAGAGAAAACACAGCACCTAAGGCGCCCATCAGATTGATTATTCCGTTGGCCTGGGACCTTAAGGGCTTAGGAGTCACATCAGGCATCAGTGCAACTGCTGGCGAGCGGTAGGTGCTCATCGCGACCAGGGCCACCAAAAGTACGATGACAAACAGGGGCAGATTGATCAGATTGTCCGCGGCCGGAATCAGGATCATAGAGATGGCGGCTGCAGCAGTGCCGCCTAGAATAAAGGGCATGCGCTTGCCGATGCCGGTGTGGATCTTATCTGAGAGAGCACCAAAAAGCGGCAGCATAAACAAAGCCAAGACATTGTCAAGGGCCATGATGCCTCCCGCGAGGGTATCACCAATTTGGAACGTGTGCTTGAGGATGAGGGGAATGATACTGTCATAAAGCTGCCAAAAGGCGGAAATAGACATAAAGGCCAGACCGATAAAAAATGTTCTGCGGTAATTTAACTTCATACTCAGGCTCCTCCCTGCCAGATGTTAGCGAGTTTTCATTCTTGCCAACTTCTCCAAAACCAGCCATATCCCTGCCTGACTAAAGACCCTTTGTTCCCCTTCTAGCAGGATTTTCCACCCACCCTGACGAATATAGTTATCAGTCCTATTAACAAAGGAGGTCAAAGGCTTATGAAAGAGTTTCAAGGGGGCTGTGCGCGCCCCAAGGCTAAGGTACAGCAGCCTCTGGATGCGCCAGCTGCACCAGAAATTGAGAAGGGAGTGTCGAAAACGATGATTCAAGTTGGCAAACCAGCACCAGAGTTTACTGCCCCAGGCTTTTATCAAGGGAAGTTCGTGGAGATTGATTTGGCGGATTATCGCGGCAAGTGGATTATGCTATGTTTTTATCCGGGGGATTTCACCTTCGTCTGAGCAACGGAAGTTTCAGCAGTTGCTGAAAAACATCCTGAGTTCGCAAAACTAGGCGTCGAAGTGTTCTCCATCAGTGTAGACAGTCCGTTTGTGCACAAAGTGTGGAACGATGAGGAGCTGTCTAAGATGTTAGGAGGCAAAGACGTACCATTCCCAATGCTCTCAGACCAAAGCGGCAGCGTTGGTCGACTCTACGGAGTCTATGATGAGGAGGCCGGAACAGAAGTTCGCGGACGATTTATCATTGACCCCGACGGCATTATCCAAGCCTTCGAAGTGATGACTCCGCCGGTGGGCCGCAATGTAAAGGAGACGCTAAGGCAAATCCAGGCGTTCCAGCACGTGCGTGAAAAAGGCGGCGCAGAGGTGACTCCAGCAGGCTGGAGACCGGGTAAGAATACGCTGAAGCCCGGGCCCGACCTGGTGGCTAATGTCTGGAAGGCATGGAAAGTGCAAGAAGCCTTTGAAGAATAGGACTACAATGACATAATAAAAAGCCTGGTCCAAGAGGACTGGGCTTTTCTTGTTCAACCGTCTAGGCAGAACGGTTTTCGATCATCTGGATAAACTCTGCGGCCAGGGCGGGATCAAACTTGCGGCCTGCTTCTTCGGCGATAAACTTCAGGGCGTATGCTGAATTTTTGTCGCTGGCCCTGTCATAGGTCTCCACAATGGACAGAATTCTGCTGAAGTAGGGAATCTCATCGCCCTTCAGCCCCCTGGGATACCCGGTTCCATCCCACCACTCATGGTGTGCCAGCACCGCAGGGGCTAAGTCAGCTGTGTCTTCCAAACAGCTCAGTAAACGGAAGCCTACGAGCGGATGCCGTTTCATCTCATGTTCCTCTTCCGGACTTAAGGGGTAAGGTCTGTAGAGAAGGTCCCGCTCCAGGGCGACCTTGCCTATATCATGGAGCAAACCGCAGACACGCAGGTTGCGCAGTTCATCGCAGGCAAGATCCAAGTGCCTGCCAAATTCCTCAGCCAAGGCACTGACCCGCTCCGCATGCACCTTCTCGGCTTCACTTCTGCCGTAAAGCTCCTTCATAATCCCGTCCAGCGTTTCTTTCTGGAAGCGGTTCTGTTCAGTCGTCTTCATCCAGTACATTGCTTCCTCAGCCCGCTGCCATACTATATGTACATCCTCGCCTGCATGGCTCTTTGTGGCACAGCCTAAAGGCATATTGATGGCCACAGCCCCTACAGACTGTTTGTCCAGGGCGCGCTGAAGCCGCCCGCACATTTCCTTGGCCTCCGCATGTCCGGTCTTGGGTAAAAGCACAATAAACTCATCGCCTCCCCAGCGGAAAACCAAATCAGTTGGGCGACAGACTTCCAAAAGGGTCTGGGAAACAGCGATCAAGAGCTGATCCCCTACGGCATGGCCGAAGATGTCGTTGGTCAGTTTCAGCCCATTGAGGTCACCGACGACAATCGAAAGGGGCCAGTGCTCAGGCCGATCCAGCCGGGGAAGTTCCTGTTCGAAGTAAGCCCGGTTATAAAGTCCGGTCAAGCCGTCTAGAAAAGAGAGCTGAGCCAGGTTTGACCACTGGTTTTCCCTCAGCCCCGACCGCTTAAAAGTACAGAGTACTGCATGAATCTGTCCTTGGTCACCGCGCAAAGACGCTATATTATCACTGATCAAAAGCTCTGTTCCGGTCTTGGTCCTGATCGCAACTTGCTTGCGGCTCCTTGTCCGGCCCTCCAGGGCCTCGGCAATAGCATCGGTGTCAGCCTGGACATTGTAGACTTCTTCGTAATCCCTTCCCACAGCTTCTTCCTTTGACCAGCCGGTGAGTTTCTGCGCCTGCGGGTTCAGCATCTCGATTCTGCCTTGCGAGTTGATCACCATCATGGGCTCCGAAACAGCCTGCAGGATCTGTTCACACTTCCTCCATTCCTGTTTCGCCACATTCTTCATCCTAATCAGACTGACAGTAGAAAAAACCATTGCCAGCCCTAACAGGCTGCACACAATAGGCAAAACCACAACCACACCCCCCCACCTGTACCGAAGGTCTTAATTCGGCATCTGTTGGCCTAATCCCTTCTTGTGGACCTAATTCATGTGTATTTTAGTAAAACATCTGGAGCTGGATACACTATGCACAAGAAGGGGTGCGGGCATGGGCAGGACAGTTCTAATTCTCGGAGGAGGAACAGGTGGAGTCGTGGCAGCCAATGTGCTTAAAAAAGTGCTGCCCGCAAGAGATCGTGTTGCCCTGGTCGATCGCCGGGATACCCACCTATTTTTGGCCAGCCTCCCTCTTGTTGCCACCGGCAGGCGCCGGCCCGAACAGATCATACGTAGGCTGAACAGGCTGGAAGGGTCAAAAGTTCAGTTTATACAGGCTGAAGTGGAAGAGTTTCTTCCCGATAGCAAGGCAGTCCGTACAGATCAGGGGTTCTTATCTTACGATAGCTTAATCATTGCCCTAGGTGCCGAACAGGAATTGGCCCCAGGGCCGTCTCCAGTCTTCAACCCCTACGATCTGCAGGGGGCAGTGCTGCTCTCTCAGGAACTGGCTGCATTTCGGCAGGGCCGGATCATTGTCTTCATTTCCAGTCTGCCCTTTCCCGGAGCAATCGCACCCTATGAGATCGCCCTGCTGATCGACGCCTACTTTCGCCGGCGGAGACTCCGCAGCAAAGTCGACATCACCTTTTTGACCCCCGAAAGTCGGCCCCTGGAGTTCGCCAGCCCCCGCTACAGCCGCAGACTGACCGCCATCATGGAAAAAAGGGACATCCAGGTGCTGACCAACAGGCAAGTGCAATCTCTAGCAAAGGGACATGTATTGACGCTTAGCGATGGAGATCTACCCGGTGACTTGTTTATTGGGATTCCCCGTCACGTGGGACCCGCCCCCCTGCGAGGCTCAACTATCGCCGATCCGTCCGGCTGGCTGATGGTGAACCCCACAACCCTTGCCACCTGTCTGCCTGATGTCTATGCCATCGGTGATGCCGCAGGCATCCGCTCACCTGCAGGAACCTATATTCCCAAGGTCGGATTCTTTGCCCACTATCAGGCCGAAGTGGTCGCCCGCAATCTTGCCTTGGGCTATGCCAATAAAGAACCCCGCTTCCGCTTTGTGGGCGGCGCCAAGGGAGCATCTATGCTTACCAGCTTTCGGCAGGGCTGCTTTGTTTCGGTAGAGGCCTATGCTGCACCTCCCAAACTCGCCCTGTCCGCCCCCAATCCAGCCGCTTACCTGACCAAAATCCTCTTTGAACAGTACTGGCTGAAATCATGGTTCTAATGCATAACTTCTCTGAAAATCATCCACTCTAAGAGTGAGTGAAATCACTATTATACAGATTGGAGATTATCATGCCCAGAAAGTTAGATGAAAAAGGTAAGAGTAAGAAAAACCTCAAGCAGCAGATTCGCCATACTAAGGATCGCCTGCAGGATGCAGAGTTTGCCCTAGAGCACGAACCAATGTCAAAAGGTCGCCGCAAAGAGCTGGAAGTGAAAAATGAGCATCGCCGCAAGGATATACATGCCAAATCCAAAGAGCTGCGTGAAGAATGATGTGGACCCGTTCGGGTCCCCTTTCATTTTTCAGGCAGGAGTTGCCGCTTCATTCTCGAACACTGACAGCATGTAAAGACAGAAAAGTGAGGATAAATGACGTGGAACAACTGCTTAAACGAATTAATGAACTGGCCGGCAAGGCAAAAACCAACGGCCTCTCAGCAGAGGAAAAAGAAGAACAGGCCCGCCTCAGGCAGGAATATCTCGCCATTTTCAGGCAAAACTTTACCAATGTCCTGGACAACACAGTCATCATGCAGCCCGACGGCAGCAAGACCCCTGTCAAGCGCCGAACACCCGCCGAAGGGAAACCGGACAAAGGACTAAAACACTGATCTTTTTGTTTTGAGAATGAGAATCACTTGCATTTATTAAACTAGTATGCTAGACTGGAATCAAACCAAATCCTAACTAAATCGATTAGGATTTATCAAGGAGATGATTCCATGTTTAAACAAGTGAAACTGACATACGACTTTAACGCGCTGGAACCCCATATTGACGAGCTGACGATGGAAACCCACTACGGCAAGCATCATGCCGGCTATACCAATAACTTAAACAGCGCTCTGGAAAAACTGCCTGCCCTTAAGGGCAAGGGCATTGAAGAAATTCTCATTAACCTAGATGACATCAGCGATGCCTCTTTGCAAAGGGCTGTGCGCAACAACGGCGGAGGCTACTACAACCACAACCTCTACTTTGCCACCTTAAGCCCCGGCGGAGGCGGTGAACCAAGGGGCGATCTGGGAGCACAGATCAAAAAGGATTTCGGCAGCTTTGAGGAGCTGCAGAAAACTCTGACCGCCCATGCCGCAGGAGTCTTCGGCTCGGGCTGGGCCTGGCTCTCTACCGACAAGGACGGCAAGCTTGTGGTCAGCAGCACGCCTAACCAGGACAATCCCCTGATGACTGACGGCGGCAAGCTCACCCCCATCTTCGGCATTGATGTTTGGGAGCATGCGTATTATCTGAAGTACAAGAACGTGCGCCTTGACTATGTGCAGGCGATCTTCAATGTGGCGGACTGGGAGAAAGTGGCGGAATTCTACCAAAAAGCCCTATAACAAAATCCTCTCCCCCTAGTACTTGGTGCTGGACCTGTTTGTCCAGCACCTTTTTCATGTCCAAAATAGGAGTAGGCGCCTAATTCCCTTTACCTGTACTTGAATACCATAAGACAGAAAGGGGGGTGTTCAATGGGGAATGCATTTTTCAGACAAAATGAACTAGATCTCTCCTCAATTCTGGAGGGAAGTGTCCCCATCCTATCCTCAATCCTTGGCCTGCTCGGCGAATCCTCGGGAGATGTCTTACCTAGGCTGAACAATGTTATGGAGCAAATGGATCCCGAACTTATGGAAACGCTGACCAGCCTGATCCCAACGATGATGCCCAGAAAGGAGTGAGTCACATGGGTAGGCCCGTCTGCTGCGGAATCGATCCCGTCACGGCCATCTTCATCCTGTTCCTGGTGTTACTGCTGATCATCGGCTTCAACCTATAAGATTACTGGGGGGTGTCAAGTTGAAGGAAAAGAACAAACAAAAAGGTGATCAACCATCAACCCTTGATTCGCTGCTCAAGCTGCTTCCCATCCTGGCCGCCAGCTATCCGGGATTTTCCAATGTATTGGGGCAATTGTCCGGAGAAACTGCCAGCTCTTCAGGTCAAATCCAGGAAGCACTTCCGAAAATTACCTCCAGACTGGCGGAGATGGACGCAGAAACCAAGGAAAAGCTGGCATCACAGCTGCTGAGCTTTTTCCCAGAACTGGAAGATATGATTAAGCGCCAATAGCAGGTAAGAGCATGGTGCCCTAGGGACCTTTCAGATCCTAGGGCACTTGTCTTACCCGTCCAGAAGGTGTTCCTGGTACCGGAGGGGGTTGAGATAAATGCGCCCCAGCATTTCCGGATCCCTTAACTGCCAAAACAGACCCTTATCCGGTTTGCCGTTGACCTCCAAAATCCAGGGCCGACCGCTTTCATCAATGAGGAAGTCTACCCCCAGCTCCCCCAGGGTCGCAAAGGGACCGTCCAGGGTCTTAGCAACAACATAACTGATGGACTGTAAAGCGGCAAGGAGCTCATCACTTATCAGCTCCCCAGGGGGCACAATTGCGTAGTAATGGTTGGTCAAAAGGTTGGCAGCCAGGCTCACCCGGCTCAGCTGCCCGCCTGCCTCCCATTTTCCAGCACTGTTTTTCTGCATAAGAATGCGCACATCAAAGGTGCTGCCGTCTTGCTGCCGGCCTGCAATGTACTGCTGGGCTATGAACTGTTCCGGCGGAGCCAGGGCCAAAAGGAGGGGTAGATAAGCCTGCTCCCCGAACAGAGGGACTGCAAATCCCCATCCAGACTTAATGATCACCGTGTCAGGCGTTAGAGACGTAATCCTGATCACCCCTGCCCCGCCGTGTCCGAGGCGGGGTTTGAAAATAAGCGATGGGTGTTGGGCAAGGAGTTCTGCCAGATCCTCCTCCGTATACTGATAGGTCCCGGGCAGATATTCCTTGATCCCATCATTGCCTGCCAGATGCTGATAGACCTCCCACTTGTCGAAGTGGGTACGATCATTGAAAATGCGATTCTCCCCTATGCTCTCGGCAAGTTTCCCCAAGATCCCCTTCTGTTCAGGAAAACTGCGATTGTAAACTGTCTCAGGAAAAGCAAAATAACCCTCCAGCCAGCGGCCCTTGCGGAGCAGCAACCCTCTAATTCTTTCCCTTTCCCAATCAACACCCCGCGGATCAAAGAACAGCAGATCTGACCTGAACTCCCGCCACAGATCGCGGTATGGCGGGACTCTTTGGACCCTATTCAGCATCAGGGCCTGCTCAACCTTGCGGCGCATAATCGGCACCCCCGGCAATCTAAAATGAGAAATCTGCCTCATAGCAGTCTCCTTAGATTGTCATATTGTAAGAGCAAGAAGGGTAGCAACTTCTTAGTTCACAGGCAAGGGGGGTGCACTCCGTGAATAACGAACAAGAAACCTTCATCGTCTTTGTGGCTTTGATTCTGATCGTGGTATTAGCTGTGATCTTGCTTGCCTAGGTCCAAACCAATAGGGATGGGGGATACCTCCATCCCTCCCTCTACTGAGATAGTATATGAGAATTAGCTCGAAAACGGGAATAGAAAATAGAAGTCACCCAAAAGGCGAGGAGGTGTAAGCAAGTGGAAAATAGTATAAAGTCCGATAGACCAAGCGAAATGTTTGAGACGCTGCGCCAAATATTAGCGCTGATGGTCACAAGTTATCCAGTGGTTGTACCTTTGCTGGAAGAGCTCAAGGAAAGTTTCAGGGACGGTCTAGATCGCATCAGCGAGTCTTGGCCCAAAGTCCAGGAGGCCCTAGCTGAAATACCGCTTGACTCAGGGGCAGCGGAGAACTTCACCAAGCAGCTGGTGGAAGTGATGCCCGAACTAGAAACGCTTTTTCGTAAGGCAGAAGACTAAAAAGAAAAAAAGCTGGGTGATGTCATTGACTGCATCTATCCAGCTTTTTCCGTCTTGGGAAGCTGCGCCAGCCTGCGGCAGAAATAGCCCAGGAGCACGCCCCAGAGCAGTGAGCCCAGATTGGCGCTGAGCACCGTCCCGGAGCTGAGTACCGACAGGTGGGGCACTTTAAACAGCATAGCGACGCCGCCTTCAAAGAAGGACACAATCAGGCTGAAAATGACCGCCTTGCCCACATACCCCCAGGACCTGACCTCAGGTACCAAGTAAGCAAAGAGTATGCCCCGAAAACCTGACCAGACCAGCTGCATAACCAGGGAAGAAACAACTTGCAGCAGCGTCCGGGGCAGAGTGCCGTAAATGGCCATGCCTGCCCAGTCCAGCATGCGCAGATCTGTAAGCTTCAGGACATGATAGGAAAACAGACTCCAGAGGTTAAGCGGAACGGCCCCCAGCACACCTGCGGTAAAGCCTCGATAGAACTTATCCACATTGATTCCCCCGTAAGTGCCATGTTCTTCATAGGTTTTCCACCGCAGGAAAAATCATGCGCCATCAGCTACCCCTGGCAGATGGAACACATAGTTCCTAAGAGGCGTTTATGGTACAATTAGAGAAACAAACATTCGGGGTGGTGTCCTGCTGCCTATCCCCTAGCCAGACAACAATTGATCAGACCATTGACACACAAACTGATGTTCGTCTATGATGAAGAAAGAAGGGCAGGCGAAGATTGATGAGTGTCGCTGTAGAAACCGTTTTGCAGAAAATTGAACGCAATCCCCGTTTTATGAGCAATGTGACCTTTCGGCATACCATTCCGGCCCAGCCCGGTATCTACGAGCCGATACCGGAGTTTCTCCCGGTTCAGCTCCGGGAGCTGCTTGAGCGCAAGGGCATCGAACAGCTCTACAGCCATCAGGCCGCAGCGGTCCGTAAAGTACAAGATGGCCGGGACATTGTGGTGGTTACCCCCACCGCTTCCGGCAAGACCTTATGTTATAATCTGCCGGTAATCACAACGCTCCTGGAAGATGAGGAGGCGCGGGCCCTCTACCTCTTCCCTACCAAGGCCCTGGCCCAGGATCAAGTCGCTGAGCTCATGGCCTGGAGCGATGAGCTGGGAGGTAGAATCAAGACCTACACCTACGACGGCGATACTCCGGGAGATGCCAGAATCGCCATTCGTTCTGCGGGCAGTATTGTGGTGACCAATCCTGATATGCTCCACTCGGGCATCCTCCCCCATCACACCAAATGGATGCGGCTCTTTGAAAATCTTAAGTATGTCGTCATCGACGAGCTCCATATTTACCGCGGAGTCTTCGGCTCCCATGTGGCCAATGTCTTGCGCCGCCTGGAAAGGATCTGCAATTTCTACGGAGCCAAGCCCAGATTTATCTGTACCTCAGCTACAATTGCCAATCCCCAGGAACATGGCGAAACTCTGCTGGGACGATCTGTCACTGTGATTGACCAAAACGGAGCTCCCCGGGGTCAAAAGGATCTGCTTTTTTATAACCCGCCTGTGGTGAACAAACCCCTTGGGATCAGACGCAGCGCGCTTTTAGAAGCGGAAGCGGTAGCCCACGAACTCATTGCAGCCAAGATTCCTACCATTGTCTTTACCCGCAGCCGCCTCAATACAGAGGTGCTCGTAACCTACCTGCGCAAGTCCTTTCATAAATTAGGACAGCCCCACGAGACGATTCGGGCCTACCGAGGGGGCTATCTGCCCAAACAGCGCAGGCAGATTGAACGGGATCTGCGGGCTGGCAAGGTTTTGGGCGTAGTGAGCACGAATGCCCTGGAACTAGGGATCGACATCGGCACGCTCCAGGCCGCGGTCTTAACCGGCTATCCCGGCACAATTGCCAGCACCTGGCAGCAGCTCGGGCGCGCCGGCCGCACCGATCAGCCCTCCTTGGCTGTACTGGTGGCTAACTCCAGTCCCCTTAACCAGTTTATTGTCCAGAATCCGGACTACTTTATGGATCGGGGAGCTGAGTTTGCCCGCATCAATCCAAACAACCTCTACATTTTGGTCTCTCACCTCAAGTGTGCCGCCTTTGAACTGCCCTTTACAGCAGGGGAAAAGTTCGGCGAGCTGGATCCGGCCGAGATTTTGGATTACCTGGCGGATCAGATGATCCTGCGCAAAGTGGAAAACCGCTGGTACTGGATGAGTGAAAATTATCCGGCTGTGGACATCTCCCTGCGCAGCGCCTCCACAGAGAATTTTGCCATCATTGATACCACCGATGGGAAAACGCGCGTCATTGGCGAAGTTGACAGATTCAGCGCCCCGATGCTGATCCATGAAGGGGCGATTTATATTCACGAAAGCATCCAGTATCACATTGACCAGCTCGACTGGGAGCGTCAAAAGGCCTATGCCAGGGAAGTAGATGTGGATTATTACACTGATGCGAATTTAGATGTTGAGCTTAAGGTTCTGGATGTATTTGAACATGAAGTGCTGCCCCAGGTAAAAAGGAGCTGGGGTGAGGTTATGGTGGTGGCGAAGACCCATATGTATAAGAAAATCAAGTTTTACACCCACGAGAACATCGGCTGGGGCCAGATCTCCCTGCCAGAGCAGGAGCTGCACACCACCGCCTATTGGTTTAGCATTCCGGAAGAAAAGACAGACAACCTTGACCGGGGCGCACTGCAAAGTGCCCTGTTAGGTGCCGCCCATCTCCTGGGCAATATTGCCTCGCTGGAGTTAATGTGTGAACCGAGCGATCTTGGCGTGACAGCCCAAATCCGTTCTCCCTTTACCGAGGAACCCACCGTGTACATCTATGAAAAGTATCCCGGCGGCGTCGGTTTTAGTGAGCAGCTCTTTGAAGCCCACGGCAGACTGCTGCGGCGTGCCCTGTCCATTATTAATAAATGCCCCTGCCCTTCCGGCTGTCCCTCCTGCGTAGGACCGGTTGAAGAAGTGGGCGATCAGGGCAAGAAACACACAGCCTGGTTCTTAAAGGGGGTTTTGGCCTATGGATCTGACCACAAGACTGAAAAGGTTCCTGCCCCCCGCAAGTGACGCTCCGCAAAAGGCGAAAGCAAGAAAATTAGATTTAGATAGATACATGCACGGACAGGAAATGGATACACCCTTCGGATCCTGCTACGTGATTGAAGAGAAGCGGCCTATCTCGGGCCGCCATGGGCACTGGACCTTCAAAGCAGCGCTGGAGAGCAATTATGCCAACTTGAGCCTCTTCGGCCAGTCCAGAGGTGATTTTTCCCTGCAGGAGGCGCTGTTTTTGGATACCGAAACAACAGGATTGGCAGGTGGAACCGGAACCTATGCCTTCCTGGTGGGACTGGGTTTTTTCACAGCCGATCACTTTGTGGTCAGGCAGCTTCTGATGCGGGACTATAATGAGGAGCCCGCGCTGCTTTATCTCTTGGATCAAGCGCTGCAGAAAAAGTCCGCAATCATATCTTTTAACGGCAAGACCTTTGATCTGCCCCTCTTGCAGACGCGCTTTGCCATCTCCCGCCTGGGCCTGGAGGGTGCAACTAAAAAGGAACATGTGGATTTGCTGCACATGTCCCGGAGGCTTTGGAAACGCAAATTGGCCAGCTGCAGTCTAGGCAGCCTGGAAAGACATATCTTAGGCGTGAAGCGGGTTGACGACATACCGGGTGCAGAGATTCCCAGCCGCTACTTCGAGTTTCTGCAGACAGGCGACGGCAGTCTGCTCCAAAACATTGTCGAGCACAATGTGACAGATATCCTTTCCATGGCCACACTGCTCTACCGCTTGGAAGCCGCCACCGAGCTTGGCCCCGAAGAATGTGACTGTCCCTTTGAAGCTGAGGCCTTAGCCGATCTCTCCCTTGCCGCCGGGGATCAGCCCCTGGCCCTCCGCTATCTGGAAGCGGCCGGGCAGCTTACCGATGAAGACGGGCAATATGTAAGGGTGTTGAACCAGGCTGCAGCCATCTTCAAGCGTTTAGGGGATCATGAGCGGGCGTCTCTCCTCTGGAAGAAAGTGCTTAAACTCGCCCCTGAAGATCTGGACACCTCAGAGGAGCTGGCCAAATACTATGAACACAAGAAAAAAGACCTGGACTCAGCCCAGCAGATTACTCGCCGGGCTTTGGCCCTGGCTTGGCAAAAAAGGTCTCCTAAGATCCCTGCCTTCGAGCATCGCCTCAAGCGCCTGGAGCGCAAAGCAGAAAGATGGCAGGAAACCCCGCTGTAGTCCCTAGCCATACCAAGTGGGTACGGGGCTGGTCATATCGGTAAACCAGCTCAGCACATCTTCCGCCTGCCTGATCATGGTGTCTACCTCATCTTGGCCGTAAGCCATGGCCCAGGGCAATGCGCCAATTGCATTGACTGCTATGTAAAGAGCTAGAAGCCGGAAGAAAGTCAGAGGCGGATCTCCACCAAAGTAACCGTCAATCTGCCCTTTGGCAAACTTAGGACTTGCAGCTGCGCTGAACACAATGCGATTAAACTCTTCCCAGGGATCACCAAAATCAAAGCGGTTAAAGTCAATGATCGACAAACCGCCCCCGCCGCTGATTACCATATTGCCCACATGGTAATCTCCGTGCTGAAAACACTGGGGACGGCCAGCCACAAGGTGCCTGTTCACTTTTATATATCGCAGAATGTGGGCATCACCTGTAAAGGATAGGGAGCATTCCTCGTACTCTTTAAGCTTTCTATCCAGTTTTTCATTATAGCGCTTTTCCCAAGTAAGAGCGGCACGGGGCGCCGGAATCGTGTGCAGCAGGCGAAGCAGTTCTCCAGACTTAAGGCCGAGGGCATACTGCTCCCTTGCGCTTAAAGCCGGCAGGATCGCCTCGGCATCTTCCCCTTCACACCAGGTGAAGAGGGAATAGACCCTGCTTCCTTTCTGACAGAGTCCTACATTTATGGGTCTAGGCATGGGCAGCCCAAGGGAAAACGCCTGCTCCAGCAAGGCAAACTCCAGCTGCTTGCGGCCAAGCTGAGTCGCATCTGCCATCCGCAAGAGCAGCCTTTCCCCTTCCCCGGTTTCGACATAAAATTTTTCTTCACCAGACCAGCCCTTCTCGATGGGTCTGATATGGACAAAAGAATCATAGTTTGGAATATCCCGCAAACCAGCACCGCCTTAGAGGCCCAGAACTTGAAGACCTAGTCCTATAGCCATTAATAAATGCAAAAGAATACCCTTGGTGCTGCCTAAGCTAAGCCGCACCGGCAAAAGCAACAGGCTCGCAAAGAACCACTTTCACTTCAAGCAGAAAAATGCACCTATATCTTTCTTTGCATCCTGAATAAATCCTGCATTGGAAGGGTTTTCCCACTTCTGGCACGAAAGAGGCTGACAAACATAGTATGGGGGTTGATCTGATGGCCACCTTGTTTGACTACCTCAAGTGGCGGGGAGATTTATCCCTGCAGCAAACGGCACTAAACGAGATCGACAGCCTAATTTTGTCCCGCCTTTCCTATCTGCCCTGGGACGGCATCGTCCCCGCGTCCTTTGGCCGGGAAATTTCAGTTGCCGAGGCTGGTGAGATCTTCTTTGCCCAAGATGATCCCCAGGAAAACCTGATCATGAAGGCTGATCTCCCCTTTTTGCAGGCTGTTGCAGCCAGTCCCCGCTTTGCGAATATGACCCTGTGCGGCTACACCAACCAGGTGGATCCTGCTCGGGAAAAGCAGTTTGCGGCCCTGGTGATAAAAGCCGCGCCTGAACTCGCCTATGTATCCTACCGCGGTACAGACCTGTCCCTCGCGGGCTGGAAGGAAGACTTTAACATGAGTTTTTGCACACCTGTGCCGGCTCAGTTAGATGCAGTCCAGTACCTCAATGATGCTGCGGGCACCCTGCCGGGTTTCTTAGGTGCAGGGGGACACTCTAAGGGAGGTAACCTGGCAGTTTATGCAGCATCCTTCTGCAAGCCGGAAGTCCAGGATAGATTGGTCTTTGTACATAATCATGACGGTCCAGGCTTTGATGCCTGTGTGCTGGAATCAGAGGGCTACCGGCGGGTGGCAGAGAGAATCAAGACCTTTATCCCCCAGTCGTCCGTGGTGGGCATGCTGCTCCAGCACGAAGAGGATTATTTTGTGGTGCGCAGCAAACAAGTCGGCCTAATGCAGCATGATCTCTTTTCCTGGGAAGTGGAAAGGGACCAATTTGTCTACTTAGATCAAGTTACGGATCAAAGCAAGTTTATAGATCACACCCTGAAAACCTGGCTTACACATTTGCCTCCTGAACAGCGAGAACAGTTTGTAGATACGCTATTTTCCATTTTAGAAGCGACAAATGCCAGCACGCTGAGGGAGCTCACTTTAAACTGGCATAAAAATGCCCGTATCGTGCTGAGATCGATACGGGAAATGGATGACGAGATGCGCCGCAACATCTCCCACGCCCTGGGCCTGCTTTTGGAAGCTGCCAAGCAGACTGCACTCAAAAACGTGCAAAAAAGCATGCCCAGACCCAAACTGCTGCCAGGCAGAGGGCAGGAACAAAATAAAAAACCGTAAAGTCCGCTAGGACAATACGGTTTTTTTATTAGTCAACTTACTTGCTTTGAGCATCCTTGGCGGCTGCCCAGAAAGCGGTTAAGTAACCATAGGTGTCAACCAAGGTGGCACCAGTTACGATGTCAACTACAGCTTCCTTGTCGTTGTTGGAAAGGAAAGCTTCGAGTTCTGCTACGGTCATGCCAACAACAAAGTCCTCAACAGCTTTGAAGTTGTTTGCGATGGTGACTGTGGAACCGGCATTAGCCATATTGTTGCTGTAGAGCTCGTCGTTTACTTTCTTGGAAGCAAGTACTTGCTCTGGGTTGGCAAAAGCTTCGCCGAATGCTTTGTCGGAGTTGGGAACACCAATGGCGTCTGCCTTGGCGAGCATCTGATACTCATCGATGTAAGCGCCAACGATTACGTCACCCTGCAGAGCGACAACGGCTACTGCAAAGCATCTTGTGCCATGGGCAGCCCAGTCAGCTTTACCCATAACGATCGGTTCCGCAGCAAAGCTCAGTGCGGACATGCTAAAAATGGACACTAAAACAAGAACCAAAATGAGAGTTTTCTTCATAGGTAGGCCCCTTTCTCTTTATGAACTTTCTGAGTGTACGAGACATGTCACCATACGTGATCATTATAAACAAGCCTTAGCATTTCGTCAATCGAACTTGTGCCCATTTTCTCAACTATACAGGAACATGACAAATG